>CALJWR010000218.1 GCA_937976685.1 uncultured Verrucomicrobiae bacterium
CCGCCCGTTCGACGTCGTCGCCGATCTCCCCGGCGTTGAGGTTCGTCCGCTTGTCGCGAACCGCCTTCAGGTCGACCCCCATCTCGAGGATGATCCGCTGGGTGACGACAGTCGGGAGGAAGCGGTTCAGTGTCTGCTCGGTGCAGCCGTATGGGTAGCGGATCAACTGGCCCACGGCCTCGCGCAATTCGCCCAAGCGGGTGTTGGCCACCCGCAAGGACACCTGCCCCGCGCCGGCGAGCAACTGCGGATTGATGCCGGCGAGCAGGTTCGACTCACCGGCCACGACCCGGGCGAACCGCACTTCACGCAGCAGGGGTGCCGGGTAACCCACCGGGAGCCGCGATTCGACCGCGTCGGTGAAGTCTCCGCCTGCGCTCGCCGCCCCGCCGCCGACGAACCGCGCTCGCCAGGTCCACACGGCCTCGCCGGCCTCGATGAACTCCACCGGCACATCGAGGGCCACGGCGCCGTTTGCGGGGACCGGGACGCGCTGTGTCAGAAGGCTCGCGGCGTCGCCGCGCGGGCGGCCGTGGCCGTCGAGCGTCAGGGTCACTTCGACCTCCCCCGACGCCGGCAGCCGGTTGAAGACGACCGCCCGGGCGAGCAGTTGATCGCTCACGTTGGCGAACCTGGGCAAGGCGGGCTCAAGCATCAGCGGCTTGTTGACCGCGAATTGGGTCTCGCCGCGACCGAACTGGTGCGCGGCCGTATGGGCCACGGCCACGACCCGGTATTGCGTCAGGCTATCGGGTGCCCGGAACGCGGCTTCCACGCGCCCCGCTGCGTCCGTTCGCAACGAGGCATGCCAGAACGCCAGCGCGCGGAAGTCACGGCGGACGTGGCGGGCGTCGCCGCCGCCTCCGACGAGAAACCCCTTGTTTTGGAAGCGAAGGTCGGCGGGATCCTCGGACAGCAGGTTCGGCAGGGTTATGCCGGTCTGCACCTCGATCGCGCGGGCGGCCGAGAAATGCTCGAACGGATCGGGCGCGGCGTAGCCCGTCAGGCTCAGCACGCCTTCGTCCACCGCGAAGAGGGTGACTTCCGCTTCCGGCACCGGCGTCTCGGCGTGATCAAAGACCTGGGTCACCAGACGGACCTCATGCCCCGGCCTGAACTCCGCCGCCTCGAGCGTCGTCGCCACCCGGAGCCGCCGGTCCGGTCGTGCCACGATCAACGGCGCGCCGCCGGCGCGGAACTCCGGTTCTTTGGCCTGCCGTCGGCTCTGGTCCGCGCCGCGCACCTGAACTACGGAGACCTGCACGTTGGGCGCGTCGGAGGCGAGCAGAGGCACCTCGATCACCGGTGAGCCGCTCGCCAGGTTGGTCAACCACGCGCGCAGCACCTTCTCCCGCTCAACACTGACCAGCGCCAGACCCGAGAGCGGCGTCTTCACCAGCAGCCGCGCCGTGTCCCCGGGAGCGTAAGCGGCCTGGTCGGCGACCACTTCGAGCTGCGTCTCGTTCTGATACGCCCACCGCGGCAGCGTGTCGCCGTACACGTGGAACTCGACCGCCGTGAACACGGTTCGCCCGCCGGCGTCGGTCGCCCGGACCTCGAGCACATAGTTGCCCGCCTCCGTCGGTGTGAAGCGCCACTGCGGCTCTCCCGCAGCTTCCCAGCGGTCGCCCGCGAGGACCAGGTCCTCGGTGCGGGCCGTGAGTTCGGCGACGGACTCGCTTTCAGCATCGTTGCGGTAACCGATGACGCCGCCGGCCAACTCGACCCGCACGGAGTTCCACTTGATCCGCTTGAGCGTCAGTTGCACCGGAATCCGGCCGGGCCAGGGGTTGCCGTCGGTTCCCATCGCCGCCAGCCGCACGGGTAGCGGCTGACCGGCGCGAGCCACCTCGGCGGGCAGCCGCGCGCCCACGTAAAAATCCGAGCTGTGCCGCACAAACTCGCTCTGGGTGGAGACGGACTGTTGGTTCAGGTCGGTGAGGCTCACCAGCAACTGGCACCGCCGGGCGTGCGGCGCGGAGGGATTGATCGGAACTTCAGGTGCGAGTTCCAGACTGCCAGTGAAGTTTGTTGCACCCGACGCGGAGAACGAGCCGGCCCGATAGCCCAGCTCGCTCCGCCACACCTGCGTTCCGAAACGAAAGTCTTCGAAGCGGTCTGGCACTGGGATGTGGTCGGTGCCCGCAAGGGTCCACGCGATTCGGGCGCGGCTGACGGGCTGCCCGTGGAAGGAGCGCGCGGAGACCAGGTTGGTGGGCGCCTCATCGGCGCGATAGGCGGACTTGCCGGTGATCGTCACCTCAAACGGATTGGGCTGGAACTCCTGAATGCTCAGGTTCGCGCTGGCGGTGGCATCGCCGCCGGAGACGGTCAGCGTGTAGTCTCCCAGCGGCGCCGCGGGCAGTGGCAGCGCGCGGTCCAGCGACGCAAGATCGCCCAGGGCCAGGTTGGTCGTGAACACCGACCGCCCGCGCGGGTCGGCGAGCTCGAGTCTGACGGACTCGCCGGCCGGCAAATGCCAGTCGTTGTCGCGCCACTCCCGGGCAATCACTTTCAACTGCGCCGTTTCACCGGGCCGGTACACCGGGCGATCGGTGAACACCAGAAACCGCCAGCGCTCGCGCAGTGCGGACCATGACCATGGCCGCTCGCCGAAGCCGTAGGGCATCGCGATGTCGCCGAGTTCGGCGGCACGGAGGTCGTCGCCCGTCTGCGCGAGCAACCAGTCGCCCGCCGGATATCCGGTGGCATCGCTCGATCCGGAATAGCGCCAGTCGAAGCGCGTGGTGTTGTTGGTCCGCAAGGTTTGCGGCAGGCGGACCAGACCCTGTTCGTCTGTCCGCGCCTCGGCGAGAACTTCGCTGTCGTCGGTCAGCAGTTTTACCAGCGCCCCTCGAGCGGGCTGGCCGGTGGACAAATGGAAGGCCAGCGCCACCACCTCGTCCCGGCTCGCCTTCGTCACGAAGCCGAGATCGGTCAGTTGCACGACGGCCTGCGCGCCTTGCGCCGGCCCGGCGCCGAAACCGCCGGCCTCACGGCGGGCGTCGAGAAACACGACCCCCCGGCGACCGGCCCCGATCAGATCGTCCCAGCGGAGCGGTACCGCTTGCGGTTTGTCCACCGGCGCCTCGATCGCCAATGGCTGGTCGAAAACGGTGCGTCCGGGAATCAGCGCGTAGGGCACCTCGCGGAAGGGCTCCTCGTTCGCGCCGGCTTCGCGCCAGTTCCGGCGGAAGCTCAGCCCGTAGCCGCGCAGGACGTGAACCACCGCGTCCGGTTCGATCAACTTGGCCCGCACCCACGCCTGCGTCGTGTTGACGGCGAGCAACGGAAACTCGCGTCGGCCGGCGGCGTACTGCTCCGTGCGGAAGCCGGCCAGGTACAAGCGCGCGGGCACCGGCGAGAAGCGGGCTTCGCGCTCGATCGGCTCGCGCAGTGTCAGCGAATCGTCCGCCGGCAGACCGGGCCGCAAGGTCAGCCGGATGGGGGTGGTGAGTTCAAAGGCGCCCGCCAGTTCGATCACGTTTTGGCGAACCGTGATGTTCAAATCCTCCGGGGCCGGAATCACGCTGAGCCAGTTCGCGAGGTTGGTGCTGGTCACGTCGCTACTGAGGGGCTTGGAGAAGGCTAGTTCCATGCGCCTTCCGCGACCGATCGCGTTGTGGCTTTCAAGACGGCTGAGCCTCAGGGGCTGGACCGTTCCGATCGGCAGCACGAATTCCTCCCGCAACCGCACGCCCGGTGTCGCGGCGGGCGTTCCGGCGGGCAAGACCAGTTCCCAGCCTTCGCCCACCTCGAGCGCTGCGGCCGGAGTGACGAAAACCACGTTCGGAAAAACGGGATTCCCCACCGGGTTCTCCCAGAACGAACTCGCCGGCGGAGACGCCGCGGGCGGCGGGGTCCCTTCGGCCACCCGCCGACTCGCTTCTTCCCAGGGGGGCGACGGCGGGCGGTACCAGCCGAATTGGAGACGGAGCAACTCCTCGTTGGCCGGCAGCACGATCGCCCGTCGCTCTTTGCCGCGCGGTGCTCGAAACCGCAACCGCTCCGCGAGCAGGTCGGCGGCAACCGCGGCGTTGAACTCCAGCGCCAGAACAGGCCGGGCGCTCGCATTCGTTTGGCCGCTGGTGAAGCCCTCGGGTGCCAGCAAACGCACTGTCAGCCCGGGCGTCCGCAGCGTCCGGTCCAGAGCCGCTTTGACCCGCTGGCCGTTTGAATCCCGGAAATCCCGCGCCAGCGAAAAGCGGTAAGCGGTGTCGAAGGCGAGCGGCGCAGCAGGGGTGAAGACGCCGCTGCGTTCGGTCAACCACACGAAGGTCCCCTCGACGGCGGGGCGGATGGCCAAAGGCGAGCGTTCCCGGGGCCGCCCGACTTCCGACGGCGCGGCGACCGGTTGATCAAACCGCAGTTCGAACGTCGTGCCGGGCGCCAGCGGCTCCTGCGCGGCGATCAGTTGAACGCCGTTGGAGACTTCACCGCCGGGGCGGCACGACACCGCGGCGAAAAGGGCCAGCAGAAAACCAGCGGTGGCCAGCGCGGCGAGAGCGCGGCGAAAGGGGATCGAGAAGGAGCGCATGGGGCGGACAAAACCGGCGCGACGCTCGCGCTCGACCCTGCGCGGGTCAAGGGGCGGTTGTTCACAAGCCGCAAGAGCCCCGAGCACGCCCGAATGCCTGTCCCCGTGCGAGCACGGCTGCAAGCAAGTCCGGCGGCGACTTGACCCCCCTTTCCGCTGCCGGTACCACCAGCGCCGCATGACGACGAAAACCATCATCCGCCCGGCCGGCACCCCACCGCCCGTGGGGCCTTACAGCCACGCCGTCCGCGTCGGCGACCTGTTGTTTTGTTCCGGCCAGATTCCGCTCGATCCCGCCACCGGGCAGTTGGTGGAAGGCGACGCACGTGCCCAGACCGAGCGGGTCTTGGAAAACATCAAGGCCATCTTGGCCCACGAGAACCTCGGCCTCGACCGGGTGGTCAAGACCACCGTGTTCCTCACCGACCTGGCGGATTTTGCCTTCATGAACGAAGTGTACGGCCGCTACTTCCCGCGCGACTTCCCGGCGCGTTCGACCATCCAGGTAGCCGGGCTGCCCCGCGGAGCGAAGGTGGAGATCGAGGTCGTCGCTTACTACTGATTCGTCTCGGCAGCGGAGCGCGGGGGAGCGGCAGCCTGCGTTCCCGCGTGACCCGCAGCGAAAAGCGGGGCACGCTGAGTCCGTGCAACGCCAATGCTTTTGCGGCCGCTTATGGCCCGCCGTCGCCGCTGCCGCGGCGCTCCTGCTGCTCCCAGCGGCCGCCGCTTCCTCAGCACTTCCCCGGATTCGCGTCGCGCCCGATGGCCGGGGCTTCGTCACCGATGCAGGCGAGCCCTGGGTGGCTTTCGGGGTGAACTATTTTCGGCCCGGCACCGGCTGGGCGCCGCAGGTGTGGCAGCAATTTGATGCCGAAGCCACGCGCCGGGATTTCGCGAGGCTCAAGGAAATGGGGGGCAACTGCGTCCGCGTCTTTCTCACCTACGGCTCGTTTTACAGGGAACGCGGCCGGCTGGCTCCCGAGGGACTGGCGAAATTCGAGCGGTTCCTCGAACTGGCCGAGGAGGCCGGCATCTATGTTCACCCCACCGGGCCCGATCACTGGGAAGGGCTGCCAGATTGGGCGCGCGGCGATCGCATCGCCGACGAGACCGTGCTCGCGGGGCTCGAAGACTTCTGGAGACAGTTCGCCGCGCGGTATCGCGGGCGGCACGCGCTCTTCGCCTACGATCTGCTCAATGAGCCGGAAGTCCGCTGGGACACGCCCGCCATGAAGGCGAAGTGGCAGACGTGGCTGCAGAAGCAGTATGGCGAGCCCGCGAAGCTCGCCCGAGCGTGGCAGCGCGACGGGGAGGCGCTGGAATTTGGCGCGGTGCCCGTGCCCGCGAAGGACACGGTCACCGGTCTCGACCAGGCCGACTACCAGCGGTTCCGGGAAGACATCGCGGACGAATGGACCCGTCGCCAGGTGACCGCCATCAAAGCCGCCGACCCGCAGGCCCTGGTGACGGTCGGGTTGATCCAGTGGTCGGTCCCCGTGAACATCGCCGCCGCGTGGCACTACTCGGCGTTCCGACCGGCGCGCCAGGCGCCGCTGCTGGATTTCATGGAGATTCACTTCTACCCGCTCGCCAACGGCTTCTACGAATATCGTGAGGAGGACGAACCGCGGAACCTGGCCTACCTCGAGTCCGTCGTGCGCGAGGTGGCGCGGTTCGGCAAACCTGTCATTGTCGCCGAGTTCGGCTGGTACGGCGGCGGCCAGCCCACCATTGCCAAGGGTGTCCACCCGTTCGCCTCCGAGGAGCACCAAGCGCGGTGGTTCCGGCGCGCGATCGAAACCACTGCCGGCCTCGCCCACGGCTGGCTGAACTGGAGTTTCCACGACCACCCCGGGGCGCGCGACGTGACGGAGTTCATCGGTCTGCTCACGGCCGACGGTCGGGAAAAGGCCGCCGGCCGGGCCTTCCGCGAACTCGCGCCCCGGCTCGTGGAACTCAGCGCCCGACCACCGGTCCTGGGTGACCGACCGGCGCTGGATTGGGACCGATTGATCGTGGACGCGAAGGCGCGGCGGGAATTCAGCGACCGCTATCTTCAGGCTTGGCGCGCGGATCCTGGCCGCCGCTGACCGTGGCCCACCACCGGCCGCAGATCGGGGCCTGCGTCGGGTGTCGGGTCGGAGCCGCCGGTGATTTGCTTGTCGCTCCCTGCCACGCGAGCCATTCTCGGCGGATGAATTCGTCTTCGCTCGCGGCGTGGACTTGCTCGTTGGTGCTGTTGGCCGGCCAGGGCCTCGAGGCGGATCAGATGCCGTCGGCGCTGAATTACCGCGAAGTTCGCGGCGTGCTGCTCTCGAATCTGGTCGGGGTCACCGAAGCCGAACTCGACGCCGCGGCGGCGCGCGGTTTGATCGAGCAACTGGCCGGGCGGGTGACGTTGCTCACCAACGGAGTCGCCGCCCAGCCAGAGGAGCACGGTCCCACCATCGCCAAAACCGCACTGTTTGGCGCCTCGACGGCCTACGTGCGCCTGAGCCGGGTGGATGAGGACGCGGCCGCTGGTCTGGCCGCGGCGCTCAAGGAGCTCGGGGCCACCAGCCGCGTGGAAGGGTTGGTGCTGGATCTGCGCTTCGCCAGCGGCACCAACTACGCCGCCGCCGCGCGCGTGGCGGGCCAGTTCATCGCCGACGAAGTCCCTTTGCTGAGCCTGGGCGCGGAGGCATTCCGCGCGCCGGGCAGCGCGCAGCCGTTCACGCGCCCCGTCATGGTGCTGGTGAACCGCCGCACGAGCGGCGCCGCGGAGGCCCTGGCGGAAGTGTTCCGCCAAAACGAGGTCGCCCTGCTCCTCGGGGGGCGGACCGCCGGCACGGCAGGTGTCTTCGAGGAGTTTCCGCTGAGCACCGGCCAGCGGCTGCGCGTGGTGACGGCCACGGTCAAACTGCGTGATGGCGCGGAAGTCCCGCCCGGCGGCGTGGAACCGGACATCACGGTGACCGTCCCCCTGGCCGAGGAGCGAGCCTTCCTGGAAAACCCGTTCGCGGCCGCGCGCAGCCCGAATGCCTCTGGCCGGCCCGCCCGCCTCACCGAAGCCGACCTCGTCCGCATGCGCCGCGAGCGGCGCGAGACGCCCACCCCTGTGCCGGCGGAGACGGCGACTGCGGCGGAAGCTCCTGTGGTAGCCGATCCTGTGCTGGTGCGGGCGTTGGATCTGCTCAAGGGCATCGCCCTCGTGAGGCTGCCGCGGAGGCTCTGAACGATGAGCTGCTCCCCGCGTCCACACCCTGCTCGATCTGTGGGTGCGACCCTGGCCAATCCGGTTGTGGGAGCAGGCCCGGTTGCTCCCGCCGTAAAGCAGCGGCCGCCCTCCGAATTCGCCGTTGACGCGAGGGGGGGCAAACGCAACGTTGCGCGCCAAGCGGGATGAAAACCTTCCTGTTCGTTTGCACCGGCAATATTTGCCGGAGCCCGATGGCCGAGGGACTCCTGCGGCACCTCACCCGGGGCCGCACGGACCTGCGCGCCATCTCGGCGGGCGTTGCCGCCCTGCCGGGACTCCCGCCCAGTCCGCACGCGGTGGCGGCCATGCGCGAGATCGGGGCCGACATCTCCCAACACCGCAGCCAGATGCTCTCGGCCGACCTGGTTCGCGAGGCGGATGTCATTCTCGGCATGACGCAGGGACACCTCGCGGCGATTCTCGACCTGCATCCCGATGCCGCCGGCAAGACCTTTCTCCTGCGCGAGTTTGACGATCGGTTGGAACCGTTTGAACAGGATGTCGCGGACCCGATTGGTCGGGGACTCGACGAGTACCGGGCCTGCCGCGATCAAATTCAGCAAGGCATTCTTTCGATGCTCAACTCCCTCGACAAAGCAGATGCCACCCGCACGGTGGCGATTGGTTCGGATCACGCCGGTTTCCAACTCAAGGAGGCGCTTAAAGGCGTGCTCGCTTCCCGCGGCCTGAACGTGGTGGACGTCGGCACCCATTCGCCCGACTCGACCGATTACCCGGACTACGCTCAGGCGGCAGCGGCCAAGGTGGCGGCGGGCGATGCGGGCCGGGGTGTGCTGGTCTGCTCGACCGGTATTGGCATGAGCATGGCAGCCAACAAAGTGCCCGGGATCCGGGCGGCCCTGGTTTGCAACGAGGAGGCCGCCGAGCTGAGCCGCAGCCACAACGACGCCAACATCCTCTGCCTCGGCGCGAAGTTCACCGACGTCGCGACGGCGCAACGAATCCTGGACAAGTTCCTCACCACGCCCTTCGAAGGGGGACGGCACGAGCGGCGCGTGGCGAAGTTCAGCGGGGCGGGACGGCACCTGGCGGGCGTGGACCCGGAGATCTTTCAGGTGATCACCCGCGAGACCCGGCGGCAGCAGGAAAACATCGAGTTGATCGCCTCCGAGAATTTCACCAGCCCGGCCGTGATGGAGGTGCAAGGCTCGACGCTGACGAACAAGTACGCCGAGGGCTACCCGAAGAAGCGCTGGTATGGCGGCTGCGAAAACGTGGACGTGGCCGAGCAACTCGCCATTGACCGCGCCAGGCAGCTTTTCGGCGCGGAGCATGCGAATGTGCAGCCGCATTCCGGTTCGGGCGCGAACATGGCGGTCTATTTCGCCATGTTGAAGCCCGGCGACAAGATGCTGACGATGGATCTCAGCCATGGCGGCCACCTGACGCACGGCAACAAAGCCAACTTTTCCGGCAAGTTCTTCGAGATCGTCCACTACGGCGTGCGCCCGGACGATGAGCGCATTGACTACGACCAGCTCGCCGCAATGGCCCGCGAGCACCGGCCGAAAATGATCACTGTGGGTGCCAGCGCCTACCCGCGGATCATTGACTTCCCGCGCATGAGCGAGATCGCGAAGGAAGTGGGCGCGCTGTTGTTGGCGGACATCGCCCACATCGCCGGCCTCGTCGCGGCCGGCCTCCACCCGAGCCCGGTCGGCTACGCGGATTTCGTCACCACCACCACCCACAAGACCTTGCGGGGACCACGCGGCGGGTTGATCCTGTGTTCGGCGAAGTACGCAAAGGAAATTGACTCGCAAGCCTTCCCCGGCATCCAGGGCGGCCCCCTGATGCACGTGATCGCGGCGAAGGCGGTGTGCTTTCACGAGGCGCTGCAGCCGCAGTTCAGGGCCTACCAGCAGCAGATCGTGAAGAACGCCGCCGCCCTCGCCGAGGGCATGAAGCGCAACGGCTACCGGCTGGTCAGCGGCGGCACGGACAACCATTTGATGCTGGTGGACGTCGGCGCGCGCGGCATGACCGGCAAGGACTGCCAAATCGCCCTCGACGAGGCCGGCATCACGGTCAACAAGAACACCATTCCCTTCGAGACGCGGTCCCCCTTCCAGGCCAGCGGCATCCGGCTGGGCACGCCCGCCGTCACCACTCGCGGGATGAAGGAACCGGAAATGGCCGCCATCGCGGACATGATCAGCGAGGTGCTGCTCGACCTCAAGAATGACGGGGCCATCCGCAAGGTGCGCGACCGGGTGCGGGAATTGACCGCGCGCTTCCCGTTGCCGTACTGACGTGTCGCGGGTCTCCCGCCGAACCGTGCCGCTTCACCGGCGAATGGCGAAGCGCTGGCGGCGCGCCACGGCGTCGAGGCCCGCCCGGGCGCGCGTGAATGTCTCCGGGGCGGGATCGAGGTCCAAGGCTTCCATGAAGTGCTGGTAGGCGGCAGCGACCTGCCCCTTGGCCTCGAGTTGCACCCAGCCTGCGCCCGTATGCGCTTCGGCCAGCCCCGGTCCCCTGGGATAGTCCCGCAGGAGACGGCGGTACATGGTGAGCGCGGCGTCCGGGTGACCATTGGCAGCCAGCCAGTCGCCCAGCGCAAGCATCTCGGCTGGCGTCAGCAGCCGGCGCGTTTGCTCCGGCGGGAGCGCAAAGTAGGCGCTGGCCGCTCCAGCCATGTCGCCGCGTTCCAGGGCATCCGCCACCTCGTCGAGTGGTGCCGGCGGCGCCTTGCGCGACGGGCGATATTCCCTCGGCGCGGCCATCGTTTCGCGCCGGTTGCGAAGCAGCGCGATCAGCAAGCCCGCGATGAACCCGCCGATGTGCGCCCCATGCGCCACCCCGCCGCCCTGCGACCCGTGCGTGAGCATGAAGGGAAGCAGGTTGTCCAGCACCAGGTAGATGCCCAGGACAAAGCGGGCCGAGACCTGAATTACGTTCATGAAGAACGGGAATAGAAACACGAACAGCCGGACCGTGTTCTTCGGGAACCAAATGAAATAGAACCCGAGCACGCCCGAAATCGCGCCCGAGGCCCCCACCAGCGGCAGCTTCGAATTCGGCGCGAACAGCGAGTAAAAGAGCGTCGCCGCCACCCCCGTCAGCAGGTAGTAAAGCAGGTACCGCAGCCGGCCCAGGCGGTACTCGACGTTGTCCCCGTAGATCCACAGAAAGAGCATGTTGCCGAGCAGATGCGCCAGCCCGCCGTGAAGAAACAACGACGTGAAGAGGTCGCGGAGTTCTGGTTGCGCGGGACGAAACCCGTGCTGAAAGGTGTACAGGTCGTAGGCCGACGTGTTCCGCAACACGTCCCGCACCGAGACGCCCGAGGGCAGGACTTCGCGGACGGTGGTGAGGTACTCGCGCAGCAGCGGATCGTTGGGGTCGGCCGGCTGCTGGCTCAAGGGCCACGAAATCAGCACAAAGATCAGCACGTTCACCGCGATCAGGCTCCAGGTGACGATCGGGGCGCCTTTGGGATTTGGGGCATCGCTCAGCGGCAGAATCATGCGAAGGGCATTTAGGCGGCGCCTGCCACGCGGCGCAAGGCTCCTTCAACCGGTTCCATGCGGGCGGCGCGACATTCGTCGCGCGCAGCGGCGGTGGGCTTCGCAGGCGGGTGTTCGGTCGTGACGCGCTGCGACCGTCGAAGGTTGGTTGCCAGAGAGGCGCGGTGGTTTGGTCGGTTCAACGATGCTCGCGTCGGCATCTCGCCGGTTTGCCCGGCTGCTCCCCGCCAGCCTATCCCGGATATCCCATAGCCATGGTCGCCACCGCCGTGAGGCGGCGATCCGTGCGGCGTGGGCGCCCCTCCGCCAGTTCACGCCAGCGACCGCAGTCTGCCCGCGTTTCCCGCGAACTGTGCAATAGCCGGGCTAGGCCGAGAAACTCTCGCCGCAGGAGCACGAACTGGCGGCGTTGGGGTTCTTGACCTTGAAACCGCCCCCCTGGAGCGCCTCGACATAATCGAGCTCCGACCCGGTGAGATACAGCGCGCTTTTCGGGTCCACGACCACCTGGATGCCCGCGCTTTCCACCACGATGTCGCGCGGGGCAGGTTCCTTGTAGAAATCCATCTTGTAGGTGAGTCCGGAGCAACCGCCGCCAACCACCGCGATGCGCAGCACGCCGGATGCCCAGCCCTGCCTGGCCAGCAGCAGGCGAATCCGCTCGGCAGCGCTCGCGGTGACCTTGATCAGGCGCTCGTCGCCAACCCGGATTTCGGGCGGCACGTCGGGAGTGGGGACCATTGACGACATCATAGCCTTGTCCCGACGAGAGTACCCACCTGTGCGAGCGGCGTCAAAAGCGTCAGGGCGACAGCACTGCACCCGGTAGCAGCGCGGAACCGGCCCGGCCCAATACCGATGGCGTCGCCGGAATCCCGGAGTGAACGAACGAAAAAGGCGGGCCGTTGCCGGCCCGCCTTGAATCACGGGATACCTGTAGCGCAGGAGATTACTCGGAGCGGCTTTCCTCGGCCGCGTCGAACGCGTGCTGGAGGGCCACCAAGTCTTCACCGGGCTTGAGGGCGTCGAGGAGCTTCTGCTCTTCCTTGAGCTGCTCGTCGGAGTAGGTGGCCGCCTTGATGGAAAGGCCGATGCGGCGTTCGCTGCGATCAATCTTGATCACGCGCGCGGACACCTCCTGCCCCACCTGCAGCACGTTCTTGATCTTGTCCACCCGTTCCTCGCTGACCTGCGAGATGTGCACGAGGCCGTCAATCTCGTGCTGGAGGCCGATGAAGGCGCCAAAGCTCGCGAGTTTGGTGACCTTGCCGGTGACGAGGTCGCCTACCTTGTAGAACTTGTCAATGTGGTCCCATGGATCCTCGGTGAGCTGTTTCATGCCCAGCGAAATGCGCTGGTTGAGCTTGTCCACTTCGAGCACGACCGCCTCGACTTCGTCACCCTTCTTGAGGAGTTCGGAGGGATGGTTGATCTTGCGCGTCCAGGACATGTCGGACACGTGAATCATGCCGTCAACGCCTTCTTCCCGGCGCGGGGTCATCCGACTCCT
>CALJWR010000219.1 GCA_937976685.1 uncultured Verrucomicrobiae bacterium
CTGTGGGAGAGGGGAGAGAAAGGTCGCCGAGGAACGCCTGCATGCGTTCCAGGCAGGCTTCGTACAATGGTTCAAGGATGTTGAGCGCGGCGAAGAGAAACGCGCCGGAGCCGCAGGTCGGGTCGAGCACGGAGACGTTCGTGAT
This sequence comes from uncultured Verrucomicrobiae bacterium, assembly GCA_937976685.1. GTDB lineage: Bacteria > Verrucomicrobiota > Verrucomicrobiia > Limisphaerales > J093 > JADJWF01. The sequence continues at coordinate 146 of CALJWR010000219.1, forward strand.
AGCGTGCCAGAAGGCCCGCAAGAGTTCGGGACTCTCGCAGTTGGCGATCACGTCCTGGGCGAACTGGCAGATGTCGAGGTTCAGGGTGATCAGGTCGTTGATGTCGTGGACTTCACCGCGGCGGAGCTTGTCACGGATTTCCAGGCAGCGATTGCGGCGGTAGACGTACTCGCGCCAGGTCTCGGTGACCAGCCGGATCGGATCGCCCGCCGGCGCTTGCAGGAGATTGTAACGCTTGTCGAACATGCGGGCCTTGGGGTCGTGCATGCCGGTCTGCACGAAGTCGGGGAGTTCGGATTGGGCAGGATAGAGCCGTCGGGTTGGATGACGCCGTGTTTGACAGCCGGGTAGATGTAACGGTCGGGGTCGTCCCGGAGGAGCCGCCAAACGGCGCTGTCGGGCTTGAAGGCGATGGCACATTTCTTCTCGGCGGCGTTGAACAGGAATGGCACGACCGTGTTGCGGGCGATGTAGCCGGTGATGTCCTCCTTGGTGTAGTAGGCCCCCATCTGCTTCTGATTGATGTACTTCTCGAAGATGTAGCCGAGGACGTCCGGGTTGATCTCGTTGTCGGCCCGGAGCGGACGCTCATCGAGGTGCCACTGATAGGCATCGAAGAAATTGAACAGGCGCTCGAAGGCGTCATCCGGAATGTGAATCTCGTCCTGATACTGTTTTTCGAGTTCGTGGACATCGAACAGGCCGCCGTTCAGATAGGGCACGTCGCCAAGCAATGCCTCCAGGTCCTTCTTGCGCTGGCTTGGTGGCTGGCCCAGGCCCTCGTGGAACAGCCGCAGCAGGAAGTAGCGGTAGAAGGAGTGAAACTGGTCCTTGCCGTTTTTCTGGCGGACGAGCTTCAAACGGTTGCGCAGGTAGTCGGGGTCGCCGTCGAGAAACCCTTTCTTCTGAATGAAGTAGACGAACATCAGGCGGTTGAGCATGACCGAGGCGTACCACTCGGCGTCCGCCGTCGCCGTGATCCCCTTGATGAAGTTGAGGAACGTGGCGTGCTCGATCTTGAAGCGGTCGTAGAAGCGCTTGGTGACGCGGTCCACGTCGAACGCCTGGCGAGCACGGCGCGTGACGTTGACGAGCGTGAGGTCTTCCTCTTCGGACAGGTCCACGGCCAGGTACTGGAGCTTCTGCGCCAGCAACTCGCCGGTGTGTCCCTTGAAGAAGTCGTATTCGCGCCGAGCCAGGGGCCGGCCGAGTTCGCGCCGGACCCACTGCCACTTCTGGACGGTCTTCGCCGCATCGGTGTAGATGATGACGTGTTCGTGGGCGGACTTGGCGACCTGGCGTTCGATCTTGCTCCGGGTCGGATGGTCGGGAACACGCCCATTCTCGTTGGTGGGGCATTCGAACACTTGAAACCCGCGCTTCTCCGCAATGGCTTGGACGGAATATATCTTGCCATCCACAGGCACTGACAGGTTGCCCGAGTGACGGTCCCAGCCGAGTTCCTGGACGAACAAGGTTCGAAAGTCGAAGCTCTGGAGGCACTGGCGCAGGCGAGCAAGGTCGAGAGGCATGGTTTACATTTCTCCCCCCGTGCTGGACAATCCTAATGAGCAAATGATGCGGGGCTCGTGAGTTTGCTCCTCTTCGTGGACGAGGCAAAGCCGGTCCTCGTCGCGGAGAGCGATGACGAGCTGGGCCAGATCCTCATCCGAGATGCCACTTCGCAGTTGGCGGTTCAGCGTATCGATGGCCGTGGGCCGCAGCGGGTAGCGGTAAATGTCGTCGATGGTGCGCAGCAACTCCTGTGATTCGAAAAGAGTTCCTTTGAACTGCTCCGCGTAGCGCTTGAGACGTTCGTAGGTGCGGAAGCGAGCGCCCGAGGGACGACCAAGCTGACCGCCGACGGACTTTTCCTCCGAGAGGATCAGCTCAACGGCTTTCTGGACGAGGGCATGATGGTCGTCCTGTCGGCGCAGGGCCAGCGTGTCCGGCGTGCATTCCGCCGCCTTGAGAATGGCAAACTGCGATTCGGTAACGCTCTTACAGTTTTTGTCCATCCAGGCTAAGGCGTCATTGCCCTCGGCGGTCCGCAGGTAGACCAACACGCCCGTCGGTTCCTTGTCGGTCGTTTGATGCGGTTTGGTGGCGAAGACCACTGGAGGCAACTCAGGGATGGTCTTTGCCAGACTGGGCTCATCTGTGATCGCCTTTTTCCAAATTTGGTAGGCATACGATGCCAGGTCCACTTCGGTTTCGGCATCGCCGTCCAGGATGCCGGCCTTCTCGTGGTACAGATCAAGAATCGTCCGATCGTTCCGGTCGTCCTCGAAGAACGCTTCGTCGGTCCCGACGACCTCGGCGTTCTCCTTCAAGCGCTGCCGGACGCGGACCCGCAAGCGGATGATCCGCTCGACGCCGTCGGCTGGCAGGAAGGAGTAGCAGAGAATGTTTTCCGCTTTCTGGCCGATGCGATCGACACGGCCGGCGCGCTGGATGAGGCGGATGATCGCCCAGGGCAAGTCGAAATTGACCACGACGGCGCAGTCCTGAAGGTTCTGGCCTTCGCTGAGTACGTCCGTGGCGACGAGTACGCGCAGCTCTTCGTCCGGCGACACCCGGTCGCGTTTCTCGTTGCTCACCGGACTGAATCGCCAAGCCAGCGTCGTGGGGTCGTCCGAATCGCCCGTGACGCCGGCGACCCTGGTCAAGCCGCGGGCCCGCAACTGCTCCTCGAGGTAGCGAACCGTGTCGGCGAACTGCGTGAAGATCAGCACCTTGTCCGACGGATGCTTCTTGGAGAGCAGGGTCCAAAGCGCTTCGAGCTTCGCATCCTTGCTGGCGTCCCACTCGCCGCACAAGTTGAGAACATTGAGTAGGGCTTTGATATCCTCGCGCAGATCATCGGCGAGTTGCTTGACGAACAGGCCCGGGGGTAGCCATTTGAACCGCCGCTTTAAGGGACCGGAGTATTCCTTGTACACTTCAGCGGCTCGGTGCTTGAATTCGGACTCGTTCCGCAGCACTGTCGGAGCACGCATAGTACCGTTCGACGTACTCTCTTCTTCTTCGCTCCCAACTAGTTCCGCCTCCTCAGCGTCGGTAAAGCGAGTGTCGAGCAACTCCGTGTCCTGGCTGCCAATCGGAAGCGGCAGGTCGTTCTCGATCGCGTACAAGTAGACGAAGTTGCGAAGAATGTGGCGCTCCACCGATTGGAGAAATGCCTGGCCGCTGCTTTCCAGCCGCTTAAACAGGTTCGTGCGGCAAAAACCCATCAGGCGCTTGCCGGCGCGAGACAGGTCCTGGATGACTTTGCCCTCGGCCTGCGTCGGCGGTTCATGGGGCGACGGGGCCAGATAGTTGCCCAGGCCATAGCGGGGCAAGTTCAGGTGGTTGATGATGTCCACGACCTCGTCGGAGTACAGACGAGCGTACTGATCGTCGCCTGCCTTGCCGATCTTGAACTTGACCGTCCGGGGCAGGCGATCGGGGAAATACGCCCTCGTTCCGTCCTCAAAGGTCAGGAATTTCCGGCCTGTCTCCGAGTCGGTTTCCGCGTAGTTGTCCTTGATGAATGTGCGCGTTCGGCGCACGAGGTAAAGCCGCATCAGCTCGCGCCAGTCGTCGGCGTAATCGCTCTTCTCAAACGCCGCCAGGGAGCGGACGGGACATTGATGCCGGCGGATGAACTCGGTTTCGCCAAGCTCCCGCAGCAGGCGTTCGGGCCGGATGCCGAGGTCGCGGTCCTCGGGGACAAAAAGACGGAGTTGGTTGGCCAGGTCGCGGTATGTCTTGTTGTACGGCGTTGCCGACAACAGCACGCATTTGCTGTCATTCTCGCGGATGTACTCCTGGATGGCTCGGTAGCGTTTGCCTTCACGATTTCGCAGGTTATGGGATTCGTCGATGACAATCAGCCGGTAGCGTCGTAGCCTTGGCAACTCCCGCGTCGCAACACTCAGAGACAAGACGCGGCCCCGAAGGCGGTACTGATCCCGATAGTCCTCCCACATCGGGACCAAGTTTTTCGGGCAGAGAATCAGGGTTTCCAGGCCAAAGTCGTCCTCAAAGATTCGGGCTAGGGCTGTGGCCATCAGCGTCTTGCCCAGCCCAACAACGTCGCCAATCAAGACCCCACCCCGCTTGTTCAAGTGATGGGCGGCGATCTTCACCGCAGCCGTCTGAAACTCGAACAGCTTGCAGCGGAACTCGGGCGGGATGCGAAACTCGGTCAGGCCGGCCCTGGCTTCCTGCGACAGATGGTAGGCCATCTTCACATAGATATGGTATGGCGGAATGAGCGCTTCCCGCGCCCAGCTTTCCTCGATGTTCTGCACCAACTCGGCGGAGATGTCGATGCACCAGCGGTCCGCCCAGCGATCCTCGAACCAGCGAGCCAACTTCTGGCAGGCGTCGTGATCGAGCACATCGATATTGAGTTCCCCTTGCCCGGCGAGACCGGAAAGGGTTAGATTGCTGCTCCCCAGGTAACCCACAGCAGGGTTGATGGGGTCCGGCCGGAACACGAGATAGAGCTTGGCATGAAGGGGATGCCGAAGGAAAAGCTTGACGACAACCTTCTTCGCCTTGATCTGGGCGGCCAGTCGTCGTAAGCAAGCCTCGTCTTCATTCGTAGGCGTGCCCACGGCCAGTTGCTCGCGGAATTCTTCAGCCAACCGTTTCTTAAGGCGCAGGGCGGTCTGGTTGTCGATTTCCGCATCCCGGTGCGTGAGGCTGAGGGCTGTTCGCAGCTCCTCGGCCGGCAGCCGCTGCATGCCCACCAACAGCCGACAGCAGTGACCCTCGCTGCCCGACCAGCGTTCGACGAAACGGTCGAGCTGCTTCCAGCCGCGTAGGTTAAAGTAGCCGATGCAAAAGTCAGCCCGCTCCGCGATCTGCAACGTCTGCTGTAGGGCAGGGAGCAGCTCCTGCTCGATGTTGTCGAAGATTCGGGGCATCTGTCACTTCCTCGGCGGCGCCTTTGTCCGCGAGACCCTGGCCCCGCCTCCAGTCGTGACCCAGTGGTCTACTTCCGAAAGCTTGAACCGAAGCAACCGTCCCACGCGATGGGCCGGAAAACCCTTCCGATCAATCCAACGGTAGATCGAGTCGCGGGTTACGCCTAGGTGAGCGGCGACGCGATCAACTGAAACCCAGTGTTCTTCTGCCATCGCAAGCCGCGTCCTCGCTGGGCCATGAAAAAGGAAGAAAGTCGGTTACAGTCTAGTCAAGTCAGAAGGAGTTGACAATCTCCGTAGCGGACCGAGAGGAAGGCAGCCTAGTTCTGCAGCCACAACATCCAGTGCTCATGCGGGTTGGCCACAATGGTCGCCGGGTCCGTGGCCGCGATGTCGCCCTCATAGTTGAGGTAGCGGAGGCCATAGCCATCGCGCTCCATCTGATGGAGGAAACTGGTGACCTGGGGCGGGTCGCGCTGAAGGTGAAGTTCGATTGCCACGGCGACGGCCGGAAACCGCTTGAGCGTTTCCTGCATGCCTTCCCAGACCAGGGCCTCCGCGCCCTCGGCGTCGATCTTGACCACGTCCAGCCGTTCCCAGTCGGCCAGGGCGCGGTCCAGCGTGATCGCGGGCACCTGGATGTTCTGCGATCGGTGCGGATACGCCCAGCGCTCCAGGGACGACGTCGCGTAGTCGCCGTCGTGCAGGACAAACTCCACCCGCTCGGCGTTGATGTTGCCGATCACCTTCTGGCAAACCTCGACGCGGTCACGAAAGCCGTTCAGCGCCACGTTGCCTGGCAGGTACGTTTCCGCCAACAGGGGATTCGGCTCGCACGCCATGACGCGACCCCCGCGTTCGCAGGCGCCGGCCATGAGCAGGGTGTAATAGCCGTAGTTGGCCCCGACATCGACGCAGTGGAAGCCGGGCTGGATGTAGCGACCGAGGGCCAGCGTCACCCACGCCTCCCAGAAGCCGTCCAGCACCAGGCGCGGCGCGAGCATGAAATCGTGGGTGTCCACGAAGGCCAGGTAGTCGCCCAGCAGCCGGCAGAGCATCCGGTTCTCGCCGTAGAAGACACCCGCGGCCCGGCGTCGGCTGTAGTCCTCCAGCTCCCAGCGGCTATTCAATAAAGGATAGGACAAGCTCATTTTCAGCCCTCCATCGGAACGAACTCGATGGGCATGCGCTCGTGTTCGAGCCATTGCCCGTGCCAGGAACCGTCGCCATTGCGTTGCAGATGACAGGTCGGGCGATCCAGCCGGCCAAGCGTCAGGATCGTGGTGCCGTCGTCGATGTTCACGTCCCAGCGCCGCTCGCATTCAGCGGCCCCTTCGCCGACCTTGCCCTGGGGTTCCAGGCGCAAGGGCCGCTCGTCGTGGCCGACGCGGCGGTAAAGGAACCGCCGGCCTGCCAGCGCCGTGATGACCTCTTGCTCCTGCGGCGTCGGGTCTGGGTTGTGCCAGAGGACGCCGTCCCAGCGCTTACGCAGATCGGCCACGAGGTTGAAGCAGAGTTCTTCGTTGGCCAGTGAGTTGTTGCGGCGATTGCCGCCGCCAAGTTTCCACTTGTCCTGGCAGCGGTGGTTGAACATCTGCTGGCCCCGGAAATCCCACTGCACGATGGTGTGCTGATTCCAGCCTGGTGCCTTGCTGGGCATCGCGTAGTCGCTGCCAAGCTTGCGCCAGCCCAGGTGGAAGCACTCCTTGTCGCCGTAGACGATCCGAAAAACGTAGTCGGAATGCTCGGCGTACCAGAGGGCCATCCGCAGCTCGCGCCAGCACCGGGTCTTGTTGATCAGGTACTGGCCGCTCTCGAACGCAACTTCCGACTGCCAGCGCGCGGCGACCTCCGGGATGTCGAAGATTTCCCAGACATCGCGTTTGAGCTGCCAGCACCCGTAGTCCGGCCAGAAGATCGCTCCCTTGTCCAGGTACTCCGGCCAGGTGAAGATCTTGGTTACGTCTCGGCACGGGCCGCAATCGGCGTCGAGGAAAAGAACTTCCTCAAACGGCGAATGCAGCGTTGAATAGGGCTTCAACTCCCAGCCGCAGAGAATCCGGCACGGATGTTCCTTCTCCACCTCATGGGCATCGACGCATTCGACGCCCAGCGGCTTCAACAGCCGGCGCAGGTAGGGATCGATCTCGCCTTTGCCGAGATGCCAGAGCTGGATCGGCAGCTTGCAGCCGAAATGACGCACGAGGTGGACACCGACCCAGACGTTGGGAAAGTACTTGAGACCGCCGCCGGCGATGACGATGCCGCGCTGTTCGGGATAGGCCAGCCGCCCAGGTTTGAGACTTTCGGCGAACGCCACGGCCATGCGGCGGTGGGCCTCGTTGACATTCGCCCAGCTGGCCCACCCCGGCGGCCAGGGACCGGGCGGGGCGTGCTCAATCAGGTGAATCATCTCCTCAACGGACATCTCTTGCGTCGCTGAAGCGCATTCCATCTTCATGGCGTTTCTCCATTCCTCTAGGTCCAGGTGAGAGTGAATTCCCAGTACGCGCCGACGTGGTAAAGGCCGTCCACGGTGCTGGCGCTCAGCTCGATGACGTGGTCGCCGGGTTGCAGAAGGATTGAGCCGCCGGCGCTGGCGGACTTCATGGTGCAGCCGCCGCCTTCCTCGAAGGAGCCGCCTGAGGCGACGAGTGAGCCATCAACGCTGGCCTCGGCCTGCTCGTAACCGCTGTTCTCCGTTTCCACCACGCCCGACATGCTGATCGAAAGCGTTCGCGGCACGGTGAGCGTGACCTGGCGCGATGCTGTGCCCGACTGAGTCGATGGGTTCGAGCCGCCGCAGTTTTGCGAATCCTGGAAGTTGATGCGGAGGGTCCAATCGTCGCCGACCCAGCTGGCTCCGCCGGAGGCCGTCTTGTTCCATGCCGTCGCGATCGGTCCGGTGACGATGCCGGTTCCCGAAGGCGTGCCCGAAGCGCTGCCCGGAGGCGCCGAGCCCGAACCTCCACTGCCTGTCGCGCCCGACCCGCTTCCGCCACTCGAACCTGTGCCGCCGCCCGTGGAACCACTCCAAGGCGGCGGAAGACTGCCGCCTCCAGAACCAGGAACGCTGCCAGGTAGTGAGCCGCTGCCAGCCGGTCCCGAGCTTGACGCCGGACCTGACGGCGGTGCCGAGCCAGCGCTGCCGCTGCCAGGCGCGGACCCGCTCACCGACCCGATCCCCGAACCCGAGGCGGGCACCGAGCCGCTGCCCGGACCTGAAAAGCTGCCCGAAGGCGGGCCGCTCCCGCTGCCTGGAGCGCTTCCGCTCACCGAACCGGAAAGCCCCGATCCCGATGCCGATCCTGGAACACTTCCTGAAGCCGACGCGCTTCCGGCCCCGGTGCCCGCCGAGCCTGATGCTTGGCTTCCGCTGGCCGATGCGGACCCCGGCGCAGAACCGCTGCCGCTTGCTGACCCCGAAGCCGAGCCAGCGCCGGAACCGGAAAGCGACCCAGACCCCGAAAGGCCGGAACCAGACGCCGAGCCACTGGCACTCCCGGACGCTGACGCGCTTCCGCTGGCCGACCCCGATCCGCTGGCTGAACCGGAAACCGATCCCGACGCAGAGCCACTTCCGCTCCCCGATGCCGACCCGCTTCCTGACGCTGATCCGCTCGCCGAGCCGGACAGTGAACCCGAACCAGACGCTGATCCGCTTCCGCTCCCCGATGCCGAACCACTTCCTGAGCCGGAACCCGACGCCGAGCCGCTGCTCCCGGATGCCGATCCGCTTCCCGAACCAGAGGCCGATCCCGAGCCGGACACTGACCCACTTGCGCTGCCGGATGCCGAGCCGCTGCCCGAAGAACCTTCGCCAGAGCCGGTCGAGCCAATCGAGCCGCTGCCGCTTTGCGACCCGCTCTCGCCGCTGCCCGAGCCGCTGAGCCCCGAGCTTCCCGACGCGCCGCTTTCACCGGAACTCCCGCTGAGTCCCGAAGTAGCCCCGCTGGAACCACTGGCCCCCGAACTTTCGCCAGACGAGCCGCTCAGACCGGAACTCTGGCCCGAACCGCTTATGCCGGAACTCTCGCCGGACGAGCCGCTCGCTCCCGACGAGCCGCTCATGCCAGAGCTTTCTCCCGATGAACCACTTCCCGACCCGCTGAGGCCGGAGCTTTCGCCGGACGAACCACTTGCCCCCGAAGACCCGCTGATCCCCGAACTTTCTCCCGATGAGCCGCTGCCTTCGCCGGACGATCCGCTTTCCCCGGACGAGCCGCTCATCCCCGAACTCTCGCCCGACGAGCCGCTCTCGCCCGATGAACCACTGGACCCGGAACCTTCCCCGGACGACCCGCTGACGCCCGACCCCGACGATCCGCTTTCGCCCGACGAGCCGCTGACGCCAGAGCTTTCCCCCGACGACCCACTCATGCCGGAACTCTCG
>CALJWR010000220.1 GCA_937976685.1 uncultured Verrucomicrobiae bacterium
GCACTTGAAAGGTCAATTCACCATGCGCAGTGAGCATGGTCTTGGGCTTGTAGCCGTTGGCGTAATCACGTCGGGTCTCGGTGCGCTCGTAGGGACGAGCACCGATGAACGCGTCGCGCTCGATCTTGGCGGCCTCATTGATCAGGATGCGCAGGGCTTCGCCGGCACCGTCGAGGCCGTTCTTGAGCAAGACTGCATAGGCAGCCTCCAGAGGGTTGGTTTCGACTCGCATCGCCATGGGGGATACTCTCCTTTCTCGAAGTCATGGCGTCAGATTCACCAGCGCCGCCTGCTGGGCGGGATGGCTGCGGCGCTACGCGCCTTCGCCTCCCGCCCAGCAGACAAGAGGCAAAACGGAATTTACAGAAAGAACGATACACAACTGGACATCCAAATGAAACTGCTTGGGGTGCGAGTCAACCCCAGGCACATCACGGCGGTTACCCGGCGATGCCGAAGGGGCTGAAGATGACGTAGAGGAGCAGCGTCACGAGCACGACCACGATGCCGGCGATCTTCGAGCTGGCGCAGGATTCGAGGTTGAGCCGCGTGTTGACCTTGAACTCAACCGGTTGCGCCAGCGGCTTCACCGAGGCAATAATCCACATCACGGCCAGCACGGTGAAGAAGCAGATGGCCATCGCGTCGAGGAAGGCGATGTCGGTGAACCGGTCGAGCGCCCAGTAGAGAACGGGGTTCAAGAGCAGGCCGACAACGCCGCAAAGGCCGGGGCCGCGGCGGTTCAGGATGCCGAACACAAACACGGCCAGAATGCCGGGCGAGGCGTAGCCCTGGAACATCTGGATGTATTTGAAGATGGACCCGAACTTGTCGAGGTTGGGCGCGAGCAGGCAGCCCGTCAGCGCAAAGAGGCCGACCGCCACACGGCCCGCGAGCACGAGGTTTTTTTGCGAGGCGTTGCGGTTCATGTAGCGGTGGTAAATGTCCATCGTGAAGATGGTGGACGCGGCGTTGAGCACGGCGGCGAGCGAGCTGATGATGGCGCCGAGCAGCGCGGCGAGCACGAATCCGACGAGGCCGCTGTTGGCCGGCAGCAGGTTCTTGATGAGCAGGTTCAGCGCGGCGTCGTATTTGTAGCCCGCGAGGGTGTGAACGGTGACGTCCTTCAGCTTGGCCAGCGCCGAGGGCACGGTGACGAAGCGCTGTTCGTCCGTGAGCGGGCCCTCGCCCAGCCCCGGGACGTTGACGCCTTTTGCCTTGAGCACCGCGCGGTTGTGGGCATCCACCTGCGCGGCCTTCTCGGGGTTGATGCGCGCCCACTGAATGCCGACGGCGAACGCGTGGCCCGAATCGGGCTTGCCGAGATGCTGCTCGAACGCGGCCCAGTCGGCGGCGTTCTTGCGGGCGTCAATGGCCGCAAGGTCTCTGCTGTAAAGGTTGAAGGCGATGATGCCCGGGATGACGATCACGAACGGGATGATGAGCTTCATGGCCGCCGCAAACACGATGCCCTTCTGGCCCTCCTTCAACGACGCCGAGCCAAGAATGCGCTGGGTGATGTATTGGTTCAGGCCCCAGTAGTAGAAATTCGGAATCCACAAGCCGATGAGCAGCGCGGTCCACGGGATGTTCTGGTCCCAACGCGGCAGGTCCATGCGAAGCTTTTCGTGGTTGAGGGCGATGAGCTTCTGCAGGCCGCCCGCGCCGTCCGCTACATCGCGCGGGCTGGCACTGCTGGCGGTGAGATCGGCCACGGGCGTCGCGCCGAGCTTGTGGATGGCGAAATACGCGATGATGCCGCCGCCAACAATGAGGGCGAGGCCCTGGATCAGATCGGCCCAGGCCGAGGCGTTCAGACCGCCCGCCGCGATGTAGGCTGCCGCGAGCAGGCCGATGATCCAGCACCAGCCGGCCAGCCCGAAGTTGAACGACGGGTGCCCGGCGAACAGTTCGCTCATGGTCAGGCCGCCCGCGTAAATCACGCCGGTCAACGACACAAACACCAGCAGCACCATCATCATGAACGCCATGATGGCGCGGGTGCTGTCGCCGTAACGATGCTCGAGAAACTGCGGCATGGTGAAGATGCCCGTCTTGAGGAAGTAGGGCAGAAACGCGAACGCGACGACGACCAGGGTGATGGCGGCCATCCACTCGTAGCTGGCGATGGACATGCCCAGGTAATCCGCCGCCGAACCGGACATGCCGACGAACTGCTCGGAGGAGATGTTGGCCGCGATGAGCGACACGCCGATCAGCCACCACTTCAGGCCGCGCCCGGCCAGAAAGTAGGCCTCCGAGTCCTTGCCCTCGCCCTTGCTCTTGTAGAGGCCGAGCGAAATGACCGCCGCGATGAAGAGCAGGAAAACGGCGATGTCGAGGCCCGAAATTCCGAAGGAATCACTCATGCGCTCAAAGCTTTGGAAGGTGGTGAAGTGGCAGGTGGCCCGACCGGGGGAGCCGTGCTGCGGTGTTCCGCCCGGCGGAGACGAGGCACACGACCTCCGTGAAGTGTTCAGCCGGGCAGGTAGTGGCGCGCTTCATGGGTGTGTGTCGCGCGCTCGATCTAACCGCCCGGGTGGGTGGTGTCAACGTCCGCCCGGTGGGCGGCCCGTTCCGGACCGGCCGCGCGCCGCCGGTGACCCCGGCGGAAACCGTCAGTTGACAAGGCGGTACCAGTTGTCCCGCTGGCGTGGTTCGTACCCGAGGTCGCGAATCAAGCGGTGCATGTCGGCCACGGTCATGCGGAACGTCGCGCCGGCCTGCGACACCACGTTCTCCTCGATCATGATGCTGCCGAGGTCGTTCGCACCGAAGCGGAGCGCGATTTGTCCGATGTCGGGACCCTGCGTCACCCACGAGCTCTGCACGCTGGGGAAGTTGTCGAGGTAGATGCGGCCGAGGGCCTGAGTGCGCAAGTACTCATGGGCGCCGACGGTCGGGGCCTTCAACTTCGTGTTCTCGGGTTGGAAGGTCCAGCAGATGAAAGCGGTGAACGCGCCGGGGCCGGTGCCCGGCTCGCTCGCGCCGGCGGCGCGCTGGCGCGCGAGCGATTTGTCCTGCTGTTGCCGCAGGCGATCAAGGTGCTCGATGCGATCTTCCACGCTCTCAACGTGCCCAAACATCATGGTGGCCGTCGAATACAGGCCAAGGCCGTGCGCCACGTCCATGACTTCCAGCCACTGGTCACTGGTGGCCTTCAGCGGCGAGATGCGCCGGCGAACGCGGTCCACGAGGACTTCCCCGCCGCCGCCGGGGATGCTGCCCAATCCGGCCGCGCGAAAGTCGGCGATGATCTGCTCCAGGGGTTCGTCGAACACTTCGCGGAAGTGGATGAACTCGCTCGGGCTGAACCCGTGGACATTGACCTGCGGGAATTTTGCCTTCATGTGCCCGAGCAGGTCCAGGTACCACTGCTTGTTGAGCTTGGGATGATGGCCGCCCTGAAGCAGAATCTGCGTGCCGCCCAGCGCGAGGGTCTCCTCGATCTTGCGGTCCAACTCGTCGAGCGTGATCACGTAGGCGTCGTCGTCTTTCTCCGTACGGTAAAACGCGCAGAACTTGCAGTACACGTTGCAGACGTTTGTATAGTTGATGTTGCGATCCACGTTGTAGGTGACGATCTCGTTGCCTCGGCCGTCGTATGCGGCGGCCCGCGCGAGCTGGCGGCGGCGATCCGCCAGCGCGCCCAGCTCCTCCAACGGCAGGCGGTACAGGCGCAGTGCCTCAGCGGCGTCAACCCGGCCGCCATCCCACACCTTCTGCAACAGGTCATCCAACGACCGATCGTAAATCATACCCGGGAGAGGATAGGCGGGTTTGCGACCGGGGCAAAGGCGCGGGTCGGCGGAGCGGAAGCGACCGAGGACGAGCACCGGAGACGGCGGTTGGCCGAGGAGTGATTCGTTCGGTCACCGCACTGAGCGGAGTCACTCCTGGCCGGCGCTATGACGCGGACCGGTTCGGCGGCCGGCGGACAAGGGCGGTCAACCGCACCGTCGCCCGGACGAGCCACTAAAACGTCCACGGCACGGCAACTCGCGGCAAGCCACGCAAAAGAAAACCGCCGGATCCGTCCTTTCGGCAGATCCGGCAGTTGTGATTTCAGATGCTCCTCGATACGACCCTACGGCACCCGGGCGCGGTAGTATTTCTGCGTGGCGGCGGCCGGCGTGGTGCGCGGACTGGTGGCTCCGACTACATCCACGTACGGGCCGTTGACTGAATCCGCTGATTGTAGCGTGCCGGCGTTCCATTCGATCACGACGTTGCCGCCCGCGACTGACCGAATACTGAGCACCACGTTCTCGGGTGGCTTCGCCGGGATGGTGCCCTCCTGGTAGGTCCTCGGCCCACCGTTGGCGGTGTCGTTGAGCAGCACGCGCGAACCATCGGCGCGCTGGATTGCCCACTCAAGGTTCGCGTTGCCGTTGCCCTCAAAGTACACCGTGCGGAAGGCGTAAACGCCCGCCTCCTCGACGGCGACCGAAAACACGGTGTCGGCCGAACTGCGGCCCCCGTTGAACTCGCCGAGCAGGAGCGGCGCGTCGTTCAAGAATCCCCCCGTGGTCCGAAAACCATCGTCACTGTTGACGACCATGGTGATCAAGCCGCGCGGCAGCTCGACGAAGGTGCGGATCTCGACGGATATGCCGTCGTTGCTGGCCGTGGTGCCCGGGATGCCGGGCATCTGTTCATCCGGCGCGAAGCTGCCGAAGTTGTCACCCTCGGTCTGGCTGACATTGATGACGGTGGGAATGCGGAAGGTCATCGTACCGGTGCCAGGGCTGGCGGGCGTCCCGGGACCCGCAGCCGGGCCCCAAACGTTTGCGTCCGCCAGGTTGGGCAACGGCTGGCCGTTGCCATCGCGCAGTCGTCCCGCCAGCGCGTCCTCCGCCCGCTGGACCGTGGTATCCTGCACGGCTTCGTTTTGGAACATCCGCCAGAGGAAACCCGGTGTGCGAGCATCGGTCACTTTCATGGCCGGGGTGAGGACGGGGTAGTCGGCGGTGGTGAACGCCCATTCGATCGCCCGGTCGGTTCCGTCGTTAAACGCGAGGTGAGCCTCGTAAACCGTGCTCGGCGCCCAGAATGTCGGCGGAGCGTATGACACCGTGGTCAGCGTGCCGTTCTTGGCGACGGTGGCCGGGACCTCGGCCCCGTTGACCCGCAGCTTCACGGAGGCCGGGATGACCGGGGCGGAACCGTCATAGATGGCGGCCGCGATGATCGCATCCGCCGCCACGCCGCCGGCCGCCCGGGACGGCTGCACGCTGACGGTGGGCTCGGTTACCGGCGTGGTTGGGGCGAGCAGCAAGAAATTCAGCGCCAGGTTTCCGTTCGCGGCTGGCGCGGTCAGGCGTAGGGTGGTCCGGCCCGACAGTGGGATGGCCACCGGCCTTCCATTCAGATCCAGGAGCGGGATGTACTGGAAGGAGTTGAGCGTGCCGGTGCGGGGAACGCTGATCGTGCCGAGAAACTCCCGGACTTGATTCGGCTGGCCCGGGTTGCCAGTGACCCGCTCCAGCCGAAGGTCCTGGGCGGCCGTGCTTGCAGCCCGAACATAGACCTGATAGCTGCCCGCCGGGATGTTCCGGGTGTAGTTCCACCATTCGCCGGCGGTGATCGCCCCGATCTGGTAATCTTGGAAGCCGGTCTGCACGAATTTGTCGCGGAGGGTGTCGGCGGTCACGGCCGTATCCACGGCGTCCTGGTCACGGTAGGTGCCAAAGGTACCCGGGGTGGTATCCACGAAGTCCACGCCCGGAACTCCCACCTGGCCCGCATAGGCGCCGGGTGCGGGATTATCGAGGAATTGGCCGCCGCCGAAGTTGTAGTCTTCGGCCTCGATGACCACCACCTGCGCCTCGACGAACGTGTCAAAGGCGACTTCGTTGGTGCTGCTGAGGCCGCCGGAGTCCGCGACGATGATGCTGCCAGTGTACACCGTGTTGGGTTGCAAGCCGGTGTACGTCGCGGAGCGGCTGGTGGAGGCGTCTGAACCGGTGAGCGTCAACTGGCTGCCCAGATTCTGTCCGTTGAGCAGGAGCTGAAATCCGGAGGCGGGCAGGCGGTTGCCCGGCATCCGCACGGACGCGTCAAACTTAAGCCCCTGCGCGGCCGGTTGGAACATCGAGTTGAAGGTGGGCGCCACGTTGGCGATGGATGGCGGCAGTTGGGCGCCCGGGGGAAAGACCGCTTCGTCCTTGTACCCGAAGAAATCCACGTCCAGAGCCCAGTTTTGGGGCGTCGCCGAACCGCCCATCGCGAGGAAGGTGTCGTTCATGTCGGCTCCGGTGCCAGCCGTGAGCTTGAAGACGCTCGGCGTCAGGTTGCCGTCCAGGAAGATAAAGCCCTCGTGAGTCCCGATGTTGGCGGGGTCCTTGAGGATGACGATGTACAGCTCGTGCCAGTCAGTGGGGTCGAACGCGACGAGATTCGTCTTGGTGCCCTGGCCAAAGTTGACATTCCCGGTCGGCACGTTCCCGTTGAATTCGTTGAAGGTGAGTCCGGCGAAGCCGGCTCGATTGACATTGGGATCGCCACCGGTCGTATCCGTCGTCTGCGTGAAGGAGAAGGCGATCGCGCCCGCTGGCACATCCGCTCCGTTGCCGCCCTGGCGGATGACGAAGTTGCCCTTTCCACCATCGCTGGTGACGTAGCCATCGCCGTTCTCCGGATAAGGCTGCACTCCGGCGGCCTGCTGGCCGTCACGATGCAGCGGATCGAGCGGCGGCCCGGCCTTGGCCAGCGTCGGAATGCGGGCCCGGAAAGTCAGAGTGACGCCGGTATCCATCAGCGTCGCGGCTTTGTCCGGTCCGATGTCCGTCCCGATGTCGTGGCCGAAGTAGATCTTCCGGCTGGAGGGGTCGGCGTAGCCGTAGTCGCGCGGATCGCCGGTGTCCTGCATCCGAAGGTAGGTGACGCCGTTTTGAGCACCCAGTGAAGCGCCGCCGGGGCTGTTCTTTCCGAAGGCCCCGCCGCCCGGTTCGAAGGTGCCGCCAATCTCGGAGCCGTCCCAGGCATCGGAGCCGTTATCGTGAGTCCAGGTGCCGTCCAAGGAGGTCCACCCCGAGCCCTCGGGGCCGACAATCAACTGGTCCCCGTGGTACAGGTACGTCCAACCTCCGGGCGGAGGCGGAAACAGAATGCTCGCCTGAGCGGTCAGGCTGGCTGCCAGGACAACTCCCGCGGCGAGCGTATCAAGTTTTGAGAAACGCATACTCAGGTCCTTTCGTTGTTTGGCTGTTGCGAACCCCGGATACGTCTCTCTGACGCCGGACTCAAGTGAATTTCCACTCCCGTTTCCGCGCCGGACGGCCCCAGCTCGGTGCCCGCGGACAATGTAGGTGGAGCGGTCCGGGCCCCGATCAAAGCCAAACCGCCGGGCCGGCGGGTTCGTTGACTCCCCGCACCCGACTTCTACATTTGCGCCCATGTCTAGGAGGGCCAGGGCGGACGGATACATTCGACTGCGCGGTGTTCGGCAAAACAATCTGAAGAACTTCGATCTCGATCTACCGTTGCGGCGCTTGATCGCGGTCACGGGTCTGAGCGGCTCGGGGAAGAGTTCGCTGGCATTCGACACACTCTTCGCCGAGGGCCAGCGGCGCTACATCGAGACCTTCTCCCCTTACGCCCGGCAGTTCTTCGATCGCATGGACAAGCCGCGCGTGGACCGGATCGAGGGCATCCCCCCGGCCATTGCCATCGAGCAGCGCAACTCCGTCCGCACCACGCGCTCGACGGTCGGGACGATGACCGAGATCTGCGACCACCTGAAGCTGCTGTGGCCCCACCTGGCGCAGTTGCACTGCCGGCAGTGTGGCCAACCGGTGCGGCCCGAGCCGCCGGCTGCCGTCTGGAACGCACTGCTCACCAAGGAACTCCTCGCCGGAGCGGATTGCCTGATCACATTCGACCTGCCACTGACCGCGAAGCTGTCGCTCGCCGACTCGCTGGACTTGGTGGCGCGTCAGGGTTACCGCCGGCTCCTCGTGCGAAACGAAATGTGCCGGATCGAGGAGGCCGCCGCGCGCCTCGCCGATCCGACGGCCCGGATTGCCTTCCTGACGGTGATTCAAGATCGCCTCGACCTCGCCCCGAAGAACCGCCGCCGCTTCATCGAGGCGTGCGAACAGGCCTACCACTTCGGAAAGGGGCGCCTGAGTGTGAGGATCCTTGAGACCGGCTCGGGGCGGTACGACGGCGAGATGAAGGAAAAGGTGGGGCGGGCGGCGGCCGCTCAGGAGTTCCGCTTCAGCGCCGGGTTCCATTGTGCCCGGTGTGACGTGGACTATCGCGAGCCCGTGCCGGCGTTGTTCAGCTTCAACCACCCGCTCGGCGCCTGTCCGGCCTGCAAAGGCTTCGGACGGATCATCGGCATTGACTACGATCTCGCGATCCCGGACCGCTCGCTGTCGCTGGCGGAAGGGGCCGTGAAGCCCTGGCGGGCCGGCTTCAGCGCCGAATGCCAGCGGGATCTCGCCAAGTTTTGCCGCGCGCTCGGCGTGCCAATGAATATCCCCTTCGCCCGGCTCTCCGCCGAGCATCAGCGATGGGTGATCGAGGGCGATCCCGATTACGGCGTGGACGAGGAGCACCAATGGCCGCGCGCGTGGTACGGGGTGAAGGGGTATTTCCGGTGGCTCGAAAGCAAGGCGTACAAGATGCACGTTCGCGTGCTGTTGAGCCGGTACCGCGCCTATACGACCTGTCCTCAGTGCCAGGGGCGCCGGTTCAATCCCGACGCGCTCCTCTTTCGCTGCCCGGTGCCGGCGGGAGCTCTGGCGACCCTGTCATCTGCCCCGGGTGCCCTGACGCTCGCGGATTTCTACGCCCTGCCGATTCGCGACGCGCTGGCGGTGGTCGAGGCCTGGCATCACGAGCGGGCAGCGGCGCGCCGTTCGCCCTCAGCCGGTCCTGACCCGCTGGCACTGGTCTTGGAGGAGGTCCGTTCGCGGCTGGGAGTCCTCGCGGAAGTCGGTTTGGGCTACCTCACCCTGGACCGGCCGACCCGGACGCTGAGCGGGGGAGAAACCGAGCGCGTGAACCTCACCACGTGCCTCGGCTCGCGGTTGGTCAACACATTGTTCGTGCTCGATGAACCCAGCGTGGGCCTTCACCCGCGCGACACTGATCGCCTCGTGCGCATCCTCCAGCGCCTGCGCGACGCGGGGAACACGGCGGTCGTCGTGGAACATGAAGCGGCCGTTATTCGGGCGGCCGATCAGGTCCTCGATCTCGGTCCGGGCCACGGGGAGAGCGGCGGCCACTTGGTTTTTCAAGGCTCTCTGGCCGCGCTCCGGCGTCACCCCGCGTCGCTCACAGGCCAATACCTCAGCGGCCGGAAGCGGATCGAGTCGCCGGCCCGCCGACCGGTGGCGATGGGTGCCTCCGTGACCACCGACGCGCCGCGCTGGTTGACCCTCTCCGGCATCACGAAGAACAACCTGCGCAACCTGTCGGTCGAGTTGCCGCTGGGGCGCTTTGTCTGTGTGACCGGGGTCAGCGGCTCGGGCAAGTCCACGCTCGTCCGGGACGTGCTGTTTCCGGCAGTTCAAGCGGCCCTTGGTACCGGGGCGGCAGGCTCCCCGGCCGGCAGCGAGGCGGATGGAGAAAATGAGGCTCCCCGGCCCCTGGCGAACGCAACGCTGCGGGGGCACGAAGCGGTTGGCCGGGTTGTGTTGGTGGACCAGTCGGCGCTCGGCAAGACGCCGCGCTCCAATCCGGCGGTGTATGTCGGTGCGTTCGACGATCTGCGCGAGCTTTTCGCCGCCAGCGAGACGGCGCGGCAACGCGGGCTGAACGCCAGCGCCTTTAGCTTCAACTCGGCGCAGGGCCAATGCGAACGCTGTCGGGGCGCCGGGTTCGAGAAGATCGAGATGCAGTTCCTGAGCGACGTGTTGATTCGCTGCCCGGACTGCGGTGGCCGGCGCTACCGGGAGCACATTCTTCAGGTGAAGATCGCGCCTCCGACAGACGGGAATCGCGCGGCTGCCCAATGGTCGGTCGGAGACCTCCTGGAGGCCACGATTGACGACGCGCTCGCGTGGCTGGCCGGTTTCGGGACTTCGCGCCCGGCGTGCCGGGCGGTCGCCAAGCTCGCGCTGCTCCGGCAAATCGGCCTCGGTTACCTGCGACTCGGCCAGCCGATCAATACCCTCTCCGGGGGCGAATGCCAGCGCCTCAAGCTCGCGGCGCATCTGGCGGGCGCGACCGCCGTGGGCGGCGAGAGCACGCGCCAGGACACGGTGGCCGGCCGTTCCACGCTTTTCCTCTTCGACGAACCGACCACCGGCCTGCACTTCGAGGACGTGCGGGTGCTCGTGCTCGCGCTCCAGCGCCTGGTGGACGCGGGGCAATCGGTCGTCGTGATCGAGCACAACCTTGACCTGATCCGTTGCGCCGACTGGGTGATAGACTTGGGGCCGGAAGCCGGCGAGGCCGGCGGCCAAGTCGTGGTCGCGGGCACGCCGGAAGACGTCGCCGCCTGCCTGGCGAGCCATACCGGCGCAGCACTACGCCAGGCCCTCCGAGTGACGCCGGACCCGGCGGTCAAATCTGCGAGCAACTCGTCGGGCGCAGGAGCACGTTGCTGATGTTCGAGACGATTTCCGGATCGGTGTAGCCCGGGGTGGTGCTCAGCGTCTTCCACTCCGGGTCCGCCACGAAAGTGCTCCAGGCCTTGTCCCGCGCCGCAAGGTCGTCAAAGACCAGCAGATAGGTCAGGTTTGGAAGACGGGTGCCGATGAGGGTCTCGCCGAAAAACACCGGCGTCAGGCCCGTCCGCCGGAAGATCGCGATTTCGCCGATGTTGAACATCTCGATCTTCTTCTTGTTCGCCTTTTTGCTGTGGCTCTCGTAGATGCGGAGTTCGAAGATTCGAGGTTTCTTCTCCGCGACACCTGACGGCACTTCAAGTTTTGGCATTCCTTCGAAAGCCACCATCAAGGAACTCTCCACTCGCATGTAACCGGGGTCGGTGGCCGGCAGGTCGGTGTAGGGTGCGGCGAGGCGCCGGTATTCCTCGTCACTGCGCATCCGGTCGGAGGCAGTGGCGAACTGTTCCAGCGACTCGTACCGGATCAACACGTACACCGATGGGCTGTCCGGGCCGAGCATCACGTTGAACACGCCGATGGGTTGGACGCCGGCGCGGTTCATCGCGGGGATGGCGGCCTGGGAGACGTAGTCGTCGAAAAGCTTCTGCTTGGCGCCCCGTCGTAACTGATACCGGCGAAGCTCGTAGTATTCGCGCTGAATGGGGGCGGCCGTTTGAGCGGCGTGGCCCGGGAGCGCCGCGGCCAGTCCGGCGGCGCCAGCGGTGACGGTCGAGGTCAGGAAAGAGCGGCGATTCATGGTCAGGTGGAAATGCTTTAAGTGATATCGGTGTTGCGTGGGAAGGAAATGGGGTTGAGGGAGCGAAGTGTCAATCGCCGAGTCGCGAGCGCGGGCCAATTCCGCGCGCGCGCCGCAAACACCTTGCCGGGTTGGGGAGAGGGCGACACTCTGGACGCGCCAACGATGCGCACGCTCATTCGACATCTGCTTGCCACTTCGGAGCCGGCGGACTCGGTCACCATTCAGGGCTGGATTCGCACCCGGCGCGACTCGAAAGGTTTTTCCTTCCTCGAGATCAACGACGGTTCCTGCCTCGCGAACCTCCAGGCGGTGGTGGACCACGCCACGCCCGGGTTCGAGGACCCGCACCCGTTCACGACCGGCGCCTCGGTGACGGTCGAGGGCAGCCTGGTGCCCTCGCCGGCCGCCGGGCAGCAGTGGGAACTTCGCGCCCGGCGCGTGACCCTGGTGGGTCCGGCCGACGCCACCTATCCGCTCCAAAAAAAGGGTCACACGCTGGAATTCCTGCGGACGATCGCGCATCTGCGGCCGCGCTCGAACCTCTTCGGCGCCGTCTTTCGCGTGCGGAGCCGCCTGGCCTTCGCGGTGCATCAGTTTTTCCAGAGCCGGGATTTCGTGTACGTCCACACCCCGATCATCACCGCCAGCGACTGCGAAGGGGCAGGGGAGATGTTCCGGGTCACGACCCTCAAAGGCGATCCCGACGCCAGGCCGGAGGCGGACTTCTTTGGTCGGCGCGCGTACCTCACCGTCAGCGGCCAACTGGAGGCCGAAATCTTCGCCTGTGCCCTCTCGAACGTGTACACGTTTGGCCCTACGTTCCGGGCCGAGAACTCGAATACCGCCCGGCACGCTGCCGAGTTCTGGATGATCGAACCGGAGATGGCGTTCTGCGACCTCGCGGGAGACATGGATCTCGCGGAAGAGTTCGTGAAAGCGATGGCGCGATATGCCCTCGAACACTGCCCCGAGGACCTCGCGTTCTTCAACAAGTTCGTGGACAAATCCCTCGAGGAGCGCCTGCGCTTCGTGGCCGACCGACCTTTCCAACGGGTCTCCTACACGGAGGCCGTGCAAATCCTGCGATCCTCCGGTCGCGCGTTCGAATTCCCCGTCGAATACGGGCTCAATCTCCAGTCCGAACACGAGCGCTTTCTGACGGAGGAGCACTTCAAGTCGCCGGTCACGGTCTTCAACTATCCGCGCGAGATCAAACCGTTCTACATGCGCCTGAACGACGACGAAAAGACGGTGACCGCGATGGATGTGCTGGTGCCGGGCATCGGTGAGGTCATCGGCGGTTCCCAGCGCGAAGAGCGACTCGAGGTGCTCGAGCGGAACCTGGCCTTCCACAAGCTGCGCGCGGAGGACTACTGGTGGTACTTGGACCTGCGCCGTTACGGCACGGTGCCGCACGCCGGTTTTGGACTGGGCTTCGAGCGCCTGCTCATGTTCCTCTCGGGTGTCAGCAACATCCGCGACGTCATCCCCTTCGCCCGCACTCCGGGGAACGCGGAGTTTTGAGGCCAAATCAGGCCGGTTACCCACTGCGGGCCCGTTACCATAGCTTCCCCGACCTCGACGGTCCCATCGCATCCGCAGATCAGCGGACTAGAATTGTACGCTTCAGCGCCGGCCGGGTACACTGCCGCCATGTCGGATTCTCTCCAAAGCCACCGGGTAGCCCGGGTCGCCGGATTGTTCGCGGTGTTGCTGCCCCTGGCCGCCGGTCCGTTGGCCCTCGAAGAGCACTTTCGCTCGCCGCCCGCCGAGGTTCGTCCGTGGACTTACTGGTTCATCATGGACGGGAATCTGACCCGCGACGGCATCACTGCGGACTTCGAAGCGATCCGCGCGGCTGGACTCGGCGGCGTCGTCATCATGGAGGTGGACGTCGGCATCCCGCGCGGGCCGGTGAAGTTCATGAGCGACGAGTGGCGCGCCATCTTCGCGCACGCGGTCCACGAGGCCGAGCGACTGGGATTGCAAATCACCCTGAATGCCGGTCCCGGCTGGACGGGCAGCGGCGGTCCCTGGGTCAAGCCCGAGCAATCCATGCAGCACCTGGTCGCCAGCGAGACGAACGTCGTGGGACCCACGCGTTTTTCCGCCGTTTTGCCTCAGCCGCCGCCCCGCCGGCCGTTCTTCGGCGAGGGCGCGCTGCCGCCGGATCAGGAACGGGCGCGGAAGGAGTTTTATCGGGACGAATTTGTGCTCGCGTTTCCGACGCCGTCGGGTGACGGGCGAATTACCGACGTGGACGAAAAAGCGCTGTATGTGCGCGCTCCGTACTCCTCGCAGCCCGGGGTGAAGCCCTTTTTCCCGGCGCCGGCCGAACATCGCGAGGTGCCGGCGGCGGCGGTGATCCGCCGCGACGGCGTGATTGACCTCACTTCCCGCCTGGCTTCGGACGGCCGGTTGTCGTGGGACGTGCCGGCCGGTGATTGGACCATTATGCGCTTCGGCCGCACAACGACCGGCGCGAACACCCGCCCCGCGCCGGCACCGGGGCTGGGCCTGGAGAGCGACAAGTTCGATCGGGCGGCGCTAGAGGCGCACTTTGAGGCATTCGTCACACCGCTGCTCCGGGCAGTGGGGCGGCGCGGCGCGACCAACGCGGGCTGGACGTCGCTGCACATTGATAGCTGGGAGATGGGCGCCCAGAACTGGACGGCCGGGTTCCAACACGAGTTCGAGCGCCGGCGCGGGTACGATCCCAGGCGCTTCCTGCCGGCACTGTCCGGTCGGGTGGTGGACAGCGTCGAAGTGACCGAGCGATTCCTTTGGGATCTGCGGCAAACGGCGCAGGAACTGGTGATCGAAAACCACGCCCAACACCTGAAAGAACTCGGCCGCCGGCACGGACTCGCGTTGTCCATCGAGCCGTACGACATGAACCCCTGCGCGAATTTGAGTCTGGGCGCGGTGGCGGACACGCCGATGTGCGAGTTCTGGCTGATCGGGTTTGACACGTTCTTTTCGGTGACTGAGGCGGCGTCGTTGGCGAATGTGCTGGGCCGGCCGGTGGTTGCCGCTGAGGCGTTCACGTCGTTGAGCGAGGAGCGTTGGCAGGGCCATCCCGCCACAATGAAAGCGTTGGGTGACTGGGCATTCAGCGCGGGCGTGAACCGCATCGTTTTTCATCGCTACCAGCACCAGCCGTGGCTGGATCGCCGGCCGGGCATGACCATGGGGCCGTACGGCGTCCATTGGGAACGCACGCAAACGTGGTGGGACCTGGTGCCGGCTTACCACGAGTACCTGGCCCGTTGTCAGTGGCTGCTCCGTCGCGGCCGGGCAGTGGCGGACGTGCTGTTTCTTGCGGCGGAGGGCGCGCCGCTGGTGTTTCAGCCGCCGCCTTCGGCCACGCGCGGCCATCCGCCGGACCGGCTCGGCTACCACTTTGACGCCTGCCCGCCGGAGGTGCTCCTCGCGCAGGCTTCCGTTCGCGAGGGCCGGATCGTGTTTCCCTCGGGCATGTCGTATCGCGTCCTGGTGCTCCCATGGCGCGACACCATGACGCCGGCGCTGGTGGGCAAAGTGCGGGAACTCGTCGCGGCCGGTGCGACAGTGATCGGGCCGCCGCCCCGGAAGTCGCCGAGTCTCAGCGGCTTTCCGGAGTGCGACGCCGAGGTGCAACGAGCGGCCGTAGCTCTGTGGGGAGGAACGGATGCTGGTGTGGCCGTGGATCGAAAGTTCGGGGCCGGCCGGGTGGTGTGGGATGGCCGGGTGCCACCAGTGTCGGCACCGGCAACAGCGCCAATCGGGCCGGCCCGTTGGATCTGGCATCCCGAGGGCCAGCCCGCCCGTTCGGCTCCGGTCGGACGGCGGCATTTCCGCCGGGAATTTGTGCTCGCCTCGACGACCGAAGTGGAGTCGGCGCAGTTGTTCATCACGGCGGACAATTCGTTCGACGTGCGCCTCAACGGGCAGCGCGTCGGCACGGGGCACAGTTTTCGGGTGCTGAACACATTCGACGTGGCTGGCAAGTTGCGCGCGGGCACAAACCTCCTCTCGATCGTCGCCGAGAACGGCGGCGACGCTCCCAATCCAGCAGGGTTGCTCGCGGTGCTCGCGATCTGCTCGCGGGCAGGCGACGAGCGAATCCTCGCCACCGACCGCGCGTGGCAATCCGCGACCGCGGCGAATGGTCCCTGGGTGGACGCGATGGAATTGGGCCCCGCGGGCATGGCCCCGTGGGGCGAGCCAGAAGTCGAGACGCCGCCGCCGGACCAGTACGGGGACTTCGCCCTCGTCACCCGCACGCTGGCGGAAATGGGCATCGCGCCGGATTTCGAGGCGGACGCGCCGCTGCGCTACACCCATCGTCGCGAGGGAGGCACGGACTTGTATTTCGTGGCGAATCCTGCCGACGCCAAGGTGGCGGCGCGTTGCCGTTTTCGGGTCACTGGGAAGCAGCCTGAGCTGTGGGATCCGCTGACGGGCGCGGCCCGCGATCTGCCGGAATTTCGGGAGCACGACGCCGTGACCGAGGTGCCGCTGCGCTTCGTGCCCCACCAGTCGTTCTTTGTGATCTTCCGCCGGACCGCGGAAGACCGGCCGTCTGCGGGTCGGAATTTCGCGGAAACGGGGGCGCTCGGCGAGATCGCCGGGCCGTGGGAGGTTTCGTTCGATCCCAAGTGGGGCGGGCCGGAGCGGGTCATTTTTGCGCGTCTGGAGGACTGGACCCAGCGGTCGGAGGAGGGCCTCCGCTACTACTCGGGCGTGGCTGTCTATCGCAAGACCTTCGATCGTCCGCCGGGCGAGGTAGTGGGCCGGCGCGTGCTGCTGGACCTTGGCGCGGTCAAGAACCTCGCGCGCGTGCGATTGAACGGCGAAGACTTGGGCGTCGTGTGGTGTGCGCCGTGGCGCGTGGACGCCAGCCGGGCGCTTCGGGACCGGGACAACCAACTCGAGGTCACCGTCGCGAACCTTTGGCCCAACCGGCTGATTCGTGATGCCGGCCTGCCGGAGCATCAGCGGCTGACTTGGACCACGTGGAATCCCTTCGGACCGGATGATCCT
>CALJWR010000221.1 GCA_937976685.1 uncultured Verrucomicrobiae bacterium
CGGTGCAAACGCCCGGGCCAGTGCTGGAGCCGCCGTGGAGATGAATCCCTGCTCGGTCTGGAAACCTTTTGGCGTCACGGTCGCTGGTCGCTGCTCTTTCCTCACTCCGCCTTCAACCCTGCAAGAAACTGAGAGGCGCCCACGATCCCGCTTCTTGGCCTTTGTTTTCCGCTTTCCGAGCAAGCCCGGATTTTTGCCCGGCAAAGCCGCTTTCGAAAGCCTGCGATTCTTTCGGAAGGCTCTGGGTTGCAGGCGAGTGAGATGCATCCTCGGCGACTTGGGCCCGGCGGTTGGTCCTATCTTCCCGCTGATGGTGGCAGAGCGCCGCCGCACTACGGTCGGGATTTGCGGCTTCGTCTCGGCACCCAGGTCGGCAGGCATCTCAGACAACGCCGACCTTTGACCCCACGATTGCCTCGGTCCCGCCGGTCAGCCGCCGCCTCGGTAACGATCCACTTCGCGCACATCGCGCACGAGTTCGGCGTCGAATCCGCTTGCCCCGGATTCCAACTCGTGCGAAGTACCGCCCCGGTTTGCAACGCGCGACCAAATGGGTCGCAGCGAGGATTCCTGCGCGGACCAGAGGAGGTCCTGAAGCGTTCGCACGGCGCTGGTTGACACCTTGGGGAGGAGTGGCGCGATGGCTGCTGACGAGCGTTGACAACCGACTGATGGAGAGGTGGCAGAGTGGTTTAATGCACACGCCTGGAGAGCGTGAGTGGGCTAATACCCCACCGGGAGTTCGAATCTCCCCCTCTCCGCCAGTTGCCCGGAGCCGCCCCACCTGATTGCCCGGGCTTCGTCCAGCGCTTTGTCAATCAAGCTTCTGAACCGACACAGGTCGCAGCCACCGCTTCAACAACCATCCGACGCCAATCAGGTCATATAAACCCCGCCACAACCGGTTCCACACACCGTACTTGGACACTCCAGTCAAACGCGGCCGATGACTGACCGGCACCTCGCGCGTTTTCCAGCCGCTTCCCGCCACGAGGATGGGCAGAAAACGGTGCCAGCCATTGAAGGCAGCCAAGTCCGTCACACACTCGCGTTTGAAGACCCGCAGCGCGCAACCGGTGTCGCGGAAGTCGTATCCCAACACCAGCTTCCGAAACCAACGGGCCACGGCGGATGAGATTCTCCGCAAGGCGGAATCGCGGCGATTCGCGCTCCGATCACCACAGACGAAATCCACCGCATTCAGTAGCGGCAACAGGCGGGGAATCTCGGCGGGATCGTTCTGCAGATCGCCGTCGAGGGTTGCCAGGATGGCGGCGGACGTATTTCGGATGCCGGTCCACACGGCGGCGCTTTGACCGGCATTGCGCGCGTGGCGGAGGCCCTTCACCCTGGGTTCCAAGGCGCGCGCCTCGGCGATGCGCCGCCAGGTGGCATCGGTGCTGCCGTCGTCCACAAAGATCAGTTCCCACGTCCGGCCGGTTGGGTTCAAGGCGGCCGCGACCTCGCCCAACATGGGCAACACGTTGTCCTGCTCGTTGAAAACGGGGACGATGATGGCGATTTCGGAAGACATGCCACTGTTGAGCCTCGCGAGGGCTGGCCCCGACTCCGCCCGCTCACCGCCGGAACAGGCCCGGTGGCAAGCCTCCTCTGCCGCCCGCTCCGCCCAAGGCACCGAGGCCGCCGCCCATGCGCCCCATCATTTTGTGGAACTTGCCCATCTTTTTCATCATTTGCTGCATCTGGCTGAACCGGTTGAGGAGATTGTTGACCTCGCTGACCTTGACACCGCTGCCATTGGCGATGCGCAGCCGGCGGCGCGCGTTGAGGATGTTGGGCTGGCGGCGCTCCCGAGGGGTCATGGCGCAGATGATGCCTTCCATTCGCCGGAACTCCTTTTCGCTCTTGCCAAGGTCGGCGTTCTTGAGCATTTCGCCTCCACCGGGCAGGAGCCCCACCAGGTTTTCGAGCGGTCCCATCGTCTTCATCTGGCGAAGCTGACCCAGGAAGTCCTCGAGGGTGAATTGCCCCTTGCGCATCTTCTCTTCGAGCCGCTGCGCCTCCTCGACGTCCACCGCCTCGGCGGCCTTCTCGACGAGCGACACCACGTCGCCCATGCCGAGGATGCGCTGGGCCATGCGCTCGGGATGGAAGGGCTCGAAGTCCTCGAGTTTCTCTCCGATGCCCATGAACTTGATCGGCTTGCCGACCACCGATCGAAAGCTCAGCGCCGCCCCGCCGCGGGCGTCGCCATCGAGCTTCGTGAGAACCGCCCCCGTAATCGCCAGGGCCTGATCAAAGTGGGTCGCCACGTTGACCGCCTCCTGGCCGGTGGCAGCGTCCAGGATCAGCAGGATTTCCCGCGGCTTCACCAAGTCGCGCAGACGGACCAGTTCCTGCACCAGCGGTTCGTCAATCTGCAAGCGGCCGGCGGTGTCGAAGATGACGACGTTGTGGCTCTGGGCGCGGGCAAACTGGAGCGCCTCGCCAGCAATCCTCAACACATCCGTCTCGCCCCGGCGGACGAAGACCGGCAGCTCCAGCTTCTGGCCCAGCGTCTCGAGCTGGTCCATCGCGGCGGGCCGATAGACGTCCGCCGCCACCAGGAGCGGTGAGCGCCCCTGCTTCTTAAGCAGCCGGGCCAGCTTGCCACTGGAGGTGGTCTTGCCCGAGCCATGCAGCCCCACCATCAGGATGCCCGCGGGGTCGCCGCCAAGATCCAGCCCGGCGTTTTCGGCGCCCAGCAACTGGACCAGTTCGTCGTGGATGAGTTTGATGATCTGCTGTCCGGGCTGGACACTTTGGATCACTTGCTGGCCGATGGCCTTCTGCTTGACGTTCTCGATGAAGTCACGGGCGACCTTGAAATTCACATCCGCGTCCAGCAGGGCCAGCCGCACGTCGCGCAACGAATCGGCGACGTTGGACTCGGAGATGCGGCCGAGTCCGCGAAGATTGCGAAAGACGTTCTGGAACTTGCTGCTCAAGGCGTCGAACATGCCCGCAGGCTAGGGGAGGCGGCAGGGGTTGACAAGGCACGGTCCGGGCGACGGGCCAATTCGGTGCCTTTCGTGCGGCGGCCAGGCCGGGTTTTGCGACCGCCGGCAGACACGGTTTGGTGCCCAGACCGCCTGGGTTGGATTCAGTCGTGCGCCAAAAGTCAGTGTGACCCGGGGCTGGGGCGGGCAGGTGCCCGTTGCGCCAAAATGGGTGTTATCTTGGGGTTCTGCCCATTGGAAACGAAGGCAGCCGGGGCCCGATGGCCTTCCGGCCTTCCTCGCTCCCGTTTTGGGGCACCGGGCGAATCGCCCAAGGCCTGGCGGCGTTCAAGCCCGCCGGCGCCGACGGGTCTCGATTTGTTTCACCTGCCGTTCGCGGTCCCGGCCCCGTTGGAAGGGATTGAGCGTGGCGGGCAGGGTCTGGAGCCGGGCTTGCTCTGCCGCGCTAACTGCCGCCGTCCGCAGCACCCGGAGGTAAGGCGTTTGCGGAACGCCGTACTCGCGCCC
>CALJWR010000222.1 GCA_937976685.1 uncultured Verrucomicrobiae bacterium
GCACCACCGTTGCGCTAGGCTCACGGTCGGGTCGTTTCTGCAGAAACTTGGGGTCGGGGGACCGGGCGGGCCCCGACTGACGGCCATACAACCATTCGCATTCTATGAACCAGCATACGGGAGGAAAATCGGTTGCGGTGATCGGCGCGGGCTTGGGCGGGCTCTCCGCCGCCATTTCGCTGGCCGCCGCCGGATTCAAGGTCTCGGTCTTTGAGAAGAACGAGCGCGTCGGCGGCAAGCTGAACGTTCTCAAGAAGGACGGATTCACCTTCGATCTCGGACCGTCCATCCTCACGCTGCCGCAGTTTTTCCAGAGTCTCTTTGCGCGCGCAGGCAAACGATTCACGGATTACGTGCCCACGGTCACGGTAAGCCCTCACTGGCGGAACTTTTTCGAGGACGGGACAGTGTTGGATCTGCACAAGGACCCCGAAGCCATGCACGCCGAATTGCGAAAGCTCAAGAGCTACACGCCGGCGCTGTGGGATCGGTTCCAGGACTTCCTCCGCTATTCCCGTCAGCAATACGACATTCTCGACCAGGGCTACCTTCGCGAGGGGCTGGATACGCTCTGGGATTTTCTCCGCCACTACGGGGTCTTCCGCATCGGCCGGCAGATTGATTTTCGCCGCACCATGGCCGAAAGCATCCGGAGTTTCTTCGACGATCCCTACCTTCGGGCAGCGTTCGAGTACTTCATCAAATATGTGGGATCGTCGGCGTACGCCGCCCCGGGCTACATGAATTTGATGCCCAACATCCAGTTCCAGTACGATCTCTGGTATGTGCCCGGCGGCATGTGCGGCATCGCCCACGGGCTCGAGAAGCTGGCGGGTGAACTGGGGATCGCCATCCACACCCGGAGCGAGGTGGCGGCGATCCTCCACGCGGATCGGACCGTCACCGGCCTGCGGCTCAAGGACGGTCAGACGGTTACATCGGATTATGTGGTCTCGAACATGGAGGTGATTCCCGCCTACGAGAAACTCCTTGGCGAAGGGCCCGCTTACTTACGCAAGCTGGAAAAGTTCGAGCCGGCGTGTTCCGGACTGGTCCTTCACCTGGGCACTGACCGGATCTATCCACAGCTCGCCCACCACAACTTCTTTTATTCCCGGGACCAGGAGAAGCACTTCGCGACCGTGTTCCGCGACAAACAACTGCCTCCCGACCCGACGATCTATCTGGTGGCCGTCACGCGCTCGGATCCGAGCCAGGCCCCGGCCGGGTGCGACAACATCAAGGTGCTCCCGCACATCCCTTACCTGAACGACCAGCACCCCTACACCCGGGAGGATTATCTCGCGTTTAAGGACCGCGTTGTCGAGAAGCTGGAGCGGATGGGCCTGACCGACCTCCGCAAGCACACCATTGTCGAGGATGTCTGGACCCCGTACGACATCCAGGAGCGCTACTACTCGAACCGGGGTTCGATCTACGGCGTGGTCAGCGACTGGAGCAAGAACTACGGCTTCAAGGCACCCAAACGGAGCCGCCGCTACCGGAACCTGTACTTCACCGGCGGCAGTGTGAATCCCGGCGGCGGCATGCCGATGGTCATTCTCTGCGGCCAGAAAGTGGCCGACGAAATCATTGCCCGGGCCGGCCGGGGCTGAAAGGGCCGGCCGTGCCACCACCGGTCCCCACGCTGGCGCTTCAGCCGTCCACGGGGCGGCTCGCTCGCCCGGAGGTCGGCGGTGCGGGTAGCGCCGGTCTCCTGACCGGCAGTCCGGAGAATTCGTCCGCAAGCAACGCGTCAACTCAACGGGCTGGTGGCACGCCGGCTCCTTGGTCGGGCATCTGTTTCTCCACGCAACCGGCACTCCCTGCCGTGCAGTGGGTCCGTCGGTTCGGCGCCAACTTTGAGCCGTTTCTCCACGCCGGCCGACGGCCGCCGCAAACCGAGCCTCACGGCCGCGCCGCCGGCATCTCCCGCAGCACCAGTTTCGCCGGGTCAAGGACCACGTGTTTGATCCGCTGGCGTTTCCACGTGTAGGTGATGTGGACCAGGCCGTCAGCGGTTTCAATGACAGCAGGGTAGGAGAATTCGCTGCCGGGTTCGTTCTCCAACACGGGCCCCATGAGCCACTTCTTCCCGTCCTCGGAGCCAGCCACGTTCAACACGCCTCGGCTGTCGCGGGAGTGATTGTACACCAGGAGCGACCGGCCATCGCGCAGCTTCACCGCGTCCACGGAACTGTTGGGATTGGGCAGCCGCGTGCGGGTCATCGGCATCCAGGTCAGCCCGGCGTTGGTGGTCCAGAGTTCAGTGATCCAGCCCTGCTTGCTCCGGCAGAGCATCTGAATGTCACGATCACTGTGGACGAGTATGGTGGGCTGAATGGCCGCGAAGGTCTCAGCGTTGTTCAAGGTCGGGCCGCGTTCCCAAACGCCGAACGGATTCTTCGTCCATTCAAGGTGAACCCGCCACCCCCTGTTCTCGGTGCTGGCACCGCACACCAGCTTGCCGTCGGGAAACTCGATCGGCTTGTTGCGCACCGGCCCAACATAGCCGCGCGGCAGGCGCTTGACCCTGGACCACGTGCGGCCGTCGTCCTCCGAGAGCCGCACCATGCCCCACCATGACTCCGGGCTGGGGCCCACCTTGTAGAACAGCAGCAGGTCACCGTTGATCCGCCGGAACAATACCGGGTTCCAGCACGGAAAGCGCCGCCGCTGCTTGACGTCCACGCCATTGGCCACCTCCTCCGGCACGGACCAGCCGCTGCCGTCGTTGCGCGAAAGCCAGATGCTGACATCGGTTGCGCGCTCGCGCGTGCCGCCGAACCAGGCCGCGAGCAGACCTTCGGGCGTCTCGACGATCGTCGAGGCATGGCTGCTCGGAAACGGCGGGTTCTCGACGATGAATTCGGACTTCACGATGGCGGGGTCGGCCGCGCGGGCGCACAGCACGGCCACCAGCGCGACGGTGCCAGCGAGGACGCCGGAGAATGAGCGTTTCATAGTTCGAGAGCGGTATTGCCCGGATGGGGCCGAGAGGTTGTAGCCCTGCGGAAGCGGCATTTCAAGCGAAGGCTCCGCGCCGCATCGTCGCCGGCGGTTGCTTCACGGGAGGACTTAAGACGCGTGAATCCCGGCGGCAACGGCGGTCAGCCGGCGGGCAGAGGCCCGCGTTTGTCAGTGGGTTGGCCGGGAAGGACTCAAGGCTCCGCCTGGGCGGTCAAGCAGGGATGATGCGTTCTCGGTGACGGTCTGATACCCCGTCGCCGTGGGTGTTACCGCCGCAGCCACCAGAGGTTTCCACTTTGCCCCAGACCGCAAACACTCCGTTACGACCGGGACCCGCACAGTGCCCTCCGGCGACTCGACACCCGTTCGCACGGTGCGCACAGTCAGCGACGGCATGGTCACTCCAGAAGTTCCAATCCAGCACCTGATCTCCCTGCCGCCGCTGATGGCGGCGCATTTTGAACGCCTGGAACACCGGCCGCGCCCGGAGTGGTTCGCCGCCAGCGATCCCGCCCAACGCAAGCTCGGTTCCGGGGGCGGCACGGTGCATCTGCTACACGAGGCCTGGCGGGCCACGGGGGCGGGGTTGGGCTTCTTCGACTGGTTACGCGCGAGCCGGAAGCTGCTGGTGCATGGCGGTGGCGAGAGTCGGCGCCTGCCGGCTTACGCGGCGGTGGGCAAGCCCCTGATGCCCATTCCTGCCTTGCGCTGGGCGCGCGGCCAACGGCTCGACCAGACTCTCCTCGATCTCCAGGTGCCGGATTACCGCCGCGTACTGGCGCACGCCCCGCCGCAGTACGTTGCCTTGGTCGCCAGCGGCGACGTCCTGCTGCGCTTCGGTCGCGAACTGCCACCGTTCCCCGCCGTGGACGTGCTGGGGCTGGGCATGTGGGTTACGCCGGAAAAAGCCAAGGACCACGGGGTTTTCTTCTCGCCGCGCGCCCGACCGAACGAGCTGGCGTTCTGCCTGCAAAAGCCGGCGCCGGCACGCCTGCGTGAACTGGCAACCGAGCACGTGTACCTGGTGGACTCAGGCCTGTGGTTGCTGAGCGAACGCGCCATCCGGGTGCTGTTGACCCGCAGCGGCTGGGACGATGGCCGCAGCGGCTTCCGCGAGGGCGCGCCGGACACGTACGATCTTTACGGCGAGTTCGGGCTGGCGCTTGGCACACGGCCGGCCGTTCGCGATCCGCTGGTGGCGGAGCTGACCAGCGCCGTGATCGCCCTGCCACAACCCGAGTTCTACCACTTCGGCACCAGCCGCCAGTTGATCGAGTCCGTGTCCGCCTTGATGAACCTCGAACTGGACGAGACCAAGCTCGGTCTCATGGGTGCCCGGCGGCATCCGGACCAGTACTTGCAGAACGCGCGCTTTGCCTTCCCCCTGAGGCAGGACGAGAATCACACGCTCTGGGTGGAGAACGCAACCGTGCCGCGGACCTGGCAACTCGCCCACGAACACGTCCTGACCGGAGTGCCGGACAACGAGTGGCCGCTGCCACTGGGGCCGGGCGTATGCCTCGACTTCGTCCCGGTGGACGAAGCCGCGTGGTGCGTGCGCGCCTACGGCATTGACGACGCCTTTCGCGGGCCGGTCGCCAGCCCGACCACTCGCTGGTTGGGCGGGCCGGTCACCGACTGGCTGGCTGCGCGGTCGCTCACGCTCGAGGCGGCGGCAATTGCGGCGGACACTGACCTTCAGGCCGCGGCGTTGTTCCCGGTGCTCGCCCGAGGCGAACTCGAGGCGGGCTTCATCGAGTGGCTCGTCGCCCGGAAGCCGGCGATCAGCGACCACCACCGGCGGCGGTGGCTGGAAGGCCGGCGGCTCTCGGCGCGGGCCTTGGACAGCGCCGTGAATTTGGACCGTCTTTACGCCCAGCGGGCGGCCAACCGGCACGGTTGCTTGCGGCCAATGCTGACAAACCGCCGCTGGAGCGTCTTTCTCAAGCTCGATCTGGAGGCGACTGCTGGGCTGTACGCGAATTCCGGCGAATCCTTGCCCCCGTCCGATGGTGCCGAAGGCCTGGAACCGATGCAGGTCGTGCATGAAGAAATGTTTCGGGCGGCGGTCCTACGGCGGCGAGGGGTGGCTGGTTGGGAAGCGCACGAGCAAAGGGCCTTCGCCCGTTTGCGCGAGGCGATCGTGCGGGATGCCGAACTGACGCCCGCCACACCCCGCTGCGCCGTGCAGGAAGACCAGATCGTCTGGGGCCGCAGCCCGGTGCGGCTGGACCTGGCCGGCGGCTGGACGGACACACCGCCGTACTGCCTCGAGTTTGGCGGGCACGTCGTGAATCTGGCGGTGGATCTCAACGGCCAGCCGCCGATCCAGGCGTTTGCGCGGTTGTCACCACGGCCCGAACTGGTGATGCGCTCGATTGACCTGGGGGCGGAAGAACGCGTCCGCACCTACGAGGAACTGGACACGTTCGCCCGGCCCGGCAGCGAGTTTGCGATCGCCAAGGCGGCGTTTGCGCTCGCCGGGTTCTCGCCGCGGTTTCACGCGGGCGGCGGTTTTCGCTCGTTGGAAGAACAGCTCCGGTCGTTTGGCGGGGGCATTGAGATTTCCCTGCTTTGCGCCGTGCCCAAGGGCAGCGGCCTCGGCACCAGCAGCATCCTCGCGGCCACGGTGCTGGCCACCCTCGGCGACCTGTGCGGCCTCGGCTGGGACAAGAGCGTGCTCTTCACCCGCACGCTCGCGCTGGAGCAGTTGTTGACCACGGGCGGCGGCTGGCAGGACCAGGCCGGGGGGATCTACCGGGGCGTGAAGCTGGTGGAGACGGCGCCCGGCATCAAGCAACAGCCCATCCTGCGCTGGTTGCCCGACCACCTCTTCCTGGATGAGCGCGCCAACCAGACCGTGCTGCTCTACTACACGGGCATCACCCGGCTGGCGGCAAACATCCTCCACGAAATCGTGCGGGGCATCTTTCTCAATTCCGCCCGCTGCCTCGACACCATCGGCGAGATCGGCGCCAACGCCCAAGTGGCCTTCAACGCCATCCAGCGGGACGACTACGACGCGCTTGCCGCGGCCGTTTGCGCGAGTTGGCGGCTGAACCAGCGGCTCGATGCCGGCACGAATCCCCCGGAGGTGCAGGGCATTCTCGCTCGCATCGGCGACTGGCTGGCGGCGACCAAACTGCTTGGGGCCGGCGGCGGCGGCTATCTGCTGATGTTCGCGAAGGACCCCGCGGCGGCGCGCCGCATCCGCGAGGAATTGACCGGGCGGCCACCCAACGCCCGCGCTCGTTTCGTGACCATGCGGCTTTCGGAAACGGGTCTCCAACTGACGCGCAGTTGAAGCCCGTACTCGTGCGCTCCGCCGGGGCCGGCGCCATGCCGTTTCGGGAGAGGTTCCAATCGCTGGCGGTGATCCGGTGTTCGCGGTGGCCTCCAAGTGACTGGCCAGTGATACGATCCGCAAATGATTACCGGCACACGTAGCTGGACCGGGCGCGGGTTTGCCCCCAAAACGGTGGGCATGGAAGACCCCATTTCAACCTGGTGATCAGCGCCGAACAGCGCGCGGAACTGGGGCGGGCCTTTCGGGGTAGTCAAGCCGTCAAACAACGGAGTCGGTTGCAAGCCGTGTGGCTGGCCACGCGCAGGGTGGGGTGGCCGAACGTGGCGCAGAGCGTGGGGTGTGCGGAGTCCACCTCGCAGGTGTGGATCGGCAAGTACTTGCCCGGTGGGCGGGGCGAGTTGCTGGCGCGCCAACGAGCGCCGGGCAAACCCAGCCCGATGCAGACCCCGGCGGTGCGAGCGCAACTTCGAGCTGGGCTGGCCAAAGGCACGTGGCACACGGCTGGCCAAGTTCAACCCCGGCTGGCCCAGGTGCATGGCAGCCGGCTGGCGGAGCGGTCGGTCTAATACTGGCTGGGAACATGGCAAGGGGTGCTGCGGATTCCGCGCCCCGTGCATGTCAAAACGGGACCCGGCCGCGGCGGCGGTGTTCCGTCACGACCTCGGCCAGAAGCTCGTTGAGCTGAACCTGGCGAAAGCTCGGCCCGTGAAAGTCTGGGTGAGGGACGAGGCGCGCTTTGGCCTGCACCGCCAGACTCGCCGCTGCTGGGGGCTGCGGGGGGGTACCCGTCGAGGTGTCGCGCCAACATCGCTATGAATGGGAGTATCTCTACGGGGCGTTGGAGGTGGTAGCAGGCCAAAGCTGCTTTGCCTTCCTGCCGAAGGTGGGTTTGGAACTGACCCCGCGGTTTTTGTCCCAGTTGGCCGCGACCGCCCCGGCATACTCGAATTTCGACATCGCCGCCTACCTGACGGAAATCATCCTGCTTGGCTGCATCGCGTTGCGCGTGGGTGAAGGCCGCCCGATGCAATGGGATGGCCCGAACATGAAGTCGCCGAACCTGCCGGAGGCGGAGCAGTTCGTCAGCCGCAAGAACCGCGCGGGCTGGGAGGCCTGACCGGCAGCAAAACTATTCTCTGCACCACGCGGCGTCGGAAGCTGTCCGGCGCCGCTTTTTTACGACCCACCTGGGCGCGCGCAGTTGCGGAATCGGCCCGTTCATCGGCGGCCAACCTCCGGTAGGCCGTAGCGCTGGCGCGCAAGCGCTGCCAGCGGCTGAGGCGAGTTACTTCGCCCTGCGTGCCGGAACAAGGGGACCAGCCAGCCATCGTGGCCGCGCACCCAGCGCCCCTGAGCGATGTGCCAGCCGGAGACCACATGGGTGCCGGCACTCTTGGGCTTGGATCGAACGTGACAGCCACGCATTTACGTTTTTGCCCGGTCGTACTTTACTTGACACCGCGTACGCTCTCACGTGTACCCACATTTGTCACAATGTAGATGTTGACTGCCACACCATGTGTATCGCTAGATCTCCTCCCGTGGACCGAGCCCTACATTGCGGTAAGCGTTCCAGAGGGTGGGGTCCCAGTTGGCTCGCCAAGTTTCCAAGCAGTGCTTCTAGCACGCTCCTTTCATCAGTTAACGCTTCAAATTGCTGTTACCACTGGTCGCCCGACTTTTCCAAACGCACCGATATCCTATACACCTATGGAAACACTCGCTCAGATCGTTTCTACTGCCGTCAGTCGCGCAGGTGGTCTGCTCGTCGTGCTCGCCCTTGGAGGGTGGGTTCCCCTCCACGCCGCGCGATTGTGCAACTTCTTTTCTGTAAATTT
>CALJWR010000223.1 GCA_937976685.1 uncultured Verrucomicrobiae bacterium
CCGCGGCAGTGGCGGCGAGCCACGACGCGGCTGCGGCGCGGCTGGTGCAGGAGCTGTTTCATCGGCCCAGCTTCCGGGTGTACACCAGCGCGGACGTGACGGGCGTGGAGCTGGGCGGCGCGTTGAAGAACGTCATCGCCATTGGCGCGGGGGTTTGCGACGGCCTGGGGTTTGGCGACAACTCGAAAGCGGCGCTGGTGACCCGCGCCATTGTCGAGATGCGGCGCCTCGGAATGGCCTGCGGGGCAACCCCGGAGACGTTCAGCGGCCTGAGTGGCCTCGGTGATCTGGTGGTGACGTGCTTCTCCCGGTTGAGTCGCAATCGCACGCTCGGCGAGCGCCTCGGTCGGGGTGAAAAGCTGGCCGACCTGCTGGCGAATTCGATCACGGTGGCAGAAGGCTACCCCACGGCGCAGGCCGCCTGGCAATTGGCGCGCCGCCACCACGTCAGCACCCCGGTCATTGATGAAGTGTATGCCATGCTCTACGAGGGCAAGGAAGTCGCACAGGCCGTGCGCGACCTGACCAGTCGCGATTCCAAAGCCGAGTAGAAGGCCATTTCGGTGCTCGGGGCGGTCGCAATGCTCCGAGCGGGGCGGCCTGACGTGCTCCAGCGGCTTCCTGCTCCAGACGACCACGCAGAGCACCGGGACCACGGTGCTTTCCCGCCGAAGGCTTGGTGCTGTCCCGAAGAACTTCTCGTTTCCCGATCTCAACCGTAAATGTGAGCAAGACGCTACCGGAGCGTCACGAACTCGTAATGTGACCCGCGCAGACTCGTTGTGAACAAGTTGTGAACAACGCGACTGTCAGCGCCCTGCGGCCCGGATTCCGAGCGCGTAGTGACTCGCCCCGCGAGGCGTTGGAGCGGCTGGGGTTGCGGGCGGACCGTCGCTCCGTGGAGCGGTTGCCATTCGCTGGTGAGGATGTGACCGCCGGACTGGAAGACGAGTGGCAGGCGGCCGTGGCCGGCCGACGTGATCGAGTGGATTTGCCGCTGGCCATCGAAGGCTCGGATTTCTACGCGAACCTCATCAAGCGCCAGCGGCGGGGTGAAATGCGGCCCGGCGCCGTGGCGCGGCTGGAGCAGTTTCTCGCCGGCAATCGCGACGGTTGGTGGGAGAACAGTTGGGTGCGTTTCCCGGAGCGATCGCTGAATTCAGCCGCGGCCCGAGCGCTCGCCGAGGATCTGCTGGCGGACAAGTCTCAGCCTGAACGTGGCACGCGCGCGGATTGCGACCGCTTCTTCCTGCAAGTCAATGGCGAGCGGTGGTTGCGCGTGCCGGTGAGCTACCTCCTGAAGCTGGCGCTGGTGCAGGCGACCGACGAGGCGGGCCTGACGGGCCGCGAGGTGGCGTGCCTGGGGCGGCGCTTGAGCGCCGTGTTCACGAGCGACAACACCTCGCCGGAAACCAGTTCGCTGTTCCTCGCGCGGGGCAGCCAGTTGGGCGGTCTCGGGCGGCAACTCGCGCGCGAGGCGGCGATGCGATTTCTGCTCGCGCAGTTGCTGGTGCGGTACGCCGAGGAAGCCTTTGAGTTGCGGCGCCACGGCCAGCGTCCGGCGGTCTTTGCCTCTCCGCTGCCGCCGGTGCGCCAAGACGAACTCAACGAGTGCGTCTCGGACTCCTTCTACCGGGAATTGATGATGTCGCCCTGCCTGTCTGGCTGGCGGCGCGGCGAAGAAAAGATGCGGTACATGCACGTTTGCCATGAGGTGCTCTCCCGCAGCCAGCTCAACGCCCTGCGCAAGCTTCGCGAAGCGGGAATTGTGAACAACAACCTGGTGCTCCTCCCCACCACCAGCAGCCTCAGCCTCGCGAACAACGGCACCCATCTCACCCTCGGCAGCCGGCGTCTTACGGCCGCCCTGGCCGACCCCCACAGCGGTTTCGGCCCAGCCGGGGAAAAGCGGGTGGGCGATCTGGTGACCAAGTTCGTCGAGCACTTCCTGCCCTTGTTTCCCGGCGTGTATTCCGCGGCGCCCCGGCGGCTGTCCTTCCACGATTTTCATCCGGAGCGCGCCCTTGGCTTCCTGCCGCACGAACTGGATTTCTCCCACCTGCGCATGTTGTGGCGGCGCTGGCGCAAGAAGGCTCACCTCCGGCGCTTCGGCTGGCGGTGGACCCCGTGGGGACCGCCGTGGATGGACGACCTGTTCAGCCGCGTGTTCGGTTTGCGCGGGGATGTGGTGCCGGATGCCCGCCTTATCGGCTACCTCGCCTGCGTGATGTCCACCGATCAGCATCCGGCTCTCGATGGCGAACTGGGTAACGCCGACCGCCTCAAGGCGGACTTGGAGCGCATGGGCGTCTTCGATCGTCGGCTGTCCCTGTACCTGTTTCATCGCCAACGGGAGTACGCGCGCATGGGCTTCAGCGGCTTCGAGGGCCGCTGGTACAGCTTGTTCGCGTCGCTTGAAGGTGACCTCGCCCCGGCCGCCGAATTGCAGAGCCTGCTGACCGCTTTGGCGCATCAGGAGATCATTCGCGGTGAGCTCACTCCGGAGATGATCCCGGACGACCCGTTGGTGGAATCGGAACGCCGGCAGATCGTCTTTGCGGCCGCCATCGGGGTGCCGACCGTTTTCATCCGGCAGCAGACGCCCGACTTTTTGCTGCGGCGCCTGGTGGAGCGTTGTGACGGCGTGCGGGCCAGCCGGCGTTATCCCGGCTGCTGGCGGGTCCCGCTGCGCGCCTGGCAGCTCGCCTTGGTGCGGTACCTGCGTGAACGGGGCGGAGACCTGATCAACTGGCTCGAGTTGAGTGACGTCGTCAGCGATCTCGAGTCCCGCCTTGGCCAGCCGGCGGAAAACAGCGCGGAAGGCCGCCTCTTGCGCGGGATCAGCGACTTGGCGGGCGGCAGGGATCCGCTGTCCATTCCCAGCGGGGAGTTCAATCGCGCGGCGGAACGCTACTACCGCGAGACGCTGCGGCGCGACCGCTGCCGGGAAGGATTTCGGGCGGTCAGGGAACTGTGGAACTCGCTGCCGGCTGTCGGGCGGGAGGCGATCGCACCCCAGATGGCCGGCGACCTGAAGGCGCTGGGCAGTCCCGAGGTGAGCGGGCTTCTCGACTTTCTGGAAAAGGGTTGGGAAACCGACGACCTGCTGCCGCGGCACGTCGCCGCCGCGGTCCGCTTACTGGTCTGTCTGGCCGGGCAATTCCTGCTGTCGGAGGCACCCTGAGCGCTCCACGGGCTGACGATGATTGCCATTGAGCACCAGTACGTGGAGCGAAGCACCGGTGCCATCCGCGCGGAGCAACTCGTGGCCGACGGTTTCATTCGGTGGCTGTACGCGCGCGAGCGGGAAGAGCCCGGACGGCTGATGCGCGCGCTGACAAGTCGCCGGTTCACCCGGCTCTTGGGGGCGTTGCGCTACGATCTGTACCTCGGCAACCGGCGGACGTGCGGGCTCACTCTGCTTCGGCAGCTTGGGGCCGATCCCGCGGAGTGCCTCGACGATCCCAAAACGCTCGACTCGCCGCGCAAGGTTTTCGAGCGCCGGATTCGTTACTGGGAGGTCCGTCCGCTGCCCGGACCGGAAACGGTGGTCGTCTCCCCGGCGGATTCACGAGTCTTGCTGGTCTCCCTGGACCCGGACTCGCTGCTCTTCCTCAAGGAGAAGTTCTTTACCCTGGACGAACTCCTCGGACCGGCCGCCGGGCCGTGGCGCGAACGCGTCCACCACGCGGATGGCGCGGTGTTTCGGCTCACGCCGGACAAATACCACTACAACCATCTGCCGGTTTCGGGTCGGGTGGTGGCGTTCTACGAAATCGAGGGAGCCTGTCACTCGTGCAACCCGTTTGCCCTGGTGCGCGCCGCCGGGCTTCATGCGAAGAACCGGCGGGCGATCACGGTCATTGACACCGACCTGCCCGGCGGCAGCCGCGCGGGGCTGGTCATCATGGTCGAGGTCGTGGCGCTGATGATCGGCGAAGTGGTCCAGTGCTACAGTGACGAACGCTACGACCATCCGCGGGCGGTTGAGACGGGAATGTTTCTGCGGCGCGGGGCACCCAAGAGCTTGTTCCGGCCCGGCTCCAGCACGGTGGTGCTGCTGTTCGAGCGGGGGCGTGTCGCGTTCGATCCCGACCTGACCCGCAACCAGGCGCGGGTGGATGCGCAATCGCGGTTCAGCACAGCCTTTGGACACCCACAGGTCGAGACGGATTTGCCCGTGCGCAGCAGCCTCGGCCTGGCCCGGCCGCCCCGGCGAATTGCCCTTCCTGGCCGGCCGGCCCCGCTCCAGGAAGCGTCTCCGGTCGGGGAGGCGGTCGCACGGGTTCCACGTTCAAGTCTCGAAACCGTTCTGCAACCCATCGGCCATGAGTAGCGAAGACCTGTTTGTCGTCGGCTTGGGCCTCGTCTTCGGCGGGGTGTTGACCTGGGGG
>CALJWR010000224.1 GCA_937976685.1 uncultured Verrucomicrobiae bacterium
CACCTTCAACATGATCGTCGGGTTGGTGCGGCCCGATGCCGGCAGCGTGAAATTCCTCGGCCGGCCGCTGACCCGCTTGGCCATGCATCAGCGCGCGCGGTTGGGCATTGGTTACCTGACCCAGGAGCCGTCGGTCTTCCGCAAACTCACGGTCGAGCAAAACCTGCTGGCCATCCTCGAAACCTGCCGGCTGAGCCGAGAGGAACGAAAGCTCCGCCTGCAATACCTGTTGGACGAACTGGACCTGACCCCGCTGGCCAAAAGCAAGGCCTACCAACTCAGTGGCGGGGAAAAGCGGCGCCTCGAAATCACCCGCGCGCTCGTGACCAGCCCCAAGCTGATGTTGTTGGACGAGCCGTTCAGCGGCATTGACCCGATCGCCGTCTATGAGGTGCAGAAGATCGTCCGCCGGCTGCGGGATCGCGGGCTGGGCATTCTCATCACCGACCACAATGTGCGGGAAACGCTCAAACTCGTGGATCGCGCGTACGTCATCCACAAGGGCGAAGTGCTGTGCGAAGGTCCCGGCGAGTTTCTCGTGAACGATCCCAAAGCCCGGGAGATCTACCTCGGGCCCGAGTTCAACCTGTAGTGAAGGATCGGCTCTTCGACCGCCACGGTCCGCCTTCATGCCGTCGCCCACGCCCAGTCAACAGCAGGCCATCCAGACGCCCGGCAACGTGCTGGTCATGGCCGGCGCCGGCACCGGCAAGACGCGTACGCTGATCGAGCGGTGCCTGGCGCGACTCCTCGACGAGCGCTCGCCCTGCTCGCTTGACGAAATCCTGATTGTCACGTTCACCGAGGCCGCGGCGGCGGAAATGAAACACCGTCTTCGCCGGCGCCTGAGCGAGGTGCTGGCGGAGCGCCCGGCGGACCGGCGAGTCGCGGAACAACTGGCCCTGGTGGATACCGCGCCGATCGGCACCCTGCACAGCTTTTGCCTGCGTCTGGTTCGCGATCACTTCCACGATCTGAACCTCGATCCACAGATCACCGTCCTGGAAGAAAGCCGGGCGCTCATCCTGGCGGCCGAGACGCTCTCCGCCGTGCTCGAGGGGCATTATCGCGGGCGAAGCGCGGAGGACGAGGCCGTGCGCGAGTTGATCGTCACGTACGGCGAGGGCCGAGACGAACCGATTCGCCGGCTGGTCCGGCGCGTTCACGAATACGCGCAGACGCTGCCCCACCCGGAAGGCTGGCTGAAGGCGCTTGAGGCTGCTTACCAGCGCGACACGCCGCCGGACTGGGAGGAACTTTTGCGTGACGGGTTCGACGACCTGGGCGCGGAGTGGGAACCGGTGATTGCCAAGCAGGATCATCCCATTCTGCGCGAGTGCGCCGCCATCCTCGCGCGGTGTCCGGAAACGGCTTCGCGATCGGACATCGCAGCAGCCTGCGCGGCGATTCGAGCCGCGGACGACGACGCGGTGTGGAAGTGCACCAAGAGCAAAGGCACGGTGCGCAAGGCCTGCGCCGAGTTTTTCGCCGCCGCGGCGTTTCTCGGGTCGCTTGCCGAACGGTCCCCGGCCGGCGACCCGTTGCTCGAGGACTGGCAACGGATCCGGCCGCACTTGCTCGCGCTCGCGCGGCTGGTGGTGGAGTTCGGCACCGCCTACGCGGCCGCGAAACGCGAACTGGCCGCCGTGGACTTCCACGACTTGGAACAGTTCGCCCTGCGCCTGCTCTGGAACGCCGAAGCCGGCCAGCCAACGGCGTTGGCCCGGGCTTGCGCGGCGCGGTTTCAGCACGTGCTCGTGGACGAGTACCAGGACATCAACGCTGCCCAGGACTGTCTGCTGCGGGCGTTGAGCCGCCCGGCGCCCGGCAACCGCTTCTTGGTGGGGGACGTGAAGCAGAGCATCTATCGCTTCCGGCTGGCGAATCCCCGCATTTTTCAACACTACGCCGCCACCTGGCGCGGTGGCAAAGGCCGCTCTGTGTCGCTCCGCGACAACTTCCGCAGCCACGAGGCGATTCTGGATTTCGTGAACGCGCTCTTCGCCGGCTGCCTCCGGCCCGAAATCGGTGGAGTGGCGTACGACGACGAAGCGCGCCTGATGTTCGACAACCGCGGTGAACGGGAGCCGCTGGCCCGCAGGGACAAAGACGGCGTCGCTCCCCGGGTCGAGTTATGGCTGCGACTCAAGTCAAAAGAGGACGCCGAGAGCGATGCCGAGGGGGAGGGCGACGCGCCGGATTCTCTGAACGACGTGGAAGCCGAGGCGCGCTGGATTGCCCAACGGCTGCAAGCACTGAAGCAGCAGCCGCTGCCGGTGTGGGACGAATCCGCGCGCGCGTTTCGCCCGGTCCGTTGGGGCGACATGGTGATCTTGCTGCGCGGGCCGCGCCAGCGGGCCGAGTTGTTCGCCCGGGTCTTCCAACGGTTCGGAATTCCCCTGAGTTCGTCACGTCGCGGTTTCTACCACGCGGTCGAGATTTCCGACCTGCTGAGTCTGCTGACCTTGCTCGACAATCCCATACAGGACCTGCCGCTGCTCGCCGTCCTGCGCTCGCCGCTGGTGGGCATGACCCTCGACGAACTGGCCGCCATCCGGCTTGCGGACCGGTCGGCGCCGCTCTGGCTGGCGCTGCTGCGCTTCCGGCGAGAGGGCGCGGCGTTATCCGCCACCGGCGCGGCGAAAGCCGACCGTTTCCTGGAGCGCTTCGTCCGCTGGCGCGAGCAGGCGCGACAGGGCGCGTTGTCCGCGTGCCTGGAGACCGTGCTCGACGACACTCTCTACGAGGACTGGCTGCTGGCCCAACCCCAGGGCGAACAACGGCGGGCCAACGTGCAGCGCCTGCTCA
Organism: uncultured Verrucomicrobiae bacterium; assembly: GCA_937976685.1. Taxonomy (GTDB): domain Bacteria; phylum Verrucomicrobiota; class Verrucomicrobiia; order Limisphaerales; family J093; genus JADJWF01. The sequence continues at coordinate 2,809 of CALJWR010000224.1, forward strand.
CGCTGGTGCGGCAGTTCGATCACTTGCAGCATCAGGGGCTGTACCGCTTCCTCCGCCAGGTGGCGGCGCAGCAGGAGGTCGAGTTCGACCCGGAGCCGGCAAACCTCGAGGCCGGCGACACCGTTCGGCTGATGAGCATTCACCAGAGCAAAGGCCTGGAATTTCCCGTGGTGGTCGTGGCGGCGCTGGGCACCGGCTTCAACCGAACCGATCTCAACGCCTCGGTGATCCTTGACGAATCACTCGGGCTTTGTCCGCTCGTCAGAACGCCCGACAACCGGAGCACGTACTCGAGCCTGCCCCACTGGCTGGCAAAACGGCACCAGGAACGGGAACAGATGGGCGAGGAGCAACGTTTGCTCTACGTGGCGGCAACCCGCGCCGTGGACCGGCTGATCCTCGCGGGCAGCGCACCCCGTAAACGCGCGGAGGAGCAGTGGAAGGACTCACGCCGGACCACGCTCTCGGTGGCGGACATCGTCGGTGCCCGGTCATGCCTCGACTGGATTGGCCCACTGCTGTGGCACCTCACGGAGCGGGATGACTGGCTGGACGTCGGTACGGGCGAAAGCCGGCTGTTGGCGTGGCGAATCGTCGAAGGTGCGCCGGCTTGTCCCGACGGAATGTCGGCACGGGAAATCGAACGGGCTCCGGCGGATCACGAGCCGGAGCCACAGCCCCAAACCAGTGCCGCAGGCGGTGGCGAACCGAAAGAGAGCGCCGATGAGGATGCGGCCGCCCAGGAGTTGATCGCCCGCCTGGACTGGACCTACCCGGATCAGGCCAGCACCACCGAGCCTGCAAAGACCTCCGTGACAGCCCTACGGCGGCGACTGGTGGAGGAGACCGACGGCGAAGCGCACGAATGGTTCCGGTCGTCTGCGTTTCGCCGGGTTGCCGCGCGCGCGCTGACGGCCGCCGAACGCGGTGTCGCCCATCATCGGTTCCTCCAGCACGTCGCGCTGGATCGCGTGGGTCGCCGGGCCGAGCTGGTCAGCGAAGCAGCGCGCTTGCGGGCGGCCGGACGATTGACTGCCGCCGAGCACGACGCCCTGGATTTTGAGGCGCTGGCCAGGTTTTGGACGAGCGATCTCGGGCGGCGGGTGGCCGAGGATCCGGCGGCGGTCTATCGCGAGTTGGAATTTACGGCGCGCTTGACGGTAGCCGACTTGCGGGCGTGGGGGTTGCCGGTCGGGGCCAATACGGCATCCGACGAGTTCGTGGTCGTGCAGGGGGTCGCCGATCTGGTAGTGCGGTGCCCTGATTCACTGTGGTTGCTCGACTTCAAGACGGACGAGGTCACGGCAGAGACGGTGACCGAAAAGGCCCGCGACTACGCTTCGCAACTCGCGCTGTACGCAAGGGCGCTGGAGCGGATTCATGGGCGTCCGGTCACGGAGGCCTGGCTCCATTTTTTGACCATCGGCCGCTCGATCCAGATGCTGCCCACCGCAGCTTGCGGTTGAGCCATCCCCGCCGTGTCCCGGCGGCCGGCCCGGCAGGTCAGCACTCGATCACATTCACGGCCAGCCCACCGCGCGCGGTCTCTTTGTATTTGGCGCTCATGTCGGCGCCGGTCTGCCGCATGGTGGCGATGACCTTGTCCAGCGAGACGCGATGGCTGCCGTCGCCGGCCAACGCCAGACGGGCCGCATTGATCGCCTTCACGGCGGCCATTGCGTTGCGCTCAATGCAGGGCACTTGAACCAGACCGCCCACCGGATCGCAGGTGAGGCCAAGATTGTGTTCCATGCCGATCTCGGCGGCGTTTTCCACCTGCCGGACGGTCCCCCCGAGCGCCTCGGCGAGCGCCCCGGCCGCCATGGAGCAGGCCACGCCGACTTCGCCCTGGCAGCCGACCTCCGCGCCCGAAAGGGAAGCGCTGAATTTGTAAAGCAGACCGATCGCGCCGGCCGTCAGCAGAAAGCGAATGACCTGTTCCTCTCCCGCTCCCCGGACGCGCACGAGATAAGACAGGACCGCCGGGATGACGCCCGCCGCGCCGTTCGTGGGTGCCGTCACCACGCGCCCGCCCGCTGCGTTCTCCTCGTTCACCGCCATGGCCCACAGACTCACCCAGTCCATGATCACGAGTGGATCGCGTAAGTTGACTTCCGGCTGCTCGGTCAACTCGCGGAACATCCGCGGCGCGCGCCGGGTGACCTTGAGCCCGCCCGGGAGGACGCCTTCGGT
>CALJWR010000225.1 GCA_937976685.1 uncultured Verrucomicrobiae bacterium
TCGGCATCAATCACCGCGCCCGGCCCCACGGTGACCGTCTCATCCAGGTGCGCGCGCGGATGGACAACGGCGGTCGGATGAATCATGTCCCCGGCGCATACCACGCCCGCCGCCCGGTGAGAATCCCGAAGTGCGGGCGGGAGGTGCCGCCCCGGGGTTCCAGCCTCCGCCAACGGTCCTGATCAAGGCCCCGGCCGCGATTCAAACCGGTTGGCACGCCCCGGAGCACCGTTTCCGCCAAGGCCGGTCGTGCGGTTGGAAGTGAAAAAATTGGGGCCGGTGACCATTTTTGACATACCCCTGCCGCGAAAATTACAAGGTATGAAGGAAAGGGATATGTATCTCTGGGCCAAAACCACCCCGGAAGGTCTTCCGGGGATCAGCGTGCGCGACCATTGTCTGAATGTGGGCTGCGTGGGCGAAGTCTTGTGGCAGCGCCTGCCTTCGTCACTGCTGGAACTGCTGCCTCCCGCCGCGGCCGCCTGGACCGCCCTGCACGACATCGGCAAAATTTCACCCGGCTTTCAACAAAAGTGTCTGGCCTGGCTTGCCCGGCACCGGTTTTCGCCGCAGGTCGCCGAGACCGATCACGGCAAGGTCAGTCAATGGTTTCTCCAGCAATGGCTGGGTGCGTCGGCCCGCCGCTGCAAGGGTTGGCTCATGGCCCTGGGTGCCCATCACGGTCAAAGCAAGGGCGAATGGATTCGTGATGCCCGGGGCGGCGGCGCCGCCATCGGCCCCACCGGCGATCCGGAGTGGCAGGCTGCTCGTGAGCAGACAGCCCAGGAGCTGGCGGCGTTTTTCGAGGCCTCTGTTGAAGACCTGCAATCCGCCCCGCCTCCCGTCCACGACGCCGCCCTCGCCCTCTTTGCCGGGCTGGTCACCGTGGCGGACTGGATCGGATCGGACGAACGCTTTTTCTCGCCGGGCGTGGAGGTACCGCCTCTGCGCCCGGAGGTGCGCCGCCAGCAGGCGCACCGCGCCCTCACTGCGCTCGGATGGGATCAATCGCCGGTGGTTCGCTCCTCGGTGTTCGCCGAGTTGTTTCCGCCGCTGCCCGCCCCAAATCCGCTCCAAGTGGCGGCTGGCGTACACTGTCACCAGCCGGGCCTGTGGATTCTCGAGGCGCCCATGGGCAGCGGCAAAACCGAAGCCGCCCTGCTGGCATCCAGCCTGGCGCTGGCCGACGGCCACGTGCGCGGCCTTTACTTTGCCCTTCCCACTCAAACGACCAGCAACCGAATCTTCGAGCGGGTTGCCGATTGGTTGCATCGGCTGCTCGAGTCCGGCACCACCCTTCGGCTGGCCCACGGTGTCTCGTGGCTGCAGGAGTCGGAAATCACCTTGATTCGCCCCGCGGCGGCGTTTGAAGACAAGGGCGAAGCGGAACCGGAGAACCCGTGGGCCGCCCAGCACTGGTTTGCTTCCGCCCGCCGCGCCCTCCTGGCGCCTTTCGGCGTGGGCACGGTGGACCAAGCGCTGCTGGGCGTAGTCGCGGCCAAACACTTCTTCGTCCGGTTGTTTGGGCTGGCCGGCAAGGTCGTCGTGCTGGATGAGGTGCACAGCTATGACCTCTACACCGGCACGTTGCTCGACCTGCTGATCGAGCAACTGCTCCAGTTGCACTGCACCGTCATCGTCCTGTCCGCCACCCTCACGCGCGACCGGCGTGAACAGTTGCTACAGACCGCCCGCAAAGTGCTGGGCGGGACCGCCCCACCCCGGCGTGACAAGCCCGATCCCTACCCGCTGCTGAGCGGGGTCAGCCGATCGGGCATCACCCTCCATCACCCGATTACCGGAGTCGTCACGCCCCGCCGCAACGTGCGGATGCATTGCGATGAGATCCCGTCTGCCAAAGCCACCGCCGAGTGCGTCCGCCGCGCCGAAAGCGGCCAAATCGTGCTCTGGGTACGGAACACCGTGGACGCCGCCCAACAAAGTTACGCCGCCGTGCGGGCCGCAATCCGGGAAGGCGGCCCCGAAGTGGCGCTCCTGCACAGCCGGTTCCCTTGGTTCCAGCGCGATGAGCTGGAAGCACGCTGGTTGCCGCGTCTGGGCAGGGACGCCGCCAACCGGCCCCAGGGCGCCGTGCTCGTTGCAACCCAGGTCGTCGAGCAAAGCGTGGACATTGACGCCGACTTTCTGCTCACCGACCTGGCGCCCACCGACATGCTCCTGCAACGACTCGGCCGGCTTTGGCGGCACGAGCGCCCCGATCGCGCCCGCCTCGCCGACGGGCCCGAAGCCTGGATTCACACGCCCGACTGCGGTCACAGCAAAACCACGGCTGAGATCCGCGCCCGGCTCAAGGGTCTGGCCCCACCCTACGCCGCCTATGTTCTGCTGCGTTCGGCGCGCGAGTGGCAACGCCGGGCCGGCCGCAGAGTCATCGTGTTGCCCGATGAGATCCGTGAAATCCTCGAAGCCACTTACCAACCCTGGCCGGAAGAGCCGGAGACCTGGCGCGTCCTGCGCACGGAAATGGAGCGCCGGGCGGAGCGCCTGCGGAACAAAGCCCTCGGCAACGCCAACCCGTGGGCGTTACCGGCGTTGCCCGACGAGGAGGGTGTGCAGACCCGCTACAGTGATTACCCGACGCTCACGCTGGTCCTACTGCAGTCCCTGAGTCTCGGCCGTGTTGACGTGACCTTCACCGGCCTGGACGGCTCGACCGCCACCGCACCAGAGCGCGCGTGGTCTCGGCAAGTGGCCGTGGCCCTCCATCGCAATCACGTGAAAGTCCCCACCTGGTGGTTGCGCGGGCGCGAACCGGAGCGCCCCGCGGCCCTCCGACCTTACTTCGTGGGCCCTTGGGCGCTGGCCACCGTGGACGGTGAGAATCTCCGGCTCCACGGCCATGAAGGGGAGAGCGCCGGCTTGAAATACTTGCCCGACCGGGGGGTCTGGCGCGAAACTGCGCCCAACGCGCCCAGCCCGGATTACGAAGGAGACGACGATGAATTTGGCGACTGACCCGTGGATTCCGGTGGTATGGCAAAATGGCCGGCCCGGGATGGTCAGCTTGTCCGAGTCCTTCACTCAGGGGTGCGAGATCGCCGACCTGGCCGTCCGCCCGCATGAACGCATCGCCCTCTACCGCCTGCTGCTCTGCGTGGCCCATGCCGCCCTCGACGGCCCGCGGGACGAGGACGAGTGGCGCTCCTGCCTGGAGGAACTTCCCCAACGCGTCCCCGCCTACCTGACCCGCGGGCACGAGGTCTTCGAACTGTTTGGCAATGGGCGACGCTTCCTGCAGGTGGCCGGCCTTGAAAACACTCGCTCCAAGGGGGAGATTAACGCCGGGGAGAACAATCTCGCCGACAAACTCGATCTGGCACTGGCCAGCGGGAACAACAGCACCCTCTTCGACAACGCCGGCGGCAGCGACCGGACCTTCATGCCCGCCGAACTGGCGCGGATGCTGGTCACGTTCCAGTCTTTTGCCCCGGGCGGGCTGATTGGTATCGCCCGCTGGGACGGCCAGCCCACCGCTGCCAACAGGTCCGCGCCCGCAGCCGTGTGTATCGCCTCCAGTCCGCTGCACGCCTTCATCCGCAAGCCCAACCTCTTGGAGACCGTTCATGCCAACCTGATCACCAAGGAGGAGTTTGCACAGCACGCCCGGCACACCGGTAC
>CALJWR010000226.1 GCA_937976685.1 uncultured Verrucomicrobiae bacterium
GATCTTGTCGACCAGCAAGCCGCTGACAGAAAGGGCCTGGTCACGCAGCGTCTCCGCGTCCAGCCGGTATCGCGGCCCGCGCGACAAAAGCCGGTTGTCCCCGTCCGCCGCCAGCTTCTCCGCCGTCACCTTCGACGACTGGCGATACGTCGCGCTCGTCACCATCAGCCGCACGATGTGATTCACGTCCCAGCCGCTCTCCTGGAACTCCACCGCCAGCCAGTCCAGCAGCTCGGGGTGCGAAGGCAACTGCCCTTGGGCGCCTAAGTCCCAGGTTGTTTCGACCAAGCCCCGCCCAAAGTGGAGTTTCCAAACCCGATTCACCGCTACCCGGGCCGTGAGGGGATTACGCCGGTCGGTGACCCAGCGGGCCAGACCGAGCCGATTCCGCGGGAAGTCCGCCGGCAGCGGGAATATGGTCTCCGGCGTTCCGCGCTCGACTCGCTCGCCGGGAGCATCGTAAGCCCCGCGCTTGAGCACGTGCGAAGGGCGAGGTTCCGGCAACTCACGCATGACCATGATTTCGCGGACCGGCGTGACGAGTTCGTCCTCCGCCTCCCGGAGGCGTCGGAGTTCCGCCAGTTGCTGCTGATACGCCGCGTTGCCCCGAATGCGCTGATGCTCAGCCAGCGTCGCCGGGCTGAAAACCTGGGGAAGCGATCCGCCGGCCGCAGCCACGGCAACCTCCGCCGCGGTCAGTTCCGTATCGAAAACGAGGAATTCGTCCAGCAGGCCGCCCTTGAATCCACGGTCGCGGAAACGGCCGGCGAGGGTGAGCCAGACGTTGCCGACGTCGCTGTCGCCCCATTCCGCGAGGTGCCGGATGTCCTTGTACAGGTGGTCACGGACCACGTCTGTGGGAACAAGCCTGCCGTTGCGATAGAGCCGCAGGCCGTCGGCACGACTCGATCCATCGTAGGTGACGGCCAGGTGGGTCCATTGGCTCAGCGGGAGCAGTTCCCGCGCCCGCACCGCGAGGGCGTTGCCGGGCCAGAAATGGATTAGCGCAAAGAACGGGCGGCCCTCGTCCAGCACCAGTTCGTAGCCCCGGCTGCCGGAATCGGTCCACGCGCGAGAGCAATGAAACACCACCGCCCGCGACTGAGCCTCCGTTGGCTGGAGCCAGAGGCTGAAACTAAATGGATCGGTGCGGCGAAACGCGCCGGCGCCTTTGACCACCGCGTAATTGTCGCCACTGAAGCGCATGGCCCGGCCGACCACGCCGTCCGCCAGCCCCGGCGCGTCGTGCAGTTCCACGAGATTCGTACCGCCAGAATTGGGGGTCCGTTGGTCTGCGATGCTCTCGAACGACAGCGACACGACGGGCGGGGGCAGCGTGACCGGAGTGGAGGCAGCTGCCATCTCGACCGGGGCCACCGTTCCCTCGCGGAGCGCGCGCAGACGGGCTTCGGCCTCCGTGATTTGGCGCCTCAGTTCTTCATGGCGGGACTCTACCCCGTCGGGCCAAAGGAGCAGCACGGGCGTGGGGGTGGCACGGGTGAAGTGGGAATATAGGCCGCTCTCGTCAATCGAATTGAAGAACGCTGCCAGCCGATAGTAATCGCGCTGGCTGATCGGGTCATACTTGTGATCGTGACAGCGGGCGCACTCGAGGGTGAGACCGAGCATCGCCGTTCCGAAGGTGTGGACACGGTCGGCCACGTACTCGGTGCGAAACTCCTCCTCGATGCTGCCGCCCTCGTTGGTTTGGCGATGCAGACGGTTGAAGGCCGTGGCCAGAATCTGCTCACGGGTCGGATTCGGCAGCAAGTCCCCGGCGAGTTGCCAGGTCAGGAACTGGTCCCACGGAAGATTTCCATTCAGCGCCGCAATCACCCAGTCGCGCCAAGGGGACAAGTCAATCTCCACGTCCGCCTGGTATCCAAAGGTGTCTGCGAACCGGGCGAGATCCATCCACTCGACCGCCATCCACTCGCCGTAGTGCGGCGACGCGAGCAGCCGGTCCACGAGGCGCTCGTACGCGGCAGCAGATGAATCGGCCAGGAAGGCGTCGCGGTCCTCCGGGCTCGGGGGCAATCCGGTCAGGTCCAGACTGACTCGTCGCAGCAAAGTCTCCGGCGGCGCTTCGTCCGACGGTTGCCACCCCTCCCGCCGCAGTCGGTCTGCGACGAAGGCGTCAATTTCGTTGCGCGCCCAGCCGGCGTGGACGGTCGGAACACTAGCAGGCCGAATAGGGCGAAAGGCCCAGTGTGCCTCGTACCGTGCCCCTTCCGCGACCCAGCGCAGGAGCAGTTCGCGTTCGGGCCGGGACAGGGTGAGCCGCGATTCCGGTGGCGGCATCAGGTCGTCCGCATCCTCGGTGAAGATGCGGCGCACCAACTCGCTGGCGTCGGGGTCACCGGCCTTCACGATCGGTCGGCCCGTGCGATTGGTCGTCAGAGCACCTTCGGGAATGTCCAGCCGCAGCCTTGCCTTCCGGCTGGCCTCATCGGGTCCGTGGCACGCGAAACAGCGATCGGACAACAGCGGCCGCACTTGGGAGTTGAAGTCAACGTGGTCATCGGCCGCCGCGAGACTCAGCGCGACCCCTGACCAAAGCCAGCCGCCCACCCACGCAGCGACCGCTGCGAGCGTGCTTCGCGACCGGGGTCGCCGCGACAGTCTCATTAGGCGAAAGGCTAGACAGTATCCGTTGGGTGACAAGTGCGGCGGTGGTCGGCACAGGTAGCCTGCCCACTGCTGCGAGTGGAAGCCGCGATCGGAAACAGCTCGGGTCGCGCTCACCCGACCCCGTCGGGCTTCACGGCCGGCCCACCCGCCTTGAAGTTTCGCGCGCGGCGGGGCTCAGCTCGAACCGACCCCCGCGGAGACGGTTCCCCCGGCTGGCGGCATCCGAGAGGGGATTGGGCTTCTGCGAAGCCGGGTTCAGGGAGGGGCTGGCACCGTCCGCATGTAGTTCCAAATTGCCTCAAACTGCCGCACGCCATCGCCCTCAAAATACGCGCTCACACCCGTGCGCCCGGCATCGTCCAGGAAGCGTGGCATCATCGTGCCCGGCAACAGTCGCGCCGGGTCACGGGCATACCGTTCAAAGTACTCCGGGCGGAGACGTTGCGGGATATGGGCGAAGTTGATCGTGACCATGTCTGCGCCTGCCAGGGCAGGCTGATCGCCCACGGCGTGACAGTCCACACAGGCCAACGCGCCTTTTTGTGCCAGCGCCCGGCCAGCCGGGACGAGTTCCGCGCGCACCGGGGGCAAAGCCGGGGTGACCGCCTCGCAGCCGTGCTGCATGGCCAGCCCCCGGGCGAGACCTGCGGCGTGTTGAGGGAAAGCCGGCATCCGCGCCTCCAGCTTTGGGCGGGTCTTGTAGCCCAACTGCCCGGCCAACAATTGTGTCATCCAATCGGTCCGGAGTTTCTCGCCGGCAAGGGTCAGGGGCGGCCGACGACGATGAGCTGTGGGGGCGGAGGTCTCTTCACTGTCATCGTAGGGATTGCTGTTTCCACCCGCCGCCACCGTGGCCAGCGCCTCGGCCGCCGCCCAAGTGTCCGCGGCGTCTTCTCGATCATGACACGACCCGCAACGCAAAGTCCGGAATTGCCGCTCGGCGTATTCGGTCGCCGCGTCAAAGCCGAGGGAGTCAACGTCGTCACCGAGAAACCGGCGCACGGCGGAAAGCTCCTGCGGACTGAACCTGAAATCCGGTGCCCGACCTCGTTGCGCCGGGCCGTCGGCGACGCAACCCGCCGCTCCCACGATCCCGCGCAATTCCGCCAGCGGCCGGGGTGGCCGGGGCATTCGCGGCAGCGACATTTCGTGGCAATTCGCACACCCGATCTCGGTCGCCAGTCGCCGGCCGCGTTCGACGTCGCCCACCGCGGGGATCTCGGGCCCTGGAACCGGATCACTCCTCTCGATCAAATAGGCCGCGAGCGCCTGCGCCCCGGCCGGGGTGAGTTGGAAGTGCGGCATCCGGTTCCAGCGGTAGTTGGCGACCGGGTCCTGGAGGTAGGCCGCGAGCCGTGCCGGTCGCCACTTGGCCGCGACGTGTGCGAGCGGGAGGCGCGACTCGTTGGGCAGGGTGGGATCACCGGGGAGCACATGGCAAGCCACGCAACCAGTTTTCGAGAAGAGTTCCGCACCCCGGGCAGATAGCCCGGCCGGCAGGGGAGCGCGAGCCGTCTCGCGGTAATAGGGGGTGATCAGCGTATCGAGAAATGCCGCGATGTCCGCGGCGTCACGGCGGACCTGGTCCGGTGATCCGCGCAGGAGGGAAGGCATCCAGCCGTCGGGATGTAAGCGCGGATCCTGCAAGTAGCGGACCAGCCAGTCGGGCCGAAGATCGGGGAGCGAGTCGTCGAGGGCCGGCGCGTCGGTGGAGAGCTCCGGCATGGCATCCCCGGAGATCAGCGTGCCCGGGTCATGGCAATTCACGCAAAGCCGCGAGGCAAACAACTGCCGACCGAGGCGTCGCGCCTCTCCCTCCTTGAGCGCGCCTTCGGCTGCATCGAAAACGAAGGCGGTGGGCGGCACGGGTTCCCAGGGAAAACTGGCCGATTTCCAAAACAGCCGCAGCAGGCCATGTCCGTCGGGTGCGCTCTCGCAGGTCAGTTCGAGCCGATTGAGACCGGCCGGTAAGCGGACCGGCGGATAACCGACCTCAGCCGGCGTGGCCTCGGAGGGGGGAATGGCCTCCGCGTCGTTGATCTTGAGCCAGACCCGTCCCCGGCCCCATGCGAAGAAGTGGTATTCATCACTGCTCTCCGCCTTGAGACAACCTTCCCAAGTGGCGGTAAATCTTCCCGGTGGCACAAACGGCGTGGGCGCGGTGTCAGCCGGTACATTGAGGGCGACAAGCCGTGCCCGGCGGGCATCACTGCGGCCCCAAGCACCAATCTGCGTGGAGTAAAAGCGGTTGATCAGCCCCGGCGATTCCGCAGCCAGTTGCCGCCGCGGTGGCGGGGCTGCCGACGGCAGGGCATCGCCGAGCCGGTCTTCGCCACGTTCCGTGGGGACACGGTGAATCGTGTGATGCACGTAGGTTTGAAGCTTCGCGCCATCGGCCGTGCGGAGGTCCATCTGAATGTGCATCTGCATCGCCGGCCGGATGTCCGGCATTTCGAGGAAGACCGTTCGTCCGTCGGCGGAGACGCGGGCAGAAGCGATTCCCAGCCGGTCGCGACCGGGTTCGCCGTTGAGCTTGAAATCCGGCGAGCCGTAGTTGGCGGTCCACTGGTAGTTCCATCGCTCGACCTGGTAACTGGCAGGGTCAGACGCGGCGGCGGGATCGAGGGGATCGGTGAACGTGAGCAACGCGCCGTTGGCCACCACGTGCAATTGGACTGGCAGGCGCAACGGCTGTCCCGTGTAGCGCACGCGGTAGAAGCCGCCCGCCTGCGTCTTGTTGCCCGCCCATCCGTAGAGGCCACAGGTGTACAACTGTCCGTCGCGGGGGCTGAACCGCGCGCGCATGATGCCGGTGTCGAACTCGAGCGGTAGTGGGGTCACCCCGCCCTGCATCAGTCCTTCCACCGTCTGCGTAGGCACCACGAAGATGCGGCCCACCCCATAGGACAGGCTCAAGAGCGTATTCTTTGGCAGACCCCAACGGTCCGAGGTGACCACCGCCATTGTGCTCGGCGACCGGTCCACGCGCGGATGAATCCAACAGATCGGTTCGTCGTAGCGCGTGGGTTTTCCATCGGGGAACCACGACCAGACGTTCCCGTAGAACTTGCCGCGTTCGATGCGGTTGAGCCGGTTCGCCGGCATCCAGTGGCCTTCCTGATCGGTGGAATAGAACTCGCGCGCGGCCGTGACTTCGAGGCCGTTCGGCGCACGGAAGCCGTTGGCCAGGATCTCGGTACGGCGGCCGTCCCGGCTGATTTTCACCAGCGTACCATGATGCGGATGGAGCGCATCCCGTGCGTGGCGGGCGCACTTCATGTAGTAAAAGTTTCCCGCGGCGTCCGTCTGCAGGTCCACGGCGAACTCGTGGAAATGCTCCGTTGTCAGCGTGTCGTTATTGAAGTTTTCGTAGTAGTCGGCCTCGCCGTCGCCATTCAGGTCGTGCAGCCGGGTGATCTGGTCGCGGCCCAGCACATAGATTTGGTCGTCCACGATCTTGAGGCCGAGCGGCTGAAAGAGACCCGTGGCGAAGCGCCGCCATTGGAGTTGTTCGAGCCGTTCGTCCATGCCCGACACCAGCCACACGTCGCCGCTCCACGTGCAGATGGCCGCGCGGGTGGCGTCGCGGAAGAAATCAAAGCCGCCGAAGCGCATCCACGAGTTCCACGGATTGTCAGCGGGCGCGGTGATGGTGTCGCCTCCGAAGGGGCCGGTCTCCGCCCCGAGCTTGCCCGCCGTGGCGAGCGTTTGCGTCCAGCGGGGCGGGCCACCCCGAGTCAAAGGTTCGAGACGCTCCGGCGGCGTACTGCCCTCCAGCAAAGGGGAGAATGAGGCCGGGGCGCTGCGGCTCAGCAGGACCTTGAATCGTTGCGATTTTGCGCTTGGCGGAAACGTTAGGCGCAGATGTCCAACGGCTGACAGCTCCCACTTGGCACCGGCCGGGCTGTCCACGACGGCGGCCAGCAGGGGTTCGTTCGCCGCCGCTGTGCCCGACAACGGGTTGATTTCTGGCGCGCCCGGCGGCACGAGGCAGGCGATCGTCGCGGCAGCCTCGGTCCCGCTGCTGGAGCGCAGGGACGCCCGATCCAGCACCCGGAGCGACGCCCCCTGTTCCGCAGCGACTTGCAGCGTGAGCGCGTTGGTGTGCGGGCCGATCTCGAATGAGCGCGAGAAGGCACTAAGATCTCCGCGCTTCTCAACGGCGGGGAGTTCCCGAATTTGCGCGTCGACCACGGAGTACTTGAGAACGACTCGCGGGCCGTGGAGATAGAGGCCCTGCCAATGGGCCCAGTCGCGCGGCAGCGGGCCGTAGGGGAACGCGCGCGGGTCGTCGAACCGGCCATCCCGAGCCCAGCCCGGCCCCATGGGATTTCCGAAAACTTGGCGCCCACCGATCCGCGGGTAGGCCCAGTGTTCGCCGTCAAAAACGACGCCCTTGAGCGCAACGAAGCCGCCGGTCCAACCAGCGGCGTAGCGGAGCAAGTCTGTGTCGAAGACGACCGCTTGCTCTGCTTCGCGGCCCGCCTGATCGCAGAGCCGGATGGCGATGCCCTTGTAGGCGATGTTGGTCGCGGGCGCCGGTGCCTCGATGGACGCCGTGAGAAACGGCCCGTAGTCCATATCCATCCACGGCTGGCCAGACCGGACTCGCTGGTTGGGCGCCTCGGCCGCAAGAAGCGGCGAAACCGTCGCGAAAAGGGCCACCCTGGCCAGCAAGCTGGAAATCGAGAATCCGAGGGCGGAGGCGCGCGCCATGCTGCGAGTGGGGTCAGGCGCGTTCGGACTGACAAGCGTTCGGGAGCAGAACCCGACGCGTTGGCAGGCGGGCGTTCAACTTACGGGAGGATGGCGACGCGGTAGAACAACGAGACCGAAGAGGCGCTCTTTGGATACGTGAACGTGACCGTGTCGGTCGTCACCGTGCCGGTCGCCACTTCCGTCCACGATCGCAGATCCGCCGAGGACTCGACCTTGTAGCGCCGTCCGCTCAGACCGCCCGCGGTGAATCGGAACTGTTGGAAATTGTCCGGGCTGGGCAGGGCTTGTGGTCCGGTCAAGGTTGGCGGCGACGACGGGACAGAACCTTCACGCAGGCGAAGCACCACCAAACGCGCAGCCGCCTCACGCGGATACGTGCGAACCAGCGTCGTCGTCTGGAGGGTGACCGTTTCGACCGGGTTCCAGGTCACCAAGTCAGAGCTGCGTTCGACGACGTAGGTCGCGCCCGGTTTGCCTTCGATGGTGACCTGAAGCTGTTGGAAGTTCTCCACACTGGGCAGCGGCGTGAGGTGGGTCAAGCGCGGTTGCACCACGGCACTGACGACCTCGACCGCCACGCTGGCGACTTCGGAAGAGGCGCCGCGGTCGTCGGTGGCCACCGCTTCGAACACGTACCGACCGGCTCCCAACCCCGCCACGGCGGTCTCATACGGCGGCGCGGCCACGGTGGCGATCACGACGCCATCCTGCCGGAACTCCACCTTGGCCACCTGTCCATCGGCATCGGTGGCGTTGGCGGCCAGCGTGAACGAAGCGGGCGCGTCGAACTTCGCGCCGTCGGGCGGTTGCGAAATGGTGACGGTCGGCCGCTGATTCGGGCGAACGAGGATATTCACCGGTTCGGACACGGCGGATGCCCCGCGGTTGTCAGAGGCTCGCGCGGTTAGGCGGTACGCTCCGGCCGCGAGGTTGGTCACGCGGAAGACGAAGGGCGCCTGCGTCACCGTTCCCAAGAGCGTTTCCCCGGCAAAAAACTCCACCCGTACCACCGTGCCGTCGAGGTCGCTGGCCTGCGCGATGAAATCGAATTCGGCGGGCGCGATGAACTCCGCCCCGGCGGTTGGGCTGGTGACGGAGACCAAGGGCGGCTGATTCGCGCGGACCTGAACCGAAATCGGGGCGGATGTTCCGGTCGCGCCGCGGGCATCGGTAGCCTTGGCCGTGAACACGTGCGTCCCGACCGGCAGGTCCGTGACGGTGACCTGATAGGGAGCCTGCGTATCGGTGCCCAGACTGACCTCGCCCTGGAAAAACTCGACGGAAACCACCGCGTCGTCCGGATCGCTGGCCGTCGCCATCAGAGCAAAACTCGCGGGCGCGACGAACTGCGCGCCGTTGGCGGGACTCGTGATCGCGACCGTCGGCGGTTGGTTGGGCAGGACGCGGACGGACACCGCTTCGCTGGTTGTCGTGGCACCGAGATTGTCGGTCGCGCGGGCGGCGAGTTGGTAATCGCCGGCGGGCAGGTTGGCAACCGTGAACTGGTAGGGCGGGCCGCCCACCACCGAGCCCACGATCTGCCCGTTCAGGAGGAAATCAACCCTGACGATGGTGCCGTCCGGATCGCTGGCCGTGGCAGCCAGTTGAAACGACCCCGGCTCGCGGCTCGTGGCGCCGGCCGCGGGACTGGTGAGCGCGACGAGCGGACGTTGGTTCACCTGCTCGATCACGCCCGTGATGGTCAGCATCCGCACCGTGCCGATGGTCGCTCCGGGGACAAGATTCGAGTTCCAATTCGCATAGTAGCCGACCTGGTGTTGAACGGGCACGGGCAGCGTGGTGAGCAGCTCAATCGTTCCGCCGACTTGAGCGACTTCCGCACTGCCATCCGCCTGGAACACGCGCCCCCGGACCCGAGCGGTGGCCTCCGGCAACGCCGCGAGGTCGGCCGGGGAAGGTGGGTTGAATTCCAGCACGAAGGTGGCAAACGCTGCCGCCGAATACGCACCGCCTTCTGCTTGCCCCGAGCCGGGCTGCGCGTCGGCCGGCGAGCCGTCGAGGTTGAAGAGGCCCGTCATGGAATCGCTCTCGAAGTCGGTCGCCGCGGCGAAATCCACCACGCTGATCTCAAAGCGGTTGTCCACCGGGTTCGGGCGGACCCGCAGAGCGATTCCCTTGCCGCCTACGGGGTCCAGCCACCCCAGTACGCCAACGCGTGTTTCCGGGTATTCGCCCGCCGGTCGCGCTTCCGCACTCACGGTGTAGGCCGGACCCACCACGCGGACCGACGGCACGTACCAGGTGGCGTGCAGGGCAAAATCGGTGAAACCATCCGTCTGCTCGGCCACGAGGCCGCCGGCAGTCCCCTCCGGAAACAAGAGGATTTCCTGTCCGCCCGCGCCGAATCGGCTCTGCAGGCGCGTCAGGCCATCCGTGGTCAGACCGTCGTTCAGGAGGTTGGTCGTTACTTGACCCGAACAGACGATGGTCCACACGCCCGCGAGGATCGAAAACCAGCGCCACACCGCCGGGGAAAGGACTTTGATGCTCTTCACGAAGGGCAGGCTAGCCAACCGCTCCGTCGTGGACAAAAGCTTTTTGGCACCCGCAAGGGCTGGATCATGCCCTCACTGCTCTTCAGGTCCCCGGCTGGCGTTTCTTTGATTTTCGGTTGGTGGCGAAGAGTCAGGGGCTCGATCAAACTGCAACGCATGGATACGCAGCATCCGGGGACGGCCTCCTGGCCTATCTCCGTTGGCGCCACCGCCACCGTAAGCGGCTTATCCGCCGATTCGGATGGAGGCCCGGGCCCCGGGTGCGCGTGAAGCTTGCCCGGGGCGTTCCAGCGGCGGACATTCGGGCGCACGGATGATTGATCCCCAGCAACGATTCGGCTTCAAGCGCGGGTCCGGCCCAGCCTTTCTACAACGCTGGGCCGTGACCACGGTCGGCGTGCTGGTTGCGGCCCACGTCGTGCGCGGGCTGAGCTATGACTCGTTCGGCGGCCTGCTGGTGGCCTCGCTGCTTCTGGGGGCGCTCAACGCCTTTCTCCGACCGTTGCTGCTGGTGTTCTCCCTGCCGCTGATTGTGGCGTCGTTCGGTCTCTGGGTGTTGGTCATCAACGCGCTACTGCTTTACCTCGTGGGCGCGGTGGTAAAGTCGTTTCACGTGGCGGGTTTCTGGCCGGCGTTCTGGGGCAGCGTGGTGATCAGCCTCGTGACTCTGTTTGGTCACCTCGCGTTGGGCATGTCCCGGTTTCGCGCCACGATCGTTCGCCCCGGCATGGAACCCGGCCCGCGCCGACGCCCGCCGCCAGGCGACGGGCCGGTGATAGACGTGTAGCGCCAGGGTTACACGACGCTTCCCGGCCGGGCGGCTGGCGGATCGGCTGGCTTGGTCGCGATCACCCGGACTTCCCGCAAGGGGAAAACCAGGCTGCCCGCGCGGCGAATGAACCGGAATCCCCACTCGGCCAGCCGGAAACGGCACGCCCACACCGCCGCGACCCGTTCCCAGCCGTACTCTTGAATTGTGGCAGACTGGATGGTGAACCCGCACTCGGCCACAAGGTTCGCCAGGGTCTGTGCGTTCCACGAGTACAGGTGGTGATTGGGCTCGTCAGGACGCCACCGCCGATAGCGGCGTTCCTTCTCGTAAGGCACGAAAACGACCAGCCGGCCCGCCAACCGGAGCAGCCGGCGCATTTCGGCCAGGGCCTCGGCCGGCGCGAGCACGTGTTCGAGTGTGTGATGACACACGACAACATCGGCCAGATCATCGGGCAGTGAGCGGGTATCCAACACGAACTCGATGTCGGTGTCCCGCAAGGTGTCAGCGAGAAACTCGCCCACATCGCAGCCCATCTTCCGCCGGCAACGCAACTGAGCAAGGTTCCAGCCCAGCCCCACGCCGTACTCGAAGACGACGTCCCCCGCCTTGACGAAGGGTTGCAGCTTTTCCGCACGCCGCCGGCTGACCCACAGCACCGCCGCGGTGGCCACC
>CALJWR010000227.1 GCA_937976685.1 uncultured Verrucomicrobiae bacterium
CTTCGGGCGCAACTCCCGACGCCGGAGCTTCGCTTGGTTGAGTCGAAGGCGTGCTTGATGACGTTTGCTCTTCGTCCCTATCAGCAGGCCGCCGTGGATGCCGTCTACGAACACCTGCGCACGCGGGATGACAACCCGGCGGTGGTGCTGCCCACAGCGGCTGGTAAAGCATTCATCATTGCGCAAATCGCAACGGATGCTGTGTTGAAATGGGGTGGCCGGGTGATTGTCCTGGCCCACGTGAAGGAACTCCTGGAGCAGAACGCGGACAAGATTCGCCGGCTTTGCCCGGAGGTGCCCATCGGCATCTACTCGGCGGGCCTGAACCGCCGCGAGACGGACCAGCCGGTAATCGTCGCCGGCATCCAGTCGGTCTACAAGCGCGCCTGCGAACTCGGCGCCTTCGATTTGGTGATCGTCGACGAGGTCCATATGTTGCCCCCGGACGGGGATGGGATGTACCGCACCTTCCTGGCCGAGGCGAAGGTCGTCAATCCGCGGCTACGAGTCATCGGGCTGACGGCCACGCCGTTCCGCCTGGCCAGCGGGCCGATCTGCACGCCGGACGGCATCCTCAACCACATCTGCTACGAGGTCGGTGTGCGAGAGTTGATCCGGGACGGCTATCTGTGCCCGCTGGTCACCAAGGCCGGGAAAGCTAAAGCCGATGTCGATCGGCTCCACGTTCGCGGCGGCGAGTTCGCTGCCGACGAAATGGAAGCCCTGATGGACGACAACCGGCTCGTAGCGGCCGCCTGTAGCGAGATTGTCGCCTACACGCACGACCGCCAGAGTGTGTTGGTGTTTGCGGCTGGCGTGCGGCACGGGCGTCATGTGGCCCGTGTGTTGGCCGAGATGTCCGGCCGCGAGGTGGGGTTTCTGGATGGCCAAACGCCGGCCGCCGAGCGTGCGGAACTGATTGCCCGCTTTCGCGGCGAGCCGGGTGCGGCCGACTTGCTCGGCCAACACGCTCAACCGCTCAAATACCTGGTCAACGTCAACGTGCTGACCACGGGCTTCGACGCCCCGAACATCGACTGCGTAGCCATCCTGCGGCCCACGATGTCGCCGGGGCTCTATTATCAGATGGTGGGTCGTGGCTTCCGCCTACACCCAGGCAAGCAGAACTGCCTGGTTTTGGATTTCGGCGGAAACGCGGTGCGCCACGGGCCGGTGGATCAACTCAAGGTGCCCGGCGCGCCCGGCCGCGGCACGGGTGACGCCCCGGCCAAGGAATGCCCTGAATGCCACGCAGTGGTCGCCGCCGGCTACGCTCGCTGCCCAGTGTGCGGCTACGAGTTCCCGCCGCCTGAAAGACAGAAGCACGACGCAAGGGCCAGCACCGCTGGCGTGCTCTCCGACCAAGTCACCGATACCGAATACGAAGTGTGGGATATTCGCTATAGCGTCCACACCAAGCGCGACGCCCCGCCGGACGCCCCTAAGTCCATGCGGGTGGAGTACCAGATCGGCCGGTTCACCTGGCAAAGCGAGTTCATCTGCTTCGAGCACACCGGCTACGCCCGCTGGAAGGCCGAGAAGTGGTGGCAGCGCCGCTCGCCCGACCCGGTGCCCGACACGGCTGAGCGGGCCGTCGAGATCGCCGATGCCGGCGGCGTGGCGTGGACCGAGAAGATCGTGGTCCGCTCCATCGCCGGCGAGAAGTACGACCGCATCGTGGGCTACACGCTGGGAGCGATGCCGGAGGCTGTGCCGCTCGATCTGACGAGCCCTTGTGGCCCGGATGAGATTCCATTTTAGGCGAGGATCGCGATGAGTTCCGCAATGCTATGGCAACCGACGATTGACGAGGAATTCCGTTCCCTGATTCCGCCGCTAACGGCGGAAGAGCGGGCGACGCTGGAAGAGAACCTGCTGCGAGACGGCTGCCTCGAACCGCTGATCGTATGGGCCGAGCAGTATGTCCTGCTGGACGGCCATCACCGCAAGGAGATCTGCGACGAGCACGGCATCCACTATGAAATCCGAGAAATCAGCCTGCCGGATCGAGGGGCGGCTGCAGATTGGATCGACGCCCACCAACTTGGGCGGCGGAACCTGACGCCGGAACAAATGAGCCTGCTGCGCGGACGCAGGTACAACCGCCTGAAGAAGGCGGCAAGATTTGAACCGGGAAACGACGGTGGTCCGGGACGCGGAAAAACGGTTCCTCAATTTGAGGGACCGTTTTCTACTGCCGAATCCCTCGCTAAGGAGCATGGCGTCAGTCGCGCCACCATCGAGCGCGACGGCCAATTCGCCGCGGCGGTCGACAGGCTCGGCCTCCAGCGCGAAGTGGCGGCAGGCGAGATCACCGCCACTCGCCACGAAGTGGTCCAAAGCGCCCGTGCCCTGGGTGACAACCCCACGCCCGACCAGGTCGAGCAAGTTCGGCTGCGACTCAAGCAGCCCCATGTGGCTCACAACAGCGGGGATAACGAATGGTACACGCCGGCCGAAATCATCGAGAAAGTCCGCACCGTCATGGGCGCGATCGACCTCGACCCGGCATCCACC
>CALJWR010000228.1 GCA_937976685.1 uncultured Verrucomicrobiae bacterium
GGTCCTCGTGGCCGGTGCCGGGGTCATGACGGTGTACCGGGCATGGTTGCGACCGCTGGCGATCTCGACCCTTTCGCACGTTTATCTCCAGCCCGATTCACTTGGGCTGCTTCAGTCGGTGGACAGTTTCATGGGCTGGCCGATCATGGTGACGTTGCTGGTGGTGGTGCTGGCGGGGCTGGCCTCGTTCTTCGGGCTGCGCCGCACGCAGGTTCGTCTGCCCTACTTGTGCGGCGAGAACGTCGTCGTCGGCACGCGGACCTTCGAGTTTCGGTCGGTGATGGACCAGCGCACGACCGCCCAGGTCACCAGCTACTATTTCACGCACCTGTTTGGGGAGGAAACCATGACCCGTTGGGCCAACCTGGTGGCGCTGCTCATTCTCCTGAGCCTGTTCGCCCGCGTCAGCCTGGCATGAGCACGCGCATGACCCTTGGCCTGGCCGCCGTGGTGCTGGCCCCGATTGTGGGCGGCCTGATCCGCGGGCTGGACCGCGTCTTGACCGCCCGGTTGCAGGGCCGTCAGGGGCCGCCGCTGCTCCAGCCTTTTTTTGACATCATCAAGCTGTTCCAGAAGGAGCCGGTGGTGGTCAACCGCACGCAGGTGTTCTACGCCTACCTGCACCTGGCCCTGATCGCCCTCGCCACCTTCATGCTCGCCACGGGCGGCGACGCGCTGATGCTGCTGTTCATTCTGGCCTTCTCGACCCTGGCGTTGGTGATCGGCGCGATGAGTGTCCGTTCGCCCTTCAGCCGCATCGGCGCGCAGCGGGAGATCGTGATGATGGTGGCCTACGAACCGATCCTCATTCTGATGGTCATCGGTTTCTACCTGGCGAACGGCAGTTTCCGGCTGCAGAGCGTGTACGAGGCGTCGCGCCCGATGTTGCTCTCGCTGCCGCTGGTGTTCATCGCCTACCTCAGCGTGGTGATGATCAAGTTCCAGAAATCGCCGTTCGACCTCGCCACGTCGCACCACGCGCACCAGGAAATCGTCAAGGGGGTAACGCTCGAGTTCGCCGGGCCGTACCTGGGCATGATCGAACTGGCGCATTGCTACGAGGCGGCGTTCTTCCTCGGTTTGGCGGGCCTGTTCTGGGCAACGAATGCCTGGATGGCCGCGCTGCTGGCGGCCGCCGTTTTTGCCGTCACCCTGTTGCTGGACAATCTTTGCGCGCGGCTGACGACCCATTGGATGTTCCGCTTCATGTGGACGGTGGTCTTCGGCCTCGCGCTGACCAACATCATCTGGCTGTATTGGCGGTAACGAAACCAAACCATGCTGCAACAATTCGGCCTCAAGAAATCGCCCTGGGTGGTGCATTTCAACTGCAACAGTTGCAACGGCTGCGACATCGAACTGCTGGCCTGCCTCTCGCCGCTCTACGACCTCGAGCGGTTCGGAGTCATCCACGTTGGCAATCCCAAGCACGCGGATGTCCTGCTGGTGACCGGGTCGGTCAACCATCGCAATGCCCGCGTGTTGAAGAACGTGTACGACCAGATGCCGGAACCCAAGGCGATTGTCGCCGTGGGCGTGTGCGCCTCCACCGGCGGCATCTTCCGCGACTGCTACAATGTGCTGGGCGGCATCGAAGAGGTCGTGCCGGTGGACGTGTTTGTGCCCGGCTGTCCGGCGCGGCCCGAAGCGGTGATTGACGGCATCGTCAGAGCCGCCGAGAAGCTCGAACTGAGGCGCCGCGGCCAGCCGGTCTCCCGGCCGTCGCTGGTCCCAGAAACGCACGAGCCCACGCCGAATCCAGCGGCGCCACCGGAAACCGTTCCGGCCACGTTGGCTTCCCCGGCCGCACCCGTCGCCGCGCCGGCTGAACTCGCGAAAACCCCATGAGTCTCCTGCCCGCCAAAACGGTCACGCCCGACAATCTGTTGCACGAGGTCGCCGTGCTACGACAGCAAGGCTACCGCCTGGTGACGCTGACCTGTCTCGACCAGGGAACCGGGCACACGGTGTACTATCATTTCGACAAGGCCTACCAGCCGCTGCATCTGCGGCTCGAGATTCCGGACGGTCAGGAACTGTGCAGCCTCAGCAGCCTCTACCCGGCCGCGATGATCGTGGAGAATGAGATCAAGGATCACTTCGGCGTGAAGTTCACCGGGCTGGCCCTCGATTTTCAGGGGCGGCTGATGCTCACGGAAGCCGCCCCCAAGACGCCCATGAACCGCTTCCGCCGCTGCGGCATGGAACTGGACGCCCGCCAGCCCGCCGCCGCCACCCCGGCCGCCGCATGAGCCAGCGCACCACCATCCCGTTCGGCCCCCAGCATCCGGTCTTCCCGGAACCGATCCAGTTGCGCCTCATTCTCGAAGATGAACGCGTGGTCGAAGCCCTCCCGGCCATCGGCTACGTTCACCGCGGCCTCGAGAAGCTGGCGGAGCAGAAGGACTTTCAGCAGGACGTCTTCCTCATCGAGCGCATCTGCGGCATCTGCAGCTTCATGCACGCGATGAACTACTGCCAGGGCATCGAACAGCTCCTGGGACTGGCCGTGCCGGAGCGGGCAAAATACCTGCGCCTGATCTGGGCTGAGTTGCATCGGATGCACAGCCACCTCCTCTTCCTGGCGCTGCTCGCCGATTCCTTCGGCTTCGAGAACCTCTTCATGCAAACCCTGCGTTGCCGGGAGGAGATTCTCGACCTGATGGAGATCACCGCAGGTAACCGCATCATGCTCACCACGTGCTGCATCGGCGGCGTGCGCAAGGATATCACGCCCGACCAGTTGAAGCGGATTGGGACGGGGCTGGACCGGGCGCAAGCGTCGCTGGGGGAACTCGGCGGCGCGTTCGCGAAGGACTACACGATTCAGCGGCGGCTCAAGGGAATCGGCGTCCTGACCCGCGAAAAGGCGCACGAACTCGGCGCGGTGGGGCCGGTGGCCAAGGCCAGCGGCCTCGCGATGGATCTCCGCCAGACCGGCTACGCCCCGTATCCAGAACTCGGTTTCACCCCGATCACTGAGACGAACGGCGACGCTTACGCGCGCATGATGGTGCGGTTGCGCGAGCTGGACCAGAGCGCCGAACTCATCCGCGCTGCCATCGGCCGGCTGCCGGACACACCGCTCTCGGTCCCCTTCAAGGGCAACCCGACTGGTGAGGTCGCGGCCCGCATCGAACAATCGCGCGGGGAACTGCTGTTCTTCATCAAGGCAAACGGCTCGAAGAACCTGGAACGCTTCCGCGCGCGCACGCCGACCTTTGCCAACCTCGCGCCCTTGCTCCACATGCTGCCGGGTTGCGAACTGGCGGATGTGCCGGTGATCGTGGTTTCGATTGATCCGTGCATCAGTTGCACGGAACGCTGACCCCCGCGCCGACCCGACCATGGTGGATCTCCTTCGCAATCTGCTTCGCAACGCCTCCCGCTCGCCGGTGACCCGGCCGTATCCGGCCGAACCCCATGTGCCGTTCGCGGAGGCCCGGGGTTGCCTCGAATTCGATCCGGACACCTGCACCTACTGCTCGGTCTGTGAGAAACGGTGCCCGACCGGCGCGATCAAAGTGACGCGCAAACCCTCGAAATCGTGGACCCTCCAGCCGCACGCCTGCATCCTCTGCGGCTACTGCATTGAAGTCTGTCCCAAAGACTGCTTGTGGATGGACGAACCTCATCGGGGCCCGGCCGCCTGACCACGGCATTCCGGCTGAGTTTGTGGCGTGGGTGTGGCAGCAGGCCAACCCCCGCCGGCTACTCTGCGCCGGTCAGCGCGAGGTGTTCTTCGATGACACCCAACTGGAGGTGACGGGCCGACACTTCCAGGGCGCGGCGATCCACTACCACCGCGACTTGGCGCTCTCGCGGCAAACGCTCTGGGTCGGGCCGTTGCTCGGTGACAGCCACGTCGGCAGTCCCAAGGACGTGAGCGACCAGCTCCGGCCCATGCTCGAGCGTCATCGTTCGCTCTGGCAGGGACAACCCGCCCACTTCTACGCCGACAGGCAGGCG
>CALJWR010000229.1 GCA_937976685.1 uncultured Verrucomicrobiae bacterium
TCACGCTTTGGCCGGCCGCTCCATGAACCAATTGGGGACGCCGTTCACGGTGTCGGTGGCCGCCACCTCAAATCCGTGTGGGCGATAGAACGACACGTTGATCTCCTTGTCGGTTTCCAGCCACGCCGCCGCCCCGGCCTCATCCACCCGCCGGCAAAACTCCCGCAGGAGACTCGAACCGATTCCCCGTCCCTGGCGCTCACGCTCGACGCCCACCGGGCCCAGATGCCAGTGAGGCTCGGGGCGATCATGGCGGGCCCAGTTCCCGAACTGGGCGAGCAGTTTCAGCGTGCCGCGCGCTCCGCAGTTCCCGAGCAAGCGGGGCAGCAGTGCGAACTTCTCGGTCGGCGCCAACTGGCAACAACCGGGACGCATCATGCCGCACACTCCCACCAAGGTGCTGCCCTCGAACGCGCCCAACACCATCCCCTTGGTTGCAACCTCCATCTTGAGAAAGGGGCGGAACACTCCCGCCAAGCCCCGTTCGCGGCGGACGGGATTGTTTCCCAGGGCAGCCACGTGGAGAGGATTGTCGCGCATACCACGAGCCAGCACCGCGGCGGCGAGGGAAGTCTCGCGGCGGGTGATCGGGCGGACTTCGACGGTCGCCTTCACGGCGTCGGGAGAGGTCTGCGCTCTGCTCAAACCGTCGCCGGGTCGGGGTGGACCCAGGGGGCGCGATAGGGTCGGGCCAGCAAGGCGTTCGCTTCCGCATCGCCCACGCAACGATGGGTTGCCGGGTCCCAGACGAGCGTGCGGCCGCCGAGGCGTTGCGACAGGTTGGCGAGGAAACATGCCGCGCTCGAGATGTGTCCTTCCTCGATGTCCGCGACGGGCCGCGCGCGGCGGTCCACGCATTCGAGCAGGTTTCGCCAATGGCCCCGCATGGCGGCGGCGACATGGCGTTCAAGATCCTTTTCCGTCCGGTCCTCGGGGTACTTGTCGTATTCCAGCAGCGCCTCGCGGCGCATGGCGGGCTGTTTCTGGCCCTTGGGGAAGAACTCGTATTTGAACACGCTGGCCTTGAGGGTGCCCTTTTCGCCGTAGAACGTGGCCGCCCAAGGATAATCCGGGTCGGGCATGTCGCTCCACGTCCGGTGCTTCCAGAGGACCTGCAGGTCGCCGTAGTCGAAGGTGGCGTTCTGCGTGTCCGTCGTGTTCGAAGTGCTGTCCTTCTCGATCAGGATGCCACCCGTCGAGGCAATGGTTTTGGGCCACTTGAGGTCCATCATCCACCGGACCATGTCGAGCATGTGAACGCACATGTCGCCCAGGATGCCGTTCGAGTATTCCATGAAGATGCGCCAGCCGCGCGGATGGGTGCGCGCCGTGAACGGACGCATCGGCGCCGGCCCGGTCCACATTTCGTAATCGAGGTGACTGGGCGGGGAGACCTCGGGGGCGCGCCCGGCCCGGCCCATGCCCCAGTAGCAGCAGATTTCCACGTAACCGATGCGGCCGAGTTTCCCAGCCTTGACCACTTCGTCGCGCGCCTCGATCAGGTGAGGCGTGCTGCGTCGCTGGGTGTTGATCTGCACGACCCGGTTGTATTTGCGCGCGGCCGCCAGCATTGCCTGACTCTCGACCACGTCCACCGCGGTGGGTTTCTCGCAATAGATGTCTGCGCCGGCCTTGATCGCCTCGATCACCGGCAGGGCGTGCCAGTGGTCGGGCGTGGAGACCTGCACGAGGTCGAGGTCTTTCTCTTTCAGCATCTCGCGGAAGTCGCGGTACAGGCGCGGTGTCTTACGGGACCGCTGGCGCTCCGCAACCATCTGCCCGGCCTCGGCGAGCATTTGCTGGTCCACGTCGCACAACGACACCACTTCCACCGGTTCGATCTGGAGCAGGCGGAAGAGCGCGCTCTTGCCGTACCAGCCGCAGCCAATCAGCCCGACGCGGCGGACCTTGTCAGCGGCGAAAGTAGTGGGCGAGTACCGGGCGGTCGCTGCCCACCCAAGGCCGGCAGCGGTCAAGCGGAGGAAGTCACGGCGTTGCATGCCGGGGTACTAAGCCGGATCGGACGGTTCGGCAAGCCCCGGCTGCGAGCGACCGGTTACTGCTTCTCGTACTCGCCCGTACCCACCCGTTTCAGGACAGTGAACCCGGCCTTCTTGGCATCGCTGATCGAGAGGGGCTTGGTGATCTTGGGGGTGTTGAAGGTGGTGATCACCCGCCGCACGGGCTGCTTGCAGGCGGGGCAATGCGTGAGCGGCTTGGCGTTGACCGGTCGGCGCAGCGTGAACCGGCCGCCACAGACGACACAGTCGCCTTCGCACAACTCATATTCGTATAGTGGCATGGCTCTGCTCTGCGCGGCTGGCGGATCCCACCCGGCGGAGCGGAGCCACCAACACGGAGTTGCCCCCTCTCCGCGCGGGCGCCGCCAGCAGCCACCGCGAAGAATGCCCCCGTCTCCAAAAGCGCTCAAGCGGGTCGTCGGGCCCGGTTTGGGCCACCTACCATTCGGGACGCAGGAGGACCTTATGGTTCGGGGATGGTGCCGGCGAAGGGACTTGAACCCCTACACTCTCACGAGTACCAGATTTTGAGTCTAGCGCGTCTGCCGATTCCGCCACGCCGGCTACTGTCCAAGGCTCGCGATGTGCCCGCTCGGTCCAGAATTCCCTCCCGTCAAGCTGGGTTCGGGTTCCGCTGGAGGGGGCGCCAACCAACCCGAGATCAAGGCATTTCGCGAACGCGGGGTGAATAGTGCCCACGTTCAAAGACGGGGCAAGCTGATTTGCTGTGCTGCCGACAGAGCCGGGACGTCTGCGTGCGGGCAAGCAGTCGCCCTGGCCAAGGCGACCGGAGAAGCTCGCCGGCTGGCACGATCGTCCAGGACCAGGGGGGGGACGCGGACTTCCCGGTTTCCCCGGGTTAGTCGGATTTTGCGCTGGGAGAGGAAGCCGAGGCTGCGGCGAGCTTTCGTGCGCGCAGATTCTCCAGCGCTGCCAGCGCGGCCCGGCTCTCGGCCTCCTTTTTACTGTGTCCCCGGCCATGTCCCAGCACGACGCCGCGATGGGAAACGGCACAATCGAAGACGCGGTTGTGGTCAGGACCATGTGACCCCTGCAGGGTGTACTGGGGTGGTTCGGCCGACTCGGCTTGCAGGATTTCCTGCAGGTCGCCCTTGGGATTCTCCACTTCCGGACGCTCCGCCAGCGCGGCTATTTCGGTCCCGAAAAGCCGGAGGATCAAATGGCTCACCTGTTCCAGTCCGCCATCGAGAAAAACGGCACCCAGGAGGGCCTCGAAGGCGTCCGCCAAGGCGGAGGGGCGGTTGCGGCCCCCTTGGGCTTCCTCACCGCGACTGAGGATCAGATTGGCCCCCAGATGGATTCGGCGCGCCTGCTCGGCAAGGAACCGGCGGTTGACCAGCCGCGCGCGCGCCTTGGTCAACTGGCCTTCGCCGAAAGCTGGGAAGTGTTCGTACAGGTGTCGGGTGAGGACCAGTTGCAGCGCCGCGTCGCCCAAAAACTCGAGCCGCTGGTTGTGTTGTAGGTTTCCCGCCGTCTCATAGGCCACCGACGGATGCGTGAGGGCCAGCCGCAACAGGGCCTCGTTCTGAAAAGCGTAGCCGAGGGTCTGTTGGAAGTTGGCGAGCATGCTCACAGACCAACAAAAACCGGTTCACACAGGCGTCGGCGCGGGCGTCGTTCCGACCTCTGACGGCTCAGTTGCGTTTTCGCCCGCCCGGACTGGAGCGGTTGCCGGACCGGGAGGTTGCAGGCCGTGCTCGAGCAGATGCGCGACGTCCCGCTGGACGGCATCGAGTTGATCCAGTTGCAGACCCGGGTCAGGGATGGTGAACGCGTCTCCCAGTTTGGCGTGGTCGTACACCAGCACCCGTCGCCCCTCCTGAAACGTCTGCGCCTTTACTTTCAGGACGCGCTTGCGTTCCAGCATCACGGCCAAGATGAACACGGCTCCCGCGTGGCCGGGATCATTCAACTCCATGAGCTTGCGCAGGAGGGTTTCGGCGGTCTCCCGTTGAATCGGCTCTCCCGAAGGCGGTGGCGGCGGTTCGTACTCCCCAAGCCAATGCGAGACAAACCCCTTCCGGTGACTGGCCGCCTGGCTGAACTGGGCCTGCCAACAGCCTTCACACACGTCCACACGCTCGAAACCGTGGCGCTCATCGAACAGCAGCGTGTGGAGCGGCTCCCGGTGGCGAAACGCGCGTCCACAGGCTCGGCAGACGTGAGCTCGCGATTGGATATTCCATTCCATCTCGAATCCTGATCCCGACTGAATCAACCTCGCGGCCGATGAGGCCGAACCGGCCTCCCATCCACAGTGTCCTCCGGCCTTGCCTCCCGCATCCGTGACGACGATCTCCTGTTCAAAAGGGAGTCAAGAACCGATGGAGACACTAGAGGGATTCGCGCCTTGCTTCAATACAGATTCCGGGCAGGCCGAACCCGCGTCGGCCGCCGGCACCCGACAACCCTCACGCCAGATCGAGTACCGCTTGCACCAGCTTGTTGATACCCGCCTCGGCCTCGGTGATTCGATTTGCCAGCATATAGGCGGGGGTGGTGACGATCTTCAGTCGCCGGTCCACGACGCAGTTGTGGACGGTGCAGTTGACATGTTGACCGCCGCCTGGCGTCAGCCCGGCAGCCGTGTTGGCGTCGGTGCCAATCGTGAACTCGACGTTTTCCGCTCCGAACAGCTTTGCGGCGATCGCCGGCGCGATGCAAATGAATCCCAGCGGCTTCCCCGCCCGGTGCGCCTCGCGGAGGAAGTGAGCCACTTCCGGCTGCACCGAGAAATCCGGGCCGGCGAGCGCAAAGGTGCAGAGATTCTTCGCCGCGCCAAATCCCCCTGGCAGGATCACCGCATCCACGTCCGCCACAGCGAGTTGGCCGAGCGGAACGATGTTTCCGCGAGCGATCCGCGCGGATTCCACCAGCACATTGCGCGACTCGCCGGAGACTGGCTGCCGGGTCAGGTGGTTCACCACATGATGCTGGGGCAAATCCGGCGCCGTGCAGACGACCCGCGCGTTCGCACGGTCAAGCGCCAGCAAAGTCAGCACGGACTCGTGAATTTCGGCGCCATCAAAGACCCCGCAGCCCGAAAGAATAACCGCTACCCGTTTCATGGCGTCCAGAGTAAGGATTTAAGAAGCGACTTCGCAAGTGAACTTCGTTGCGCCCGACCGGCGGACGGGCCATTGCCGGAACCGCTTGCGGTCGAGTCAGTCTTGCGTCGCAGCGGATCCGCATCGAACCAATCCTCTCGATTTGCGGCCAAGTCGAGATTCTTGCTGGGCGAGCCCTTGCGGGGGCCTCCGCTCTCAGCCGCCGGTTGGGCTGCCTGGGCGCCCGCGGTCTTCGAACAGGTCATAACGAATGCCGGTCTCGGTGCCGCCCCACTGGTTGCCCGGAAAGCTCGCCCCCCGCGGACCGCCGCGCGAAGGAACTTATGCCCGCCTGCCCGAGCCTTGTATTGCCTCACCAGCGGCGAAGTGAATGGCTTGGGAGCGCCATTGCACGGGCCCAGTAAGCATACACTTTCGGTGCAACGCGGGTTCACGCGTGAGCTCCAGCGCAAGAGTAAATTGTGAGTAAAGCTTGCGTTGCGCCTCGAGGACAGACTACCTTGCCGCGATATGAATATCGCATCCCTAACTGTGGCCCAGTTGAAACAGATGACCGCGCTTGTGGAGAAGAAAGAAGCCCTTCAAGCGGAGGTTGCGCGGATTGATGCCGAACTCGCCCGTCTCAGTACCGGGGCGGCTCCGCGCGCAGTCGCAGCGGCGGCGCCGGTGCGGCGCGGCCGGCGGCAGCGCGCACAGCGCGGTTCTGTGAAGGCCGCCATCATCGAACTCCTGCAAAAGGCCGGCAAGTCGGGCATTTCCGTGAAGGAGATTTCGGAACGGCTCGGTGCCAAATACGCGCATGTCTTCGCGTGGTTTTACTCGACCGGCGGCAAGATCAAGGAGATCCAGCGCGTGGGGCCCGGTCGGTTTGGCTGGGTCGGACCGGCGGCGGCTGAAGAGGCGTCGGAGACCCGCGCCACCAAGAAACCCGCGCCCAATGCACCGACGGGCAGGCGCGGCAAGCCCGCAGTGGCCACGGAGACCGTCATCGCCATGCTCAAAGCCTCTGGTCGCTCCGGCATCACGGTCCTCGACATTGCCCGCCGACTCAATGTGGACCCGCAGCGCATCTACACCTGGTTCAACGCGGTCGGCAAAAAGATCAAAGAGGTCAAGAAGATCGCGCCGGCCACGTATATCTGGAACGCCTGATTGCCGGAATGCGAATGTGAACTTTTGGGAGGGAGCGAATCGGACGACCGATTCGCTCCCGGTCGTTTTATGCAGACGTCTTTGTCTGGATTCGTGAGTGGTCCCGGACTGCTCCGGCGAGCGGGAGCGGTGGGCGTCTTGTGCGCCTGGGCCGTCGTCGTGACGCACGCGGAGTGGCCGGAGTTCCGCGGCCCCTCGGGAGATGGACAGGTGCCGCCCCGGCCGGACGGGAAGCCGCTTGGCCTGCCCATTACGTGGAGCGAAACCAACAATGTGCGGTGGAAGACGCCCGTCCCGCACCGGGGCTGGTCCACGCCCGTGGTGATGGGCGGTCAAGTTTGGGTCACCACGGCGACGGTGGAGGGGAACGACTTCTTTGCGATCGGCCTGGATGCCGAAACGGGGAACATTTCGGTTAACCAGCATTTGTTCCACTCGGACGATCCGGAGCCGCTCGGCAACGGCGCTTCGATGAATTGTTATGCCACCCCGTCTCCAGTCATTGAGCCGGGACGGGTGTTTGTGCATTTCGGCAGCTTCGGCACGGCCTGCCTGGACACGGCGACGGGCAAGGTCCTCTGGAAGCGCGACGATCTGCCTTGCCGGCACTATCGCGGCCCGGCCTCTTCACTGGTGGCGTTCGAGAATCTGGTCATTCTCACGATGGACGGTGCTGACTTGCAGTACCACGTCGCGCTGGACAAACAGACGGGCAGGACCGTGTGGAAGACTGACCGGTCAGTGGCTTGGAACGACGAGCACATCCCCGGTCAGATGGCGCGGGACGGCGATCTGCGCAAGGCTCATAGCACCCCGTTGATCGTCACCAACGCCGGCCAGCCGCTCATGTTGAGCGCGGGAGCCAAAGCGGCTTACGGCTATGATCCGCGGACCGGTCGGGAATTGTGGCGCGTTCAGTATAATGACTGGTCCACGGCCCCCCGGCCGCTGTTTGCTGAGGGGCTGGCATTCTTCGTGACCGGCTTGTCGCGCACCGAGTTGCTCGCCGTCAGGACGGATGGACGGGGGGACATCACGGATTCGGGGATTGCCTGGAGACTCCGCACCCACATTGGCAAGTACGCCTCGCCGCTGTTGGTGGAGGGGCTGATCTACACCGCCGCCGAGGAGAGCTTCCTCTCGTGTATCGAGGCGGCGACGGGCAAAGTGGTCTGGGCGGAGCGCATCGGCGGAAAATACGCCGCCTCTCCGCTCGCCGCCGACGGCCGGCTATACTTCTTCAGCCAGGACGGAACAACCAAAGTGATCAAGCCCGGTCGGACCTTGGAGGTCCTGGCGACGAACAAGCTCGACGCGGGTTTCATGGCGTCGCCCTCGGCCTCGGGGCGGGCCTTCTTCCTGCGAACCCGAACCCACCTGTACCGGATCGAGGAAGCGTCTCCGGAGTAGTTCGATCGGAGCCGCGGACGCATTGGAAAAGAGAAAGGCCGGACAAACAGGTCCGGCCCTTTCACACCCTGCGCGCTGAGAACGGACGCGCAGAAACAACAGGGAAAGATTACCTTGCCCCGTGTCCACCGATAGTCACCAGTTCTGGTGACAAGCGCGGACTGACCACGCGCCGGCCGGGGGGCAACCGGCCACACCGCCTGGCCTTGCCCTTGGCCGAGGCAGCATCGAATCCAACGCTGCCGGCACTGGTGACCGCCGTCCGGGGTCGGCTGACAGCCGGCTACCCTGAGAGGGTCGGCTTCGGGCGCAGGGTTGCCCTGTCCGCCCCAATCGAGGAGGGACGCACTGGACGGGCGCTCCTCCCTCCCCGCGAAGCACCCCCCGACGGCCCTCGGATTCGGGCTAACTTCGTCCAGGGTCGTGCCCCCAGGATGGCTTGTGCGGCGTCCCGGACGGCGTCAACGAGTTCCGGAGGCCGGAGAACCACGGCGCGTCCACCCCAGCCGAGAATCCACCGCTGAATCTCGACGAGGCTGGATAGCTTGAGGCGCAGTTCCACGCCGCCGTTCCGGAGCTCGCGGAGTTGCTGGGAGGCATGCCAGCGCTTTTCGCGGATGAAGTCGGCCACCTCGGGCGCGAAGCGCACCACGACTTCGAAACGACCCTCGGCGGAGTGAATGCCGAAGCTGCCGCGCAGTTGCTGATCCACCGAGAAACCGGCGGGCCGGGTGAAGGTCTGGCCGGTCGGTTGCACCGATTGAATCCGCGCCGGCACAAAGGTCCGCAGGTCACCGCGCAGGTGATCGTAGGCGAAGAGGTACCATTCGCCGTTGACGTTGGCGAGGTGGTAGGGGTCCACGGTCCGCGTTTCGGCCCGCGCCTCGCCCGGTTTGCGATAAACCATCTCCAACTGTTCTCGCCGCGCTGTGGCCTTGGCCAGGAGGTCGAAGATCTCCAGGTTCAGAATCGGCTCGGCGCTGGTGCGGAAGGAGATGGTCTGGTCCCAGTCCGCCAGATGCAGTGACACGGTCTCCGGCAGGGCGGCGGCCATTTTCTTGAGCGCGCTGAGCAGGGGCTTTTCAAAGTTGGTGCCGCGATACTGCTGGACCGCCTTTTCGGCGACGAGCAGGGCGAACAGTTCCCCCTCGGTGATCTGGAGGGAGGGAAAGGTGCTGACATCCTCGGTGTAGTAATAGCCCCAGCGCCGCGGGTCGTAAGCCAGCGGCAGGTTGAGGCGGTCGCGCATAAACTCGAGGTCGCGAACGACGGTCTTGGCGCTGACTTCCAGTTCAGGCGCCAGCGTGGCGGCGTTTGGAAACCGGCCGGACTGGACCGCCTGGTGGATGCGGAGCATCCGCTCGAGTGCGGGGCGCGATTTGCCCGCCGCCGGAGCAGGAAGGGTCGCGGCGCGTTTCATCGGGCGAAGGTTCCAAGCACCGATCTTTGGCGTGGGTGCCGGCCAAGTCGCAAGCGGGGCGCCTCAGAGCAGCTTGGCCAGCAACTCGTCGTTGGTCTTGTGCTTCTTCAGCGCGGCGATGAGCGTTTCCATCGCCTCGACCGGTTGCAGGTCCACCATCATGCGCCGCAGCTTGCGCACGGCGTCAATCTGGTGTTTCGGGAAGAGCTTCTCCTCTTTGCGCGTGCCGCTTTTGGGGATGTCAATGGCGGGGAAAAGGCGTCGGTCCGAGAGCTTGCGGTCCAGCACCAGCTCCATGTTGCCGGTGCCTTTGAACTCCTGGAAAATCAATTCGTCCATGCGCGAACCGGTTTCGATCAACGCGGTCGCGATGATCGTGAGCGAGCCGCTTTCCTCCGCCTTCCGCGCGGCGGCGAAGATCTTGCGGGGGATTTCGAGGGCGCGGGCATCTACGCCGCCGGTCATGGTCCGGCCGGAGCCGCCATGGACGCTGTTGTAGGCCCGGGCCACGCGGGTAAGCGAGTCCAGGAGCACGAACACATCTTTCCCCGCCTCGACCATCCGCCGGCAGCGCTCAATCATGAACCGGCTCAATCGCACGTGGGTCTCGAGGTCTTGGTCGTTCGACGACGCGACCACCTCGGCTTTGACCGACCGCTGAAAGTCGGTCACCTCCTCCGGCCGCTCGTCAATCAACAGCACCATGACGTGGACCTCGGGGTGATTGGCCGCCACA
The DNA here is from genome assembly GCA_937976685.1 of uncultured Verrucomicrobiae bacterium. Taxonomy (GTDB): domain Bacteria; phylum Verrucomicrobiota; class Verrucomicrobiia; order Limisphaerales; family J093; genus JADJWF01. The sequence goes on from CALJWR010000229.1 coordinate 9,829, forward strand.
GCGTTTGCCAGTTGCTTGAGCACGGTGGTCTTGCCGGTGCGCGGCGGTGCGACAATCAGCCCGCGGGTGCCCTTGCCGATGGGTGTGACCAGGTCAATGATGCGCGTCTCGATCAGGTCTGGCGTCGTCTCCAGCCGGAACTTCTCGATGGGGTCAATCGTCGTGAGGTTCTCGAAGCGCATGGACTTGACGTAACTGGCGAACGGAATCCCGTTCACCTCGATCACCTCCTTGAGTTGTGGGCTGCTGCCCCGGTGCGGCGGTTGCAGCGCGCCCTTCACCAGACAGCCTTCGCGCAGGAAATTGCGCTTGATGGTATCCGGCGTGACGAAGACGTCTGTCGGCTTTGGATGAAAATGCTGTTCCGGTGTTCGCAGGAAACCGAAGCCCTTCTCCGAGATCTCGAGATAGCCCACGCCCACGTCGGGCACATTGTTGTTGCTCATAATTCCTTCTCGCCAGGGAGGACAGCACCGCAGAGACATGGAGCCGCCATGCGAAAGTCGGGACTCCCTACCTGGAAACACTGGCGGCTCGAAGACTGATGTCAAACGGTTGAAGCGCCGCCAGCAGGACCTAAACCAGAACTAGTGTACGCGGAAGAGGAGGAGCCTGCAACTTGTTTTTGAGTCAAAGTGTCCTTCTGGTGCTGTGCTCGCTGGCCTGGCAGACCTTGATGAACAGATCCAGTCGTTCCTTGGTCCCGAGTTTTTCCTGGTCGAAGTAGTCGGTGATGCGGATGCCCCGGACCAGTTCCATGACGAAGTTGGGGGCGGCCGGAGGAGAGGTGCTCCGAATTTCCTCCGGGTTGTGGACTGCGCCCGTCCTCTGGCGCTTTGAGATTGTCGGGTGCGCTCGTAAACGGCAGCGGACTGCCGCAGTCCAAGACGCTGGCGCGTGGGCCCAAGCGGCTTTCCACCATTCCCGCATCGAGCACCTTGGCGATGTTGGGATGATCCATGATGGCCAGCGCCTGCCGCTCCGCCTCGAACCGGGCGACGACCTGCTTGGTGTCCATGCCCGGCTTGATGACCTTCAGCGCCACGCGCCGCCGCACCGGCTTGGTCTGCTCGGCCGCATACACCACACCGCACCCGCCTTCGCTCACGCGCTCCAAAAGTTTGTAGCGCCCGAGCGTTTGGCCGACGGCTTAATCGGGCGCGTCAGCGAGGTCGAGCTTGATGGTAGGGCGTGCCGCTTCGGCCTGGGTGGTCAGCAGCGTCTCGGGCTGCTCGTCCGCGGCAAGCAGGGCGTCGAGCCGCTGAAGCAGCGCGATGTCTCCGCCAGAGGCCGCCTCCAAAAAGCTGGCGCGGGCCGGGCCGGCCAGAGCCGGAGGTCTTGACGCCTCCGGTTGCAATTCGGCGGGGTCTCCTTACGTTGCCGCCATGCAGATGCAGGCCTACGAACATGCAGTGACGGGACACTGGACGGGCGGTCTGGACGAGGCCGGTTTGCGGCGTTGGGTGGAGCGACTCCGTCGTGAATGGCGCGCGCCCGGCGTCACGCTTGGCCTGGTGTTCACGACACCCGGCTATTTCGACGAGGCGCCCCAGGTCTTGGAGGTGTTGCGCGTCCATGGCCGGATCCCGCTGCTGGCCGGGTGCTCCAGCCAGGCGCTGATCGTGGGGGACCAGGAGATCGAGAAGGACGCGGGCTTGGTCCTCGGCCTGTATCATCTGCCCGGGGCGCAACTGACCGGGGTTCATTTTGCGCAAGCCGAAGTGGAGGAAGCAACCGGCCCCGGTTACTGGCAGCATGAGACGGGTGTCACCGCGGAGCAGAGCAATGGCTGGCTGGTCTTCGCCAATCCGTTCCACATGGACGGCGAATCGTGGTTGCGGCAGTGGAATGAAGCGTACCCTGCCGTTCCGACACTGGGGGGCTTGGCCGGGGGCGATTTCGAGGCGCAGCGAACGCAGGTGTACCTGAACGGCGAGGTGTTCGAGGAAGGCGCGGTGGCGGTTTCGTTCGGCGGGGCAGTCGAACTGGAGGGCGTCATCTCCCAGGGCTGTACGCCCATTGGTCAGCCGTGGACGATTACGCGGGCGGACGGGAACGTGATTCACCAGATCGGCAACCGGCCCGCGTACCAAGTGTTGGCGGACACCTTCAACAACCTGCCTGCCGAGCAGCAACTCCGCGTGCGGGGGAATCTCTTCGTCGGGCTGGTCATCAACGAGTATCAGGAGGAGTTCCACCGTGGCGACTTCCTGATTCGCAATCTGCTCGGCGGGGATCCGCAATCGGGCGCGCTCGCCGTCGGAGCGATGCCCCGCCCGGGTCAGTCGTTGCAGTTTCAGACCCGGGACGCGGCCGCGGCCACGGAGGACCTGACCGAGTTGCTGCGGCGAGCGCGACGGCGGGTGCCGGCGGGCCGCCTCTACGGCGGCTGCCTCTGCAGTTGCAACGGGCGGGGAACCAACCTGTTCTCGCGGGCGAACCACGACGCCGGGCTGGCGCAGGAAATTCTTGGCCCGTTCGGTCTCACCGGCTTCTTCTGCAACGGGGAGCTCGGACCGGTGGGCAACCGCAATTTCCTCCACGGCTACACCGCGTCGCTGGCCCTGTTTCGGGAGAGAAAGCCGCCGGCCGCGGCCACGCCATGACCGTCGGGGTCGAGAGGTCCGCCGCCGGCCAGGAGGAACCCTCCCTGCTGTTCCGGCCGTTTTCGATTGTGGAGCCGCTGGACCTCGGGGCGATGTTTCCCACCCCGCAGCCGGTGGAGGCGGAACTCGGCTGCGGCGACGGCGGTTTCCTCTTGGCCCGTGCCCAGAAGCATCCGGAGCGGAACTTTATTGGCGTGGAGCGGCTGCTGGGACGCCTCCGCAAGATTGACCGCAAGGGGCGGCGGCTCGGTCTGACCAATCTCCGTGGGGTGCGACTGGAAGCGGGTTACTTCGTGGAGTATCTGCTGCCCGCAGCGTCGGTGGTGGCCCTGCATGTTTATTTCCCGGACCCGTGGCCCAAGCGCCGGCATCACCGGCGCCGCCTCGTGAACGATCGTTTCCCGGAGCTTGCCCGGCGGGTGCTGGCGCCGGACGGGGTCGTGTACCTGCGGACGGATTTCGCCGAATACTTTGCTCAGATGACCCGCGTCTTCGCAGCGCATCCGGCCTTCGAACCCGCACCGACGCCGGCGGACCTCGCGTCGGAGCTGACCGATTTCGAGAAGGAATTCGTGGCGCAGGGCAAGCCGACGCACCGCGCGGCGTATCGCTTGCGGTCGCCCCAGCCCTGAGGTCGAAGGTGGCAAGGGCTTGGGGCAGAGCCCGCTCGCGGAAACTTCCTCAATCCTCCGGTCGTTCGCCCGCTGGCGCCATCTTCACAAGCCGCGGGTCGAACTGGCCGACGATCGTGACCAGGTTACTCTGCGCCGCCATCACCTCCCGGATGTCCTTGTAGGCCATCGGCACCTCGTCGAGTCCGGCGCTGATGAGGTTCACGCCGCGCTGACGGAGGATCTGGTTGACCGTTTTCCAGTTGAACCGTTCGGTCGCCGCCTTGCGACTCATGGCGCGGCCGGCGCCGTGAGCCGCGGAATTCAGCGAGGAAGGCTCGCCTTTGCCGCACACCACGAAACCGGGCGCGGCCATCGAGCCCGGGATGATGCCCAGCACGCCCGGGCCGGCGGGCGTGGCACCCTTGCGATGCACGATGACCTCGCGTTCCTGGCCCTCAATCACATGCCGCTCGCGCCAGGCGAAGTTGTGGTGATTCTCGAGGTCAAGCAGCACCTCCACACCGAGATTGGCCGCGATGTGGCGATGGATAAGGGCGTGATTGGCCGCCGCGTAGCGGCCCATGAGTTCCATTGCCGCCCAGTACTCCTGGCCCTCGGCCGAATCCAACGGGAGCCAGGCGAGCCGCTTGAATTCAGCAGGCAGGTCCTTGGCCTTGGCGGCGGCCAGCTTGGAATAGTGGTCGCACACGGCCGCTCCCGTGCCGCGGCTCCCGCTGTGCGAGAGCAGCGCCACGTAGGTGCCCGCGGGCAGAATCTTCGCGCCACCCGATCCGGGCTGAACGATGTCCTCGTGGGCGGTGAAGACGCCGAACTCCACGAAATGATTGCCGCTGCCGCTGGTGCCCAGTTGCGCCCACGCGCGGTCCTTGTTCTGGCGGGTCACGGGACTGACCGTCCAGTCCGCGTCCATCACCTCATGCTGGCGGCGGTCGGTGAAATGCGCTCCCACGCCAAAGCGCGTCTCGGCCTCGATCGCCCGGGTGAGCCGGTCCTGTTTCCGCTCGAGATCGCGCAACGGCAGATCCAACACCGTCATCTTCATGCGGCAGGCGATGTCCACCCCCACGGCGTAGGGAATGACGGCGTTGTCCGTGGCCAGCACGCCGCCGATCGGCAGCCCATAGCCCACGTGCGCGTCCGGCATCAATGCGCCCGCGACCGAGACGGGCAACTGACAGGCCTTCGCCATTTGATTCACGGCGTCTGGCTCGAGGCCGGTGCCCCACTGACGGAACTTCACCGGCGCCGCACGTGGCGGCGGGGCAGACAGCAGGGCTTTCGCAAATTCGCCGCGCAAATCGTCTTCAGCGAAGGCCGACGGTTTGGCGAGAATAGCGGCCACTTCTTCCGCGAGCCGACCCTTGTCGCCGCCCGCCAGCACGAACTTCGAGATAAACTCCGATGCCCGGCGGAGGGGCGCACCCAACGGGACGCCCAGTTCAATGAGTTGTTTGGTGTTCATGGCGCTGCCACCCACGGAGAGTGTTCCATCGCTGCGCCAACGAGGGAAGCCCGCGGGTACCGCGATGACCTCAAACATTGCGATGTAAATGCAGTTGTCGGTTGGATGGGGTAAGGCGGAGCGCGGGCAGGGCCGGATCCGGGAAGTCTGTCGTCCGCAGGGGCAAGCGAGGCCGTCCCGGACCTCAGTGCTGCGTCGTTTGGGTGCCAGTGCGGTCTGCAGAGGCGGCTGTGTTGGAGGCTTCCGGTCGTCCTGGGAACACCTTCAACATGCCGATGACGGTGGTGGGAGGGGTGTTGGCTTTGCTCATTGTCCGACGCGCATTCGGACCAGAATCCTGTCCGGGCTCCAGTGAAACCCGGAAAACTTGTCTTTTCACCGACGGACTGCTGGACCTCCCGTTGCGGGTCGTCGAAGACCACGTCGCGCTGATCGGCATGGGGAGCAGCCGTCGCGGGTTGGCCGGCCGCGAGACCCGCGTCACAAATTCACGCAAAAGCCGGCACTGGGCGGCTGAAGCATCTTTTCTCCCACCGACTGACAATCCAATAACACCGGCGAAAGGGTTTGAAAACCTTGATTCTCCGGCGCCCGAGCACCCAAATCTGGCCCGCCAGGCACCGATGAAGTGCCATCCTCATGGTGGCGCAGGAAGATCGCGAGCGATGTGGATATTGCTTGCGAGGATACGGTCAAATGGTCTATAACTGTCTTGCGGATGGACACTTAGAGAGTCCGACAGCCGATTGTTCTTTGCTCGCCAGCCTTGGTGAACGGGTCGTGAATAACCTGTGAGTTAGTCCGGCTTCCACCGAGGCTTTTTCTGTTGACCCTTTCGGGTAAAAAACGGTAGTAAACGGTTGTCAACGGAACAAAAAGGTATTCATCGGCTAAATGACGGGCGAGCAGCCATGCGAGTTGCCGAGATTGACGGGATCCAGAACCCACTCACTGGACGCCAGTCACCGCTTCATGCTGCCGACCGAGTGGCGCCCTTCGGACCCCTCCTTGGTATTCACGTTGATTCCTTGGGCGCCGTGGGCGAAGGACCGAATCCTCGCCTTGTCGCCGAGTCGCTGGGACAAGCTCGTCGAAAAGGTCCGCACTTTTCTCCTCTCGGATGAGGAGGCGGTGGAACTGGAGCGCGCCACGTTGGGCGTGGCCCAGCCGGTGCGCATGGACAAGGTCGGGCGCATCTGCCTGGGCGAGGAGCTCCGGAAGTCGCTCAGCATCGGGGACGAAATTCGCCTCATCGGACTGGGGGACCGCTTCGAGATCTGGGATTTGAAACGGTGGGAGGAAAAGAGCCGTCAGCCGTCCCGCTTGGGGCCGGAGACGGGCATCAAACTTGGCTTATGAACCTGTTCAAACTGATGTCAGCCACGCACGCCATCGCGACGGTCCGGGAAAAGCCAGCAGTCTTCGTGACCGCCGGGGTGCCGTCGTTCGGGTGGTCCCGCGAAACTCAGCCGCATTCGTCGGACGGGCGACCCCGCCGGTGGCGCGGCTTCTGGCAAATCCTCTGGCCATTCTGTCGAGCCCGTCCTGCGGTGGCCGATGCCATGGGTACCTCGACTCCGGCCAGCCGCCCGGGCGCAGTGCCCGAGCAAAACCAATCCCGCCGGTTGCGACTGGGGCGGCGGATTGATCCCGCGCAACGCGAACTCGCCTTTGAGCGGCTCAAGCCCGTTCGCAACGATCTGCGCGACGAGGATTACGAAGTCACAATGCGCCGCGTGTTGGTGCCAAAGGTCGGCACGGAGGCCTGCCGTCGCAAGGCGTACGGTCCGGTCGCCCGGCAGGCGGTGCTCTTTTCGGACGATTCCGCGCGATAAGGCATGAACCGTGATTTCGTACGCGCACAAGTCCGTGATGACCAGCGAGGTGGTGGCGGCTTTGAGCCCGCGGGACGGCGGCACGTACCTCGACTGCACGGCCGGTGGCGGTGGGCATTCCGAGGCGCTCCTGGAGGCGAGTTCGCCGACGGGCCGGCTTTTTGCCTGCGACCGCGACGCTTCGGCGGTGAAGGCGACGCGCGAACGACTCGCGCGCTTTTCCGGTCGCTTTGAAATCCGCCAGGGAAGCTTCGCGGACGTGGACCAGTGGGTGCCGCCGGCGAGTTGCGATGGCGCCGTTGCGGATCTTGGCGCGTCGAGTGCGCAACTGGACGATCCCGATCGCGGTTTTGCCTTTGCCAGCCCGGCCGCCCTCGACATGCGGTTCGACGTCCGGCAGCCCCTGACAGCAGCGCAGGTGGTGAACGAGGCCGGCGAGGAGGAGCTTGCCAAGATCTTCTGGGAGCTGGGCGACGAGCGTCACGCGCGACGGCTGGCCCGGGCGGTGGTTCGGGCGCGGCAAGCCCGGCCGTTCACGTCGGCGCGACAGCTCGCGGATTTCATCGCCCAAGTGCTGCCGTACGGCGGCGGTCGGATTCACCCCGCCACGCGGGTGTTTCAGGCGCTTCGCTGTCACGTCAACGCGGAGCTGGAAGAACTGGACCGCGGACTGCCCGCGATCTGGCGGACTCTGAAAATCCACGGTCGCCTCGCGACGCTGGCGTTCCATTCGGGCGAAGACCGGCGGGTGAAACGCTTCGGCGCCCAACTGGCCCGGGACTACGAGGTGGAGGGGGCGGTGGACGTGCCGGAATTCCGCCGTCCGCGACCCCCGAAGTTGCGCTGGCTGTCGCGCAAGGCCCTGCACCCTTCCGCGGAGGAGGTGGCCGCCAATCCCCGGGCCCGGAGTGCGCGGTTGCGCGTGATGGAAAAACTCGGCGACTGAGCCATGCCTGCGCGCAAGCGTCCAACCTGGCCGGTGCATCCCGTGATGGTCGTCATCACCCTGGCCGTGTGCGGCTTCCTGTTGGCGGCGGCGGTGGGCTACATCTTGCATCGCAACCGCAACGAACAACTGGGGAGGGCGATCGCTGCAAAGGAAGTCGAGCTCCGACAACTCACCCTGACCAACCAGTTGCTGGATGCGCGGATCAAGTTCCTCCGCTCGCAGTCGGCGATCGAGCGACAGGTCAACCGGTTGCAACTCCCGCTGAAACCCACGCGGCACGACCAGATCCTGGTGCTGGCGGACCCGGTAGCGGCCCTTCCGGTGGCGCCGCCATCGCTGGAATTGGCCGGCCGCCCGGCTGGCCCCTGAAAGATGAATCACTGCGTGAATCCAGTTTGCTTCCGCACGCCTCAAACCGGGCGGGAGGATGGCTGGGCCGGGGCGGGCCAGCCGATTTCGCCGTTCGGCGGAGAAAGGAGGGGGCCTGGATGAACAAACCTCCGGCTTTTCGCTGTACGTTGGTGTTCGGCTGGCTCATCGGACTGAGCTTCGTCGCGCTCACGCTCTGGCTTTACCGCATCCAAGTCGTTAAACACGACCACTACCGCGCGATCGTCAGCCGGATCCATGATCAGCGCACCGTTCGCGCGGCGCGGCGGGGTGACATCCTCGACCGGCGGGGAGTGGTCCTGGCCACCAGCCTTCCTGTGCGCACCATTTGCGCCGATCCCTCCCTGATTATCACCCAGCGAGTGGCGGTGGCGACCACGATCGCCCCGTTGCTGGGCATGGAGGTGGCGGACGTGCTGGAGAAGTTGAAGCCGGTCGTGCGCACGAATTCGGTGGGGGACCCGTTCACGAATCAATTTGTCATCCTGAAGCGGCGGGTGCCGCCGGAGGTCTGGACCCAGGTTCGCTCCGCGATGGCCAACTTGGATCTGGGTGTGAAGGCCCGCAAGGGATCGGAACTGAGCTATGCGCTGAGCGCCCTCAGAAGCAGGGCCATCTTCGCGCAGGAAGGCCACGTGCGCCAGTATCCCGAGCAGCGGCTCGGAGCCCATGTCATCGGCTACACGATCCCCAATGAGATCAAGACGGAGTTCGGGACGGTTCATGCGGAATACGGCGTCACCGGCATCGAAGCGGTGTTGGAGCAAGCTCTGGCGGGCGCGATCGGGTGGAAGGGCGATGGGGCCGACCTGCCGGCACGCCCGGGGCTGAATGTGGTGCTGACGCTGGACGCGCGGGTACAGCGGGTCGTCGAGGAGCGGATCGCCTGGGGGCGCGAGCACTTCGATGCAGCCAGCGTGTTTGCGGTCATCGTCCGGCCAGCGACGGGCGAAATCCTCGCCATGGCCAGCGCGCCGTCCCTGGACCCGGCCAATCCGGGCAGTTCCGACGAGGGTCAGGTGAATCACGTGGTCGGCTCCTTGTTCGAACCAGGCAGCACCTTCAAGATCGTGACCATCGCCGCCGCGCTGGAGACCGGCCTCCTTCGACTGGAGGAACGGGTCAACTGTCACAACGGCCGCTGGTTTTATGGCGGACGGTATTTGCACGATTACAAGGGATACGGACTGCTGAGCTTCGAGGAGGTGCTCGTGAAATCCTCGAACATCGGCACCGCTCAGGCTGCGCTGCGGCTGGGACCGGAGCGGCTTTACCACGCCATCACCAATTTTGGTTTCGGGAGCCGGACCCAAATCATGCTGCCGAGCGAACGGGCCGGTGTGATCAGTCATCCCCGCGACTGGTCCGGCCTTTCCATCACCCGCATACCCATCGGGCACGAGGTCATGGCCACCCCGCTGCAAATGGCGATGGCCATGGCCGCCCTGGGCAACGGCGGCGTGCTGATGCGCCCGATGTTGGTGGATCGCCTGGAGGATCAAAATGGCCAGCTCGTCGTGCGCTACGGCCCGGTCGCCGTCCGGCGGGTGCTCAGCGAATCCACCGCCGCCGCCATGCTGCGGGCCCTGCGGGGCGTGGCCTCGCAGGAGGGCACGGCGCGCAATGCCGAACTGGAACTGCATTCGCTCGCCGGCAAGACGGGCACCAGTGAGAAGTTCTACGGGGGCACCTACAAGTCCGGCAAGTACTACGCCTCGTTTTACGCCCTCATTCCCGCCGAGAAGCCGGAGCTTTGCATCTTGGTGGGCGTGGACGAACCCAAACGAGGGGCCCACCAGGGCGGAGCGACCGCCGGCGTGATCTTCAAGGACATTGCCGAAGAAGTGCTGCGCATCCTGCAGATCCCCCCGGACCTTGGGCCGAACCTCGCTCCCGACAAAAAGCGGTCATCTTCGCCCGAGACGGCGCCCCTGCCTGCTTCCCGGAGGGCTTACGCCAGTCTCGGTGACCGCCCGGAACCCGCCTACGCCAGCCGATGAACACGCCGTGCACCCTTCGCGAACTGGTCCGCCACATGCCGGTGGCGGTGGTGGAAGGTCCCCTGAACCGGCCGGTGGCCGCCCTGGCCTACGACTGCCGGCGCGTCCGTTCGGACGTCGCCTATTTCTCTTTGGGTGAAGGCGAAAGCGGCCGCGCCGAGCCCATTCCGGTCGCGGTCGAACGCGGGGCCGCGGCGGTCATCTGCGAGCGCAACGGGTTTGTCCCGCATCGCGCCACGAAGGTGCGCGTACGTGACGCGCGACTGGCCTTGGCAGGTGCAGCCGCGGCGTTCCACGGACAACCCAGCCGCGCCCTGAAGGTGGTGGGGATTACCGGCACCAATGGCCGGGTCTGCGCGACCTTTCTTCTCCATTCCATCCTGACGGCTGCCGGAATGCGAAGCGGGCTGGTCAGTTCCGTCCACCATCGCATTGGTGAGCGGGAGTTGCCGGCCGGCCGGGCGGAGCCCGAGGCGTTGGAACTTCAGCAGATGCTGGCCGAGATGGCGCGGGCGCGTCTCGACGCCTGCGTGATGGAGGTCAGCGCGCCAGCCCTGGAGCAGCACCGGGTCGCCGCCGTGGAGTTTGACCTGGCCGTGTTCACCCATTTTGCCGCTGAGCCATTCTCCGAGCCCGCGCGCGCCGAACAGGTGTTTGCCGCCAAAAAGCGGCTCTTCAGCGCGGTCGCGGCCGGCACCAAGCGGGGCGGGGCGGTGATCAACATTGACGATCCGTACGGCGAACGGCTGGCCCGTGAGAGTTTCGTGGAAGTGCAGGTCACATACGGCTTGAACGTGTCGGCCCGCTTACGCGCCAGTCATGTGGAACTCGGGCGGCAAGGCACGCGAATGATCGTGGAAGGCCGCGGCCTGAAGTTCGCCTGCCGCCTGTCGCTCCCGGGCCGGCATCGCGTCTATAGCGCGCTGGCGGCGATCGGTGCTGCGCTCCAACTGCGCGTGCCGGTGGCTGCCATCCGCGCCGGTCTGTCCGGCTTGCACGCCGTGCCGGGTCAGATGGAGCCGGTGCGCGCCGGCCAGCCGTTTTCGGTCTTCGTAGATCGGGCGCGCACGGTTGGGCAGTTGCGCCAGCTCCTGCGGGCGGCCCGCGAGATTACGCCGGGCCGGTTGCTGGTGGCGGTCGGTTCGCGGCACGGCGTGAGCCCGACCGAACGCGCGGCCGTGGGCCGGGTGGTGGCCGAAGCGGCCGACTGCGTAGCCGTGACCAGCGACAACCCGGGCGAGGAATCGCCGGAGTTGATCGCGACCCAGGTGGCGGCCGGGTGCCGGCTGGCCCGGCCCGATGGCTTCTGGATCGAAACCGACCGACGCCGGGCCGTCGCCCGGCTGGTGGCAGAGGCGCGCGGAGGTGACACGGTGCTCCTCACGGGTAAAGGCCACGAGACCTGGCAGGAGGAGGGCGGCACAATCGTGCCGTTGGATGATCGGGAGTTGGCCGCGAACGCGCTGGCCGCGCTGGGTTTTCACGCCCCCGGCCCGAACTAGGACGCGCATGGATCCGCTCACCCTCCACGAAATTGCCGCCAGTTGCGGGGGCCGCCTCGTCCACGGTGCGCCCGAGCAGGAGGTGCGTCGGGTGGTGATTGACTCGCGGCAGGTCCAGCCGGGCGATCTATTCGTCGCGATCGCGGGCGAGCGGTTTGACGGGCACGACTTCGCGACCGAAGCCGTCCGGCGCGGCGCGGCGGCGTTGTTGGGCGAACGCGGGAAATGGGACGGCCGGGCGGGCGCTGGCGCCTTGATTCTGGTGGACGACAGTCGCCGCGCGCTGGCAGAGGTGGCCGCGTATCATCGCCTGCGCTTCCGGCTCCCGGTGGTGGCGGTCGGGGGCTCCAACGGGAAAACCACCACCAAGGAACTGATCGCGGCCGCCTTGCGGGCGCGGTGGAACACGCTGGCGAGCGAAGCCAGTTTCAACAACGCCATCGGGGTGCCGCTGACGCTGCTCCAGCTTGGCCGCGAACACCAGGCGGCGGTTCTCGAAGCGGGCACCAATCACCCGGGCGAGCTCGCCCCGCTGGTGCGAATGATGGCGCCGCAGTGGGGAGTCATTACCTCCATTGGCCGGGAGCACCTCGAGTTTTTCGGCGATCTCGAGGGTGTGTGCCGGGAGGAGGGTTCCCTCGCTGAGTGCCTGCCGGCGGACGGCGGACTTTTCACCGGCGTCCCGGCGGAAATTGCCGCCGCGCTCGCGCGGCGCACCCGCGCGCGGGTGGTGCGAGTGGGCTGGGACGAAGGCTGTCAGTGGCGCGCGGGGCAATGCCGGCTGGCCGACGGCGGAACGGTCTTTACGGTCGCGGCGCCGTCGCGCTCCTACGCCGGTGAGTACCGCCTGCGCTTGCTGGGGCGCCACCAGGTGGTCAACGCGCTGCTCGCGCTGGCCGTGGCGGCCGAACTCGGCGCCCGCCCCGAGGAGGCGCGCGCCGGACTCGCGGCCTGTCTGCCGCCGAAGCACCGGCTGCAATTGTGGACGGCCGGCGGGGTTCGGGTCCTGGACGACTGTTACAACGCCAACGCCGATTCGATGCTCGCGGCGCTGGAGACCCTCCGGGCCCTGCCCGGAACGGGCCGCCGCTGGGCAGTTCTGGGCGACATGGCGGAGCTGGGTGTTCATGCGCCCGCGATGCACCGCGAGGTGGGTGTCGCCGCGGCCCGCGCGGGGTTGGGCGGCCTGTTCGTCATCGGGGCGCATGCGGGTACCCTCGCCGCCGCGGCAACGGGGGCCGGCCTCGGGCACGTCGTCCCGTGCGACTCGATTGAAGCAGTGGTGACGGGGGTCATTTCCGAGGTGACTCCGGGTGACGTTGTCCTGGTCAAGGCCTCGCGGTCGGCGCGGCTCGAACGGGTGGTGGAGGCGCTGCGCGAACGATTGACCGCGCGATCTGCCGCAGGGCTGAACGGACGGGGAGGGAGGCCGGCGTGCTGTATTACCTGAGCCAGCACCTTCTTGAGCTGTCGGCCGGTACGGCGTGGGAAGACGCCTTGTCCGGCCTGCGCGTTTTCCGCTATGTGACGTTTCGCACGGCGGGGGCGGCGGTCACCGCGCTGGGCATCACCCTGCTGCTGGGGCCGGCGTTCATCCGGTGGCTGCGGCGGGTCAGGTTCGGGCAGCATTATGACGATGCGGCGTCCCAGTCCGGCGGACGCACGGAGCGCGAGCGCAAACGCGGCACGCCCACGATGGGGGGGCTGCTGATGGTGGTGGCGATTGACCTCACGGCTCTGTTGTGGACGCAGTGGAACTCGCTGGTTGTCCTCACGCTGGTGTCGCTGGTGGGCCTGGCGGCACTGGGCTTTTACGACGATTACGCGAAGATCGCCTTCCAGAATCCGAAAGGCGTTCACGCGCGGGTGAAGCTGATCGTGCAGTTTGTCCTGGCCGGGTTCATCGCGCTGTACCTGTGGTGGCAGCCGGAGACCCGGCGGCTGGTGACCGACATCCACGTGCCGTTCTTGAAGCAGCCGGTGTGGCGTGGAGCGGCGGTGGCGGGCATCCTCCTCACCGTGCTGGTGATCGTGGGCAGCTCGAATGCCGTGAATCTGACCGACGGCATGGATGGGCTGGCGATCGGCTGCACGCTGATTGTGACCGCGGCGTTCATCGTGTTCACCTACGTGGCGGGCCACGCGATCATCGCGAATTACCTCATGATCCCCCATGTGCCCGGGGCGAGCGAGTTGACCGTGATTTGCGCCGCGGTGTTCGGGGCGGCGCTGGGGTTTCTCTGGTTCAACTGCCATCCGGCGGACGTGTTCATGGGCGACACCGGGAGCCTCGCAATCGGCGGCGTGCTGGGAATCATGGCGGTGCTTATTCATCAACCGCTCGTGCTGCTGATCGCGGGGGGCGTTTTCGTGGCGGAGGCCGGATCGGTGCTGCTGCAGGTAACGTGGTTCAAGGCCACCCGGCGCTTCGGCGGGGAAGGAAGACGGTTGTTCCGCATGACGCCCCTGCACCATCACTTTGAGTTGCTGAAGTGGCCGGAGACCAAAATCGTGACGCGCTTTTACATCCTCTGCGTGTTGTGCGCGGTGGTGGCCCTGGCGTCCCTCAAACTGCGTTGACGTGTGAGCGCCGACTTCAAAGCCCAACGCATCGCGGTGATCGGCTTGTGCCCGACGGGTCAGGCGGC
>CALJWR010000230.1 GCA_937976685.1 uncultured Verrucomicrobiae bacterium
AGCGACCCGCTTCATTTTCGAACGGGCAGGGTTCAGGCCGTTCGCCGGCGCCACCAGATGAACCCAAGCGCTGCGAGACCACTCACCAGCCCCACCGCGCCAGGCTCTGGTACTACGGTGATTTGCAGGTTGTCGAGCAAACCGGCATCAAGACCTGAGCCCGAGATGCCGACCGAAATCCACTTAATGTCATAACCGGAGGACGTGAATGTCAAAGTGTGAGGATCGAAATCACCCACCGCAAAGACACTCCCTAGCACATTGTCGCTGGAGTCGTACGCGGTCAGCGTAATGGTGCCGTCGGTTATGTAATCAATCTTCACCTGGTTCGGCAGGCTCCCCGAGAAGGTCGCCTTGAAGGTCGGCGAGGTCGCTCGCCCCCAGTGGTCGTCCAAGAAGTATCCATCGTTCCATCCAAAGACCAAGCTTCCCGTCGGTGGGGACGAGCTCTCGTATGCGTAAACCTTACCGTCGGAACTGCTCCCGCCGACAGCGCTCAACGTCACGCCGCTACCGGTGAAAAACGTGCTGATGTCGTCACCATCGTTGATGCCGGTCGTATCAGGGTCAACGATGACCAACGCGGCACTGACCGGTAGCGATACCAGCGTGGCACAAAGCCCACCGATTAAGTTGGGAGTCGCTTTCATCTTGAACGTTTCTAAGAAAAACTCGTTGCGACGTCAAGCCCCGGTGAACGTGGCCCGATACCGGTGTGGGGATGGGGAATGAAGGCAAGTTTGGAGGAGACGATTGGGATGGGCTTCCCGGGGGGGCTGCTGGCCATTCCGCTGATGGGAGCCGGTTCGCTCCGTCCCGGCTCGGAGACCGGCTGCCACCGCTCAAGAGGCGTTTTGGGCGGCGGTTTCCTGAATGCTTTCCGCCAGCACGGCAATCATTCGGCGCAGTTGCTCCGGTGTGGTGCAGTAAGGGGGCATCAGAACGATCACGTTGCCGATGGGCCGCGTCAGCACCCCGCGGCGTGCCATCGCCTCGGTAACCCGCGCTCCCACCCGGAGGCGGAGATCAAAGGGGGTTCGCCGATGCCATTCCGCCACCAGTTCGATCCCGGCGACCAACCCCACCTGCCGGATGTCACCGACGACGGGCAGCTCCCAAACGCGATCGAGTTCCGCGCGAAGAAGGTTTTCCAGATGGCATCGGTGACGCAGCCGGGGCCGGCTCGCCAGGAGGTCCAGACTCGCCAGCGCCGCGGCGGCACCTAGTTGGTTGCCGGTATAACTGTGGCCATGGAAGAACGTCTTGAATTCACCGTACTCGCCGAGGAAGGCGTCGAATACCGGCTGCGTTGTCAGCGTGACGGCCATCGGCAGATAACCGCCGGTCAGGCCTTTGGCCAGACAGAGGAAATCCGGCTGCACCCCCTCGTGATGACAGGCGAAGAGCGGAGCGGCCGGTGACCGGGCCGTGCTTCCGGTGGCACCCGCGGCGGCACCACCGCCCGCCCCGGCGCGACCGAAGCCGGTCAGCACCTCATCGGCAACCAGCAGCGCGTCGTATGCACGGGCAATTTCGGCGACTTGCCGCAGCCAGCCCGCTGGCTGCGGGATCATGCCGGCGGCGCCCTGAATGAGCGGTTCCACGACGAAGGCACTGATGGCGCGTCCCACCGCCCGGGCTCGCGAGAACTTGCGCTCCACCTGCGCCACGCATTCCCACTGGCACTGGCGATACTCGCGGGCATCCCGCCGTTCGGGTTTGGCGCGATTGTGCGGGCAGCGATAGCAGTAGGGCGCCATGACCGCCTGGGTTTTGAACAGCAGGCCCCGATACGCCGCATGGAAGAGGTCAAGGTGGCCGACGCTGACGGCGCCCACCGTGTCCCCGTGATACCCGCCGGCCAGCGAGAGGAAGCGCGGCCGCGCTGACCGTCCGCAGCGGCGCGTGAACTCGTAGGCCAGCTTCAGCGCCACTTCGAGGGCGGTCGAGCCGTCGTCGGAGAAAAATACCTTCGCAAGGCGCGGGCCGGCGAGCGCGGGCGGGTTGGCGGCCGCCACGAGTCGCGCAGCGAGGCGACTGGCGGGCTCGTTGGCCAGGCCGAGGGCCGAACTGTGCGCGATGCGGCCGAGCTGGCGGCGCAACGCGGCGTCCAGACGCGGGTGCCGGTGCCCGTGTAGATTGGTCCAGATGGACGAATTCGCGTCGAGATACTCCCGGCCGCGTGCGTCCCGCAGCACGGCGCCACGGCCCTCGACGATTACGATCGGCTCCGCCTGCAGCCAGTCCCGCATCTGCGTGAACGGGTGCCAGACGAACTGGTGATCCAGTTTCGCAAGTGGGTGCATGAGCGGGCCGGTGTCCGGCCGGCGCTTTAGCCAGCCGGCCGGCCGTGGATGAAAGCAGCGGCGTCGCGCCCGGAGCAAGCGCAGACCACCCGTGGTCCGCCTCGCTGCGCAATGGGTAGGCGGCCGAGCCGCGGGCAGGCGTCGCCCTGCTGGGGGACCGCGGGTGAAGGACGGGGAGTGGAGGTTTGGTGCGGATAGCAGGACTTGAACCTGCACGGGTTACCCCACTACCACCTCAAAGTAGCGCGTCTGCCAATTCCGCCATATCCGCAACCCCGCCAAGTGAAGTCGTCGCCAGTGGCCGGCGCAAGCTGATTCTTGGCGACGGTGGAGCACCGGTAGTGTCGGTTAATTGTCAGGTGGGGGGAGATCAAGGCGGGGCGGCTTTAGGGTGAAATTCGGGTCTGGTTGCCCCCAGCCTTTCCGGGCTGATGACCCGGGGTGGGGTTGGTGAGGGCCAGCCGCCGGGCCGCTCGCTCCGCGTGCCAGCTCCGCCCAACGCTGCTGGCAGCCGGGTGCCGGCAACCGTCCGACCCTTTGCCGCTGAGGGACCGCCAGTACGCCGTGAGTAACATGAACGGGCCCGGCTGGCCGGGACGCGCCGTCCCGTCGAACCGGGCGGTGGCGGCCACTGACTGCCGGCGCCCCCGAAAAGGTCTTCCGTCATTCCCGTAAGCCGACCTGCCAGACGGCGTCGGCCTGTTGCCAGCGCAGCCGGGGCGCACTGTGTCCGCCGTCATCCCGTCCGTCCTCACCCACGCTCCAGACGATCAGTCGTTTTCGGTCGTAGCGGAGCGGTTGGTCGCTGAAGGCATCCCAAGGCAGGCGGCCGAGGATGCCCGCAGCGACCAATTCTTCGAGGGCCATCGGCCAGTCGCCCCGTTGGCGTTGGTAGAGGCGCAGCGCCAGCAGTGTCCGCGTTGCTTCCCGCTCCACCCGCGCTTGAAAAACGCGCCGCGGGCTGAAGTCCGCGACCTCCGGCCGCGCCGTCAACAAACGTCCCACCGGATTCTCAAACCGGTTGAAAGCTGGCCGCACCCGCGCGATGGCGCGCTGGTTCAGCGGCACTGGGGCCCTTTTTACCCGATCGAGAACGGGCTTGGCGTCTCGGAGAAAGGCCCTCACGCGTTCTTCAGAATCGTCATTCTCCTTTTCCTGGTCGGCCCAAGCTGCGCGCGTGTTGCGCAAATAGCGCAAGCAGCGGGGAATGTACTGGCGCACTGCCCACGCGTGGTCGAAAGGTTTTGGGTGTCCGGCAACCAGCGCTGGGGTCAGGAAAATCGTGTGTGCGCGCTGAAGTTCCTCTGGCACCAGCGCCTGAATCAGTTCCGGGCTGAGGCGCAGGGCGTCGGTCCATTGATGGGCCGCCGCCACCGCGTCGAGCGGCCGGAGGACATAATCGGTGAACTCGACGCGCAACGTCCGCGCATAGACCTCTGGTTCGTCATCCAGCGGGCGCAGACCCGCGAGCAGCCGTTGAAGGTCGCCCGAGGGCGATGCCGGCTCAGCCGCAAAACGCTGGGCGGCCTGGTTTGCCATGCTGCGGACCGCCAGTCCGATCAGATAGTGAATCAAGGCTCCCTCCCCCTCGGCAGCCATCTGGCCAAGCTGGGCCGTGCCGAGAATCAACGCCACGCTCCCCCCCGTGTTGCCGTCATGCTCGGCTTCCCATGCCAGTGCCAGACGGGCGGTGGCCGCCCGCCGGAGCACTGCCAGCCCGGGTTCGAACTCCTCCGGGGACCGGGCCGGCCATTGCGCCTTGGGCTTGCGGAGGCTGTCCTCGATCCAACGGAGCGGCTCGCTGTGCTCACGGACCCAGGCGATGACCGCTGCCCATTGGTCAGCGGTCGGTGGCGCGGCACCAGGCGTCCACGCGGCGGCCACGATGCAAGCGCCCGGCTCGTCCAAAGCCTTGAGGAGTGGCGCGGCGCGGACCCAGTCGGTCACGGCGTTTTCGTCATCCGCAATTGCCTGTCGCCGATACTGCAGTTCCTCGGGAATGGGGGGGAGTTCTTCCTGAGAAACGGGGTCGCTCAGTACCAGCGAAGTCACCAGCATCGCGACCGCAGCCATCGCTACCGGCACCCCGCGGCGCCGGGTTGTGGCATTCGAGTGGAACAAGAAGAGGCT
>CALJWR010000231.1 GCA_937976685.1 uncultured Verrucomicrobiae bacterium
GCACCAAAAACGTGATCGCCGCCACCGCCAGCAACCCGGGAATCAACGTCAATGCGAACAACGTCGGGTAATGATGCCCCACCACCGGCAGCAACACCAACGCGGTCGCCGGGCCGACGATTGCACCCAGCGTGTCCATCATCCGCTCGAACCCGAACGCTCGCCCGTAAGTCTCCGGCGTCACCGCCGCCGCCAGCAACGCCTTGCGCACCGGCGTGCGCACCCCGCGCCCCAACCACGCCGTCGCCCGCGCCAGCAGCAGATGCCACGCGCTCGTCGCCAGCCCGAACGCCGCCGTGCCCAGCGCCGTGACCAGGTAGCCGGCACTGGCGATCGGTTTGCGGCGCGGCAATTTGTCCGTGTAATACCCGCTGGCCATCTTGGCGAACGACGACAACCCGTCGCTGACGCCCTCGATGATCCCCAGCCACGCCGCCGCCACGCCCATCGTGGCCAGAAACGCCGGCATCACCGTCGTGGCGATCTCGTGCGACCAATCGCTGAACAACGACGCCAGCCCGATGCCCAGCACCGTCCCATTGAGCCAGCGCGGGCGGCCCGCCAGCGCCGGCCCGGCAGACAGGTGTTTGGAATTGGTGTCGTCAATTTGCATCGCGGAACGAACTCGAACCGCTCGAATGAATACTCAATACCGCCCACCGTTGAAAGCCCGGCTTGAACGCAGGACTGCGCGTCCCGCCTGTCTGGGCGAACGGAGGAAACGAGCCGGCGCCGCCCATTCCGCCGCCAGCCCCCATGCCGCCGCCCGCCATGGCGCCTTGTCCGCCCATTCCACCGCCGGTTCCCGAACTGGACGTCATCGTGGCGGAGCTTTGCCCCTTGCCTTTGCGCGAGAGTCGCAGGTAGTCCAACTGGTACGTGCGTGTGACGTGGCTGTTGATCCGGATTAACCCGTTGTCCTCGCTCCATTCGCAGTCGTTGGCCTCCAACAGCGCGCGCATCATCTGCTCCAGGGGCAGATCGAAGACAGAAAGCGTGACCGTGCCGCTCACGTCGTTATCGGGGACAATGTTCAGGCGGTTGGCTTTTGCGAAGAGCGCGAGCGCGGTTTTGAGTTCCAAGTTGTCCGCCGTGAAACTGAAGAGCCGCTTACCCTGTGTGTGGGCGGACACAGGATCGGGCGCCGCCTCTTGCGCGGGGAGACCGGGCGCGTTGGCGATCAGCAGGGCTGCCGCGGTCACGGCCAGAGACACCGGCCGGCAACGGCCGCCGGAAGGCAGGATGGAGTTGGCGGATTTCATACGTTGGGCGGGTGAAAGCACAGGGCGCAGCTGGCACCGTCCCATGCGGCACACGAAACGGACGGGAAATCCCGGCTTTGGTCTCATGGCTTGCCTCCTTCGCCGGCCCAGAGCTGGAGTGCGGCCACGACGCGGTTCACGGAATTGGAGCCGCCGGTCACGTGGAGTTCGACCACGTCCACGCGCTTCTCCTCCCGGGCCTGGGAGTCGAGGAAGCGCAGCACCCGTTCATAGGGCGTTCGCGTTCCTTCCACATCGCGTGAGGGCTGGAGGGTGAGAGAAAGCGTGGCGGGAACCACCGCCACGGCCAGATTCGACGTGCTCGTGATCGCCGGGCGGCCCAGTTCGGCGGCAGCGTCCAGGGCCAGCGGAACCATGTCCAGACGCAGTTGCGTCAGCCAGTGCGTGAGCGTTTCTGGCGTCGAGAACAGAAGCCCCTGTGCGCGCTGGTAGTCCGCCGCGAGTTTGGCCAGGTCCTCCGCGCTCAAGCGTCCCTCCATCAGTCCGATCTCGGTGGAAAGCCGGTTGATCTGGGAGGCCGCCTCCCGCGCCTCCCGTTGGACCGGCACCAGTCGTTGATAGCACCAGGATGCAAGGGCTGCGGATACCAGCAGGGGCAGTCCCGTGGCTGCCCGGATCATCCAGCCTCCGAGCGTGAGCGGTTTCTTCTTTCGATTCGTTCGCGGTGGTGCAGGCGGGGGATCGCCCGGCGGCTCACTCCGGGGCCGCTCCCGGCCCGGCTTCGGGCTGGCAGGGGCGAGGCCGAGCCGGGAAGGCGACGGCGCGGCGGACAAGGTCGGTTCTCTCATGGCTGCATCCATCCCTCGATGACAAACCCTCGTGCCGGCGTGGATTCGACGGGCGTCGCCTCGGACAGAGAAAAAACCCAATCCACGGGCTTGGGCGACGGCCCCTCGGTTGCGACATTGGTCCGGGCGCGTTCTGGAACCGGCGATCCCGGCAACTGCAGTCGCAGCGGTCCGGTTGCCAGCCGGTTGGTCAAAGTGGCCACCGCCGCCTGGATACTCGCGGGGCCATTGGTCGCGGGTGGTTGCGGCACTCCCGCCAGGCGCAGTCGCCAGACGTCCTCTTCGCGCCGCACCAAGAAGTTCGTGACCACCAACTCGTGCGGGACGGCATCTGCGAGGTAGCCGAGGGCCCATGCCGCCACCGGCGGCGGGCGGTTGGCGGCCACCCGATCCACCAACTCGCGCTGTTGCGCGGCGGCCTGTTGAAGTTCCTGCAATTCCCGGTGCCGGGCCTGCAATTGGGCGGTCTGTGCCCGCAAGCCTTCCAGATTTGCGAGTTCCGCCGTCCGTATGCGATGGAGCGAGTAGGCCACGGCGAGGCACGCGAGCGCTGACAGCGCGGTGGCGGAACCGACCACCCAGGCGAAACGATGTCGCTGTGGCGCCATTTGCTGCTCCCGGCTGACGAAGTTCTGCGCCGCGGCCGGTGGGACCCGCAGAACGGTTCGCGCCCAGTAGTCGGGATGGAGGTCAGCCGGGCTGGGTCGGGTGGGAAGCCCGACTTGGGCTTGCAGTTCGGCTGCCCGTTCCGCGGCGCCGGAGCCAAACAAGTAGAGCGCCCGCACGTCTGTGCTGTGCTGCTGGTTCACGAACAGCATGGTGCGCCGCAGGTCCAGCGCGAGTGTGGGCAGCGAGTCGTTCCAGTTCCCGGCCAGGGCTCGGGCCAGCAGGACGCGGCCGTCGCTGTGCCCGACCACCACGGTCGTGGCGCCGCCCGTGTCCGCGGCCAACATCACGACGTCCGCTTCGGGGTTGGGCAGCTCTTGCAACTGTTGTTGGAGCACCGCCGTCGGCGGAAATACGCCGGTGAGAAACAGGTTCGCCTTCCTGGCTCCGGCCAGCAACTCCTCAAGCAACGGCTTGGGAAAGAGGTTGAGGAGAAACCGGGGCGTGCCCTTGATGGACTCAACAGGGTACGCGCTCCATGAGGCCTTGGTGGTGAACAGCGGTCCACTTTGCTGCTGGGCGGCGCGTTCGAGCAGCTTGGTCAGTTCCGCCCCCTTGGCCGGGGGAACTTCCACCAACTGATGCGCCAGTCGCGGATGGGCCAGTACCAGTGAAACCGTTTCTCCGGAATAACCCGTGGTCGCCACCGCCCGTTCCAGCAGTTCGGTGAACCGATGCGTTCCCTCGACGGGGTCGGGACATTCCCACGCGCTCTGGATCTGTCCCCGGTGAATGGCCAGCGCGCGGAACCGCTTTCCCAGCCAACTCACGCTCAGCGTATGGGAATACGAGCCGAAGCCCGAGCCGCTGCCGCGCCTTCTGGATTGTACGTTGAGCATGAAATCGTTTCTGCCGGGGCCGCCGGGCGGGGGCGGCGCGGGTTCAGGTGTTGTTCAGTCGGATCGAGGTGTTCCAGAAATGATTCGTTCCGCTGACGGGCGCGGGATAGCCGGTGTCGCCCCAGGAAGTGGACGGCCAGACCAACGAATTGAGTACGGTCCACCAGTTCACCTGAGTGGTCGGATGAATCGTCAGACTCGTTTCATCCGTGAAACGGAGCACGCGCGGGGGAAACGAGTTGAGAACTCGGTACTGCACCGGGGCGGGATTGGGCATCACCACCTGCCAGTGCGGTCGGCCCAGAGCATCCACCGCGTAGAGGGTTTGCCGGGGTTGGGTCTCGCCGAGGAATTGCGCGCTGAGCAGCCAGCCCGTCGGCAATGGCACCACGGTCTTTTCATTTGGCGCGGTGCTTGACGAGTGCTTGGAAAGGGATGCGGGGATCGTGCTGGGAGCGTTCCTGTAACTGGGGCCAGGAAGTCCAGGGGCTCGAAGGGATGGACTTTTATCTGGCGCTGGTCGCAGCGTCCATGATCGGTGTCAGGCTCTTCGGTGTGGGTGAAAAGGGGGTGGCCTTGGCCTTTTGCACCGCAGCCTTGTAAGCGTGGCGGTTTTCGTTT
>CALJWR010000232.1 GCA_937976685.1 uncultured Verrucomicrobiae bacterium
CCACCCTGGCCGGGCAACTGGCCGCGTGGTTCGACGCGCGCCGCCGCGCGGCCCGGCCGGTGAGCCTGGCCGAGGTGGATGCCCGCCCGCTGCCCATCCGCCTGCGCGACGGCCTGGCCCGCCTGCTGACGCCGTATTTGTAACCGGCGAGATCGGAAAGGGATTCGGTCATTGGCCTTCTGGGGGCGTATGGTCGGGAACGGACCGGGTCGCGGACCGCTGAAGCGATTCTCCCTTGTTGCCCGAGCGCACCTCAGGCGTATTCTTCGACCGGGATGACGAGCAAGGGAATTACAGGGGCGGTTTGCCCCTCTTGTGGGAGCACGGAGGTCCGAAGATCTCACCGGCAGGGCAGGCTGTGGAACACCACTTTTCGCTGCCAGAAATGTCATCGGCGTTTCCGGGTGATTCATCGCACCCGCCTGGCCCTGAGCGGTTTGATGGCCGCACTGGCGTTCATGGCCGTCCTAACCTGGAGGGTGAATCGGCTGAGGAACCCCAACGAGATCCCGGTGCGGACGCTGAACGCGCCGGACGCGGAGGATGCCGCCGACACCAACTCTCTCGAATACCGGGTGGCGATGCGGTTTTGGCAGCAAGGCAAGTACACCACGGCCTTCGAGTGGTTCAAGAAGGCGGCGGAAGCCGGTTCGGTCGCGGCGCGCTACGAGTTGGGGAAAGCGTACCTCTACGGCCGTGGCACCCCGCAGCACTTCCAACTGGCAGCCGAGCAACTGTTGCAAGCCGCGCAAGCCGGACACACGGGAGCCCAGTACTTGCTGGCCCGGATGTACCAAAACGGCCAGGGCAGCCCGCAAGACCTGATGCGCGCCTACATGTGGCTGAACGTGGCCGCCGCCAACGGGCATCCCACCGCCGCTTTTGGGCGGGACCAACTGCGGGTGTTGCTGTCCTCCGAAGAAATTCAGCGGGCCCAGCAAATGAGCCTCGAGTGGCTGTCCGAAAGGGGCGAGCGTTGAACCCTGCGGACCAGCCCGCGAGATGCGCCCCGCGGGAAAACGCGGCGTCGCTTTGGGTATCCCACGTCCGGTTCCCTCCACCGGGGCGGGGTTCGGGTCGGCGAAGCCAGGGAGCGAGAGGAATGCCTCACCGCCGGCCCGGGTGGAAATCGCTCCCGGCCGCACCGCCATTGCCCGGAGGCTCCCCTACAAGGGCCAAACCAGGAGCAACAGCGGGATACTGATTGCGACGACCAGGAGCTCCAACGGCAGGCCAAGCCTCCAGTAATCCCCGAAACGGAACCCGCCCGGACCGAGGATCAACGTGTTGTTCTGGTGTCCGATGGGGGTCAGGAAGGCGCATGAGGCGCCGATCGCCACGGCCATCAGGTAAGAATCGGGCCGCGCCCCAAGCTGGGTGGCGGTGCTGATCGCGAGCGGACACATGACCGCGGCGGCGGCGGCGTTGTTCATGAAGTCGGACAAGGTCATCGTAACCACCAGGACCAACCCCAGGGCGAGAATCGCGTTGCCCCCCGCCATGTGCTTCATCAGGAATCGCGCGAGGAGGTCCGCAGCGCCCGTGGTGCTCATGGCCCCGGCCACCGGCATCAAGGCGGCCAACAACACAATCACCGGCCAGTCCACCGCCTCATAGACCGCGCGCGGTGATACGACCCGCAGCACCAATGCCGCCAGGACGCCGGATGCAAAGGCCACGGCGGCGGGGACCAGACCAAAGGCCGCCCCTCCCACGGCTGCGGCCATGAGGAGCGCGGCCGTCCACGCCTGGCGCCGGTCGGGCAGGCGAAGGGCGCGCGACGCCAGGGGCACGCAGCCGAATTCGTTGGCGAAGCTCATCAAGGCGTCGGGGGTTCCCTGCAGCAGGAGCACGTCCCCGGCCTGAAGCCGTTCGGTGCGCAGCCGCCGGATGGAACGCCGGCCCTGACGGGACAGGGCCAGCAAATTGATGCCGAAGCGGGTGCGCAGCAGCAGGTCTGTGGCCGAGCGCCCGATCAGGTAGGCGTTTGGAAGCGCGACCAATTCCATCAGGATCGCCTCCTCGGTTTCGGCGGATTTATCGGCTTCCGGTTTGGTTTTGGGCTTTTCCGGCGAAGGCTCCTGGTTGGGGGAGGGATCGCTCGCGGGAGTTTGCGTCGGAGGGCCGTTTGACCGCGACGGTTTTACCGGCACGTCTTCGACCAGCTTGAGTCCCAGACGGGACAGCGCGGCAGCCAGCGCTTGCGGCTCGGCCTCAATCACCAGAATGTCGCCGGCCCGCAACACTCGTCCGGGTCCGGGGGTGATCACCCGCAGGTGATCGCGAACCAACCCCACCACCTGCGCGTCCACCTCTTCGAGCACCGTGCCGATCTCGCGCAGGGTCTTACCGTTGGCCCGGCTCTCTTCGGTCACATAGGCCTCCGTCAGATACGCGCCGGTGACGAAGCCTTCGATCCCGGTGCGCTCCCGGGCCGGTACCAACCGCCACCCCACCAGGGCCACAAACAGCACCCCAACGCTCGCCACGCCCAACCCCACGGGGGTGAAATCAAACATTCCAAAAGTGCCTGCCCCGGTGGTGGCGCGGAAACCGGAAACAATCAGGTTCGGTGGGGTCCCAATCAGGGTGGTCATGCCCCCCAAAATGGAGCCGAACGCCAACGGCATCAGCACGCGGCCCGGGGGCAGGCCTTGTTTGTCGGCCACTTGCAACGCCACGGGCATCAGCAGGGCCAGGGCCCCCACATTGTTCATGAAGGCCGACAGCAGCGCGGCCAGTCCGGTTAGCGCGACGAGACTCGGGACAATTCCCGCCGAGGCGGGCAACACCCAGGGCGTGAGCACGTCCACGGCCCCCGAAGTCTGCAAGCCCCGGCTCAATACCAGCACGCACGCCACCGTGATGACCGCCGGATGACCGAAGCCCGAAAAGGCCACCTCCGGGGACACAATCCCGGTCCACACACACGCCAGCAGCGCGCCCATCGCCACCAGGTCATGCCGCCAGCGACCCCAAACAAACAGCCCAACCGTGGCCGCGAGGATCAACAGCAGAGCAATTTGATCCACGTTCATGGCAAACCGGCTGTCACCGGCACGCCCGGTGTTCCGGAAAATCGGCCGGGCGTCCAGCCTTGAGTGATGGCGTGGGGAAACGCCCCATAGGGAGCAGCCCCGCAACGTACCCCTGATTGGCTGTCTCCCGGGTCACCCCCGGCTGCCTGACGCGCAAGGTGGTGCTGGCGTCCGGCGGATTCGAGCCGGAGGTAAGAGTCCTGCACCAGACCAAGGTCGGACTTACCCCGCGCAGACTCCCAATCCCCGCTCGGCCAACTGCCGGTCGGCGCCGCTCCCACGGAGGGCGGGAGCAC
>CALJWR010000233.1 GCA_937976685.1 uncultured Verrucomicrobiae bacterium
CCTCAGTGACAATTACGAGGATAGGTGGGCGTATCCTGAAGTATGGCACGCCTGTTAGAAATCGTCCACAAGCCTGCGCGGCCGACCATTCTGGGGGACGCTTTTCGATGCAGGGCGGCCAAATTTATGGCACAATAGGCGTTCTCGTTCTGCCGTCCGTGATAGGGCAGTTGCCAGGATTCAAGCGGGCGCAGCGCCAAGGGAAGACCGGTCATGTCGCCGTAGGCCCGGTGGTAGTCGAGGAACAACTTGGAGTTGGTCAGCGCCTCGACAATATTCTTGCCGTTGGGGTTCATGGTGGACGTCAGAAAAGCGAGGGGTAGTGGCGACTCCGCGACGGCCCCGAACAGGGGGCGGGGGTTGCGGGGTGACTTTGCAAGTCTTGCGGTCACGACAACAAATTAGGTGGGGTGGAATTCCAAGTCAACGCGCGAGCGGTTCTAATTTCGTTGCCCACGCCCATTGCCACCGGCAACGCCGGTGACCTCGCGAGAACTGCGTGTGAACAGGCGGTCCGCGTGGGCGACGTTGCTGGCGACCGGATTCCTGCCGGCTACCTTGCCTCGCTTCACGTCTCCAGTTCGTGCAGTCGGGTGGCTGCGGCCTCCCAGTCGGCGGTCAGGCTGGCCAGGCGCGCGAGGACTTCCTGCATCTCCCGGTTCACGATCACCGCCCGACCGGGCTCGGCGTAGGTTGCCGGGGCTTCGAGCTCGCGAGTCAATTCAGCTTGCCGGGTCTCCAGGCCGGCGATCTCCTGCTCCAGCCGGATCACCGTCTGTCTTGCTTCCCGCAACAGGCGCGCCCGCTCCTGGCGCTGTTCTGCCTCCGCCCGCTTGCGCTCCCGGCGTTCCTGTGCGGCCGTAGCGTTTCCCGCCGGGTTCCGGCTCCCACCAGCCGCCGCGGTTTTTGGCGGGGCGGTCTGTGCCGCCATACGGAGAGCGGCGGTTTTGTCGAGGTAGTACTGATAATCGCCGGGGTAGGCGGTCAGGCGCCCGTCTTGGACGTGGACGACGTGATTCGCGAGCTGCCGGATGAAATAGACATCGTGGCTGATGAAGACCACGGTGCCCTGAAACTGCTGGAGGGCGTACAAGAGGGCATCCACGCTGGCGAGATCGAGGTGCGTCGTCGGCTCATCCATGAGCAGCAGATTGGGGGGGTCCAGCAACAACTTTACCAGTGCCAGGCGGCTCTTTTCGCCACCACTGAGCACACTCACTCTTTTGAAAACGTCGTCGCCACGGAACAGAAACGATCCGAGCACGGTCCGGGCGAAGGTCTCGGTGAAGCGCTGGGGCGTGTTGAAGGCTTCTTCGAGGACCGTCAGCTCGGGCTTCAACATTTCGACCCGGTACTGCGAGTAGTACCCGACCTTGACGTTATGCCCCAGCCGCCGCTCGCCCGCTCGAGGAGTCAAAACGCCCGCCAGGAGCTTCAGGAGGGTGGATTTGCCCGCGCCGTTCGGGCCCACGAGCACAATCCGCTGCCCGCGCTCCGCCACAAAGTCCAGCGAGTCGTACACCACCGTGCTGCCGTACGCGAAGTGAACCCGGTCCAGCGTCACCACCTTGAGGCCACTGCGCTCTGGCTGGGGAAACGCAAAGTCAATGGTCGCCTCGTCACTCTGCGGAGCGGCGATCTTCTCCATCCGGTCAATCTGCTTCTGCTTGGCCTTCGCCTGGCTGGCCTTGGTGTTCTTGGCCCCAAACCGCTCGATGAACCGCTCGAGCCGCGCAATCTCGCGCTGCTGGTTCTTGTAAGCCGCCAGCAAATGCTCCTCATTGGCCTCGCGCTGCTCCAGGAAGTCATCGTAGTTGCCGCGATAGCGAAACATCCGTCCATGCCGCAACTCGATCACGGACGTGACCAGTTCGTTGAGGAACTCGCGGTCGTGCGAGATGATCAGGATCGCGCCCGGGTAGGTCTTCAAGTAACCCTGAAACCAGAGCAGCGCCTCAAGGTCCAGGTGGTTGGTGGGCTCGTCGAGCATTAGCAGATCCGGTTCCTGCACGAGCAACCGGGCGAGGTGGGCCCGCATCACCCAGCCGCCGCTCATTTCCCGTGCCGGTCGGTCGAAGTCCCGCTGCCGAAAGCTCAAACCAGCCAGCACCTGCTTGGCTTTCGGGACCAAGTCGGGCCCGCCTAGGTCCTCGAAGCGCCGCTCCCACTCATGCACTTCCGCAGGGTCGCTGTCAGGGCGCGCCCGCAGTTCGCGAAGTCGGCGCTGGGTCTCCGCGAGCTCGGTAGATACCCCCGTCGCCAGTTCGAGCACCGTTTCGTCGCCGGCTGGCGCGCTTTCCTGCGGCAGGTGGCCCAGGCGGATGCCGCGTTGGAAGGTGACCTCGCCCGTGTCCGCTGGTTCCTGCCCGAGGATGATCGAAAACAGGGTGGACTTGCCCGCCCCGTTGGCGCCGATCAGGCCAACCCGATCCTCCCGCGTCAGAGTAAGCGAGACGCCCGCGAAGAGCGTGCGTCCGGCGTAGCCTTTGCTGACATCAGCGAGCGTAAGCATCCGGGCGAATTCTGCGGGACGGCGCCGTCACGCGGCAAGGACCGGCGTTCTCGCGCTGGGCAACAACATCAGGCTGCCCGGACCCGTTTCTCGGCCAGTTGGCAGGCGAGACGAATCGCCGCGATCATGCTGGACGGGTTTGCGCGGTCGCGGCCGGCGATGTCATACGCCGTGCCGTGATCGGGGGACGTGCGGATGAAAGGCAGGCCAAGGGTCCAGTTCACGCCGCGCTCAAAAGCCAGCATCTTGAGGGGCGCCAAGCCCTGGTCATGATACATCGCCACCACCGCGTCGTACTCTCCCCGCAGCGCGTGGTAAAACAACGTGTCGGCAGGCAAAGGGCCGCACACGTCGAGGCCCCCCGCGCGCGCGGCGTGAACGGCCGGAGCGATCGTGGTGATTTCCTCCGTCCCGAACTGCCCGCCCTCACCGGCGTGAGGATTGAGACCGCATACGGCCACGCGCGCCCGGGAAAGGCCCAGCTCGCGACAGGCCGCCGCTGCCCGCTCGATGGCGCATTCCAGTCTCGAGCGCGTGATTTGTGCTGCGACGTCGCGGATTGCGACGTGGGTCGTCACCAGCGCCACGCGCAACCAGCGCCCGCGATCGTCTTCGCCGAGCAGCATCATCACCGGGTTGGGCTCGCCCGCCAGTTCGGCGAGGAATTCCGTCTGCCCTACGAACGGTTGTCCGCTGCGGACGATGGCCTCCTTGGACACCGGGGCAGTGACCAGCGCCGCCAGCTCGCCGCGCAAACAGCGGGCCGCCCCCTCCCGCAGGGCCGCCACCGCCGCGCGGGCCGCTTCCGGAGCGCCAGGCTCAAGCCGATCTGGCAGCGGCGGGCCGGCCGCCAGCACGGTCACGCGCGCCGCCGCGTTCTCCGCCCACGGGGCCAACGTCACCCCCACCGTTCGATTGGCGCGGTCGAACCAGCCGGGGTCACCGATAATCAGGAAGCGCACCCCCGGATCGTCTGCCAGCGCCGCCAGCGCCTTCAGGGTGATTTCCGGACCGATGCCGGTCACGTCGCCCAGTGCAATGCCAATCGGTGCGGTCATCCGATGACGCCCTGGATCACCCCCCCATGCCAAGCCCGACCAGCCGCGCGAACAGGAGAAGCGAGCCAAACGTCGCGTCGCGAATCAGTCCGCGCACCTGAGGAACCTGAATCGCCAGAATCACGATGATGAACCCGTACTGGGCCATGCGAAAATAGGTCTCGTAGCTCATCTGCGTGAAGTTTCTGAGCACGTGCGAGCCATCCAGGGGCGGGATGGGCAGCAGGTTGAAAAAGCACAGCAGCAGACTGATCGCCGCCATCCGGATGGCCACGTCCACCATCTGCGGCTGGCCGGCCAGTTCGAACCCGCGCGCCAGACCAACGATGAGACCCGCCAGGACGAAGTTCATGGCCGGCCCGGCCAGCGCGATCAGCGTGTCGTCGAAGCGGGGGTGCCGTAGATTGTTCAGATTGACCGGGACCGGCCGGCCCCAGCCGATGATGAAATTGGCCAATCCCGAGTTCGCGGCCGACAGGAACACGACGGCCAGTGGCAGCACCACGGTGCCGATGACCTCCATGTGAACGATCGGATTGAGCGACACGCGTCCGAGGTTGTAGGCCGTGTCGTCGCCCCGCTTCCACGCGACCCACGCGTGGGCAAACTCGTGGAAGGTCAGCAGAATCAGGAGGCAGACGTAACTCAGAAGTCCGTCCAACAGGGCATTTACGCTCATCTGGGCCACACAGTATCACACGCGGCGCGGGTGCCAAGGCGCGCAGGGCGGGCGCGTCCGAATGGACGCGGAAGCTGGCTTCTGCCTCGGCCGGGGAGCAGACTGGGGGCGATGAAAAGCCCGACGCGGAACGGATCCTTGTGGGTCCTGTTGGTCCTGTTGACCGGTTCGATCGGTGGCACCGCTGGGGCCGCCGGCTCGGCCGGATCGCCGGAGCTCCTGCAGCTTGGGCAGGCGCGGCCGACAGAAAGCGTGGCGACGTTGCCCCCGAATGAACCGTGGTTTCCGCAAGCGCCACCGTTGCCACCGCCACCGGGGGAAGTCCGGCGCGTGGCCACGGTCGAGGAACTTTTCGCCGCGGTGGCAACGGTCAAACCGGGCATTACGGTGTTGATCGCCGAAGGCCACTATTGGCTGCCCCGTTGTCTCCGCATTCGCACTGACGGCGTCACGCTGCGGGGGGAATCCGGCAACCGCGCGAAGGTGATCCTGGACGGGGCGCGGAGTCAGGACGGGGAATTGGTCGCCCTGCACGCCTGCGCGGGAGTGACGCTCGCCGATCTGACCCTGCAACACGTCCCGCACAACGGGCTCAAGATCAATTCGGACTCGGGCGTCCAGCGCGTGACGCTCTACAACTGCGTCCTGCGCAACTTCTGGCAGCGCGCGGTCAAGGGGGTCAAAGTGCCCCTCGATCGGCTCGAATCCCTGCGCCCTCGGGACTGCCGCATCCAGTACTGCCTTTTCTACAACGACCGCCCGAAACGCTTCGAGGACGACCCGGCCGACACGCCGGAGAATTTCGATGGAAATTACGTCGGGGGGATTGACGTCATGTACGCCCGCGGATGGCTGATCGCGGACAATGTGTTCATTGGCATCCAGGGACGCACCCGCGAAGCCCGGGGAGCCGTGTTCCTCTGGCACGAAACGGAGGACTGCGTGGTGGAGCGGAACATCATCGTGGACTGCGACACCGGGATCGCCCTGGGTAATTCGCACAAACCAGCCGAGGTGCCCGTTCACGCGAGGCGGTGCGTGGTCCGAAACAACTTCATCACCCGCGCCCCGGAAAACGGCATCGTGGCCGACTTCACGCGCGACTGCCGCATCGTGCATAACACCATCCACGATCCCGCCAACCGCCTGGGGCGACTGATCCGGCTGGTACACGACAACGACGGTCTGGTGGTCGCCAACAACCTCCTCAGCGGTCCGCCGCTTCGGAACGAGTCCTCCAGCCGGGTGACCTTGCGCCACAACCTCACCGGCGACTGGACCAGCCTGTTCGTGCATCCAGCCACCGGGAATCTCCGCCTGCGGTCGGCGCCTCCTCCGGGCGCGGAACTGCCCGAGGCCGTGGGGGGTGTAGCGGACGACATGGATCGCCAGCCCCGGGGCCCCAGACCGACGCCCGGCGCGGACGAACTGGTGCAGCCGGATTGATCCGGGTGGTGTGGGACCGAACGGCAACGCGGTGCGGCCCGCTCCCTCGCGCCAACACCGCGCCGAACAGTCGGCCGCAAAGAACAGTTTCCAAAAACGCGGTTGACGCCGCAACGGCGGCTTCACTAGCTTGACCGCGCTTCTTGGTGGGGGGCGTAGCTCAATTGGTTAGAGCGCTGCCCTGTCACGGCAGAGGTTACGGGTTCGAGCCCCGCCGCTCCCGCCATTCCCTTCCGCCCGCGCCGCACCTCAAAGCGGCAATCGCTGTTGCCCCCGTGGTTGGGTGCCGTGGCACAAAGATCTGAATGAGGTAACGAGCGTTTGCACGCCGGACCACGGGAGGGGCAAAGCCGCGAGCAGAGCGCCGCGAACACCGCGGGCGCGGGGTGTTCCAGCACCGAGGCTGGCGCCCTTTGGCGGCAGGCTTCCCGAAGGTTCCCCGGCGGGCGTGCCCCTCGGGATCCGACCCGTTGCCGGAATCCAGCAGATCGTCGTGGCGCAGGCTGCCGCTTGGTTGCAGAAACCGATTTCGCCATCCCTGGGACCGGCGGTCAGTCCAGCACCCCGCGAGCAATCCCCGGGGTCAATACAGCCACGGCACGAAACGCCGTACGCGACGGGCGTAGGCGGCATAGTCCGGGAACCGCTCCCGGAGCCAGGCCTCTTCGCGACGGGATTTGAAGTCGAGCAAGACCGCCTGCGCCAGGGCAACCGCCACGGTGACGCCGCTTGCCCACCACGCGGCCCAAGCCAGC
>CALJWR010000234.1 GCA_937976685.1 uncultured Verrucomicrobiae bacterium
GCGCGGTCTGGCAGGCCACCGAAGCCCTGGCGTCCGCCGCTGCATGAACCCCACCGGCACCAATTCGATTTCCGAGGCGACGCCGGAGGCGTATGCGGGCAGCGTCCGACCCGCGCCATTGGGCCCGGCAGGCGCGTCGGCCCAAAGCAGCCACGGCCAGATTTTGAAATCTTCGGCGCTGATCGGCGGGGCGTCGGCGATCAATCTGGCGTTGGGTGCAGTGCGGATGAAGGCGATGGCGCTGTTGCTGGGGCCCTCAGGTGTCGGGTTGCTGGGCGTGTACAGCTCGATCTGCGACCTGGTGCGCAGCGTGGCGGGGCTGGGGATCAACACCAGCGGGGTGCGGCAGATTGCCGAAGCGGCGGGCAGCGGCGACGCGCAGCGGATTGCGCGCACCGTCTGGACGCTGCGTCGGGTGGCGCTGGTGGCCGGCCTGCTCGGCGGGCTGTTGCTGGTGCTGTTCCGCGAGCCGATTGCGCGGGTGACATTCGGCGGGACGCAGAGTGCCAATTGGCTGGTGGGGCTGGCGCTGGCGGTGCTGTTCGCCGAAGTGTCGGCTGCGCAGGTGGCATTGGTTCAGGGGATGCGGCGCATCCGTGATTTGGCGCGCATCAACGTGCTGGGTGCGTTCTACGGAATGGTGCTGGGTGTGGGTGTGGTGTGGTGGTTTTGGCGCCAGGGCGTGCCCGAGCACGGCGTGGTGCCGTCCATCGTGTCCGTGACGGGCATGAGGATTCTGACCTCTTGGTGTTATGCGCGCAAAGTGCGCGTCGAGCGCGTACGGCTGCGGCTGGCAGAGGTGGCCGGGGAAGCGCGGGCGTTGTTGCGGTTGGGACTGGTCTTCATGTCCACGACGTTGATGGCGATGGGTATGGCGTATTTGGTCCGATTGATTTTGGTGCGGCAGATCGGTGTGGACGGGGCGGGGCAGTATCAGGCCGCCTGGTCGTTGGGCGGGGTGTATATCGGGTTCATTGTGCAGGCGATGGGCGCGGATTTTTATCCGAGGCTGACGGCGGTGGCGCACCATCGCGTCGAATGCAACCGGCTGGTGAACGAACAGGTGGAAGTGGGACTGCTGCTGGCGGGGGCCGGCGTGGCGGCGACGCTGACCTTTGCGCCGTGGGTAATCCGGCTGTTTTTCTCGCAGGAGTTCGCTCCGGCGGTGGAGGTGCTGCGGTGGATTTGCTTGGGCATGCTGCTGCGGGTGGTGAGCTGGCCGTTGGGATTCATTCTGGTGGCGCGTGGCGAAGGCGCATGGTTTTTCTGGACGGAACTGGGGGCGAACGCAATCCAGCTCGCGCTGGTGTGGTTTGGGGTGCAATGGTTCGGCGTGCGCGGGGCGGGCATGGCGTTCTCCGGGTTGTATGGGGTGTATCTGGCGGGGATTTATGGGGTGGCGCGGCGGGTGACGGGTTTCAGTTGGTCGGCGGCGAACCGGCGGTTGGCGTTGGGCGTCGGCCCGGCGGTCGGGCTGGTGTTTGTGGCGGCGCAGGCGCTGCCGCAATGGCTGGCGATGCTCGTCGGCTCGCTGGTGACGGCGGCCATCGCCGTGCATTCGGCGCGGGCACTTTGTGCGTTGGTTACTGCCGAGCGCTGGCCGCGCCCGGTGCAGCGCGCCTATGCGGCGCTGGGTCTTGGCGGTGCTTCGGCGGCTTCGCCGCCCCGTCGGGACGTGGGCAGCGATACTGTGTGAGGGCATTTGGGAGGTTCAAAAAACAAGGAACGAGTTTGCGTGGAGGACCATGAGCGAAACAAGCGAACGGAAGAGCAAAATTGCGGTCGTCGGCCTGGGCTACGTGGGACTGCCCCTATCGTTGCAGTTCGCGCGCTCCGGCGTGACGGTGTTGGGTCTGGACATTGATCCGGTGAAGGTGGATGCGCTCAACCAGGGGCGCAGCTACATCCGGCACATCGGCTCGGAAACGATCACCGGAATGATTCGGGCGGGACGGTTCTCCGCGACGACCGATTTTGCGCGCGTGGCGGAGGTCGAGGCGGTAATCATTTGCGTGCCGACGCCGCTGAGCAAGAACCGCGACCCGGACATCTCCTTCATTTTGGAGACGGGGCGTCGCATCGCACGGCATTTGCAGAAGGACACGCTTGTGGTGCTGGAGTCCACGACGTATCCGGGCACGACGGACGAGGATTTGCGCGAGGTGCTGGAGATCGGTTCGGGGTTGGTGGCGGGCCGGGATTTTTATCTGGCCTTCTCGCCCGAACGGGAGGACCCCGGCAACCCGGAGAGCAAGGTGGCGAACATCCCCCAAGGTTGTGGGGGGTACACCCCGGCGTGTCTGGAGCGCGCCTGCGCGCTTTACTCCAGGGCCATTCGCACGCTTGTGCCGGTGTCCTCGTGTCGCGCCGCCGAGGCGACCAAGCTGTTGGAGAACATTTTCCGCAGCGTCAACATCGCGCTGGTCAACGAACTCAAGCTCGTTTACAGCGCGATGGGCATTGACATCTGGGAGGTGATCAACGCCGCGAAGACCAAGCCTTTCGGTTTCATGGCGTTTTATCCCGGCCCGGGTCTGGTGGGAACTGCATCCCGATTGATCCGTTCTATCTCACTTGGAAGGCGCGCGAATACGGCCAGAACATGCGTTTCATCGAACTGGCGGGCGAGGTCAACACGTCCATGCCGATGCATGTGGTGAACCTTGCCATCGAAACGCTCAACGCGCAGCGTACAAGGCGATGAACGGCAGCCGCATTCTTCTGGTCGGCCTGTCTTACAAGCCCAACGTGGACGACGACCGCGAATCGCCGACCTATGTGCTCATGGACCTGTGCCGCGCACGGGGGGCAGAGGTTGCCTATTACGATCCCTACATTCCGGTGATCCGCCCGACGCGGGAGCATCCGCACTGGGCTGGCACGCGCTCGGTCGAATGGAATCGCGAAACGATTGCTCGCTTCAATCTGGTGATCATCGCCACGCATCGCCAGTGCGTGAATTACCTCGAGCTGGCCGAGTGGGCACCGTGCATCGTGGACACGCGCAACGCGATGGCTGTGGTGAAAACGCGTCCGGGCCGGGTGTGAAAGGCCTGAGCCGCCTCCGCTGGGGTCCTAGCAGCCTTTCGGGCTTGGGAAACGCGATTCTTGTCATGGGGATTGAACCGGGGCGCGGCGGGCGCGTCTGAAATGCAGGGTCGCCCGCTCCGTTTCGATTGACCGCGACACCCCGCTCCGGCTCCCGCCCAATCTGCGCGACTGGGTGCCCGCCGATCCCCTCGTCCACTTCATCCTCGACGCCGTGGAGGCGCTGGACCTGCGCCAGGTCCGCGTCAACACCCGCGGCCCCGGCAGCAAACAATACCCGCCCCCCATGCTGCTGGCCCTGCTGACCCACCGCGACGCCACCGGCCTCTTCAGCCGCCGCCGCATCGAGCCGAGCACCGACGACAGCGTGCCCGTGCGCCGGCTCACCGCCGACACCCATCCCGATCACGACACCCTCGGCACCTTCCGCCGGGAAAACCACGCCCTGCTCACCGAGAGCTGTGTGAAAGTGTTGCAACTGGCGCAGCAGCTCCAACTCCTCAAGGTCGGCCAGCTCACCGTGGCCGCCGACGGCACCAAGGTCTTGGCCAACGCCAGCAAGCACAGCGCGGTGAGCTACCAGCGCGCCGGGGAGATGATCGAGCAACTTGAACTGGAAGTGCAGCAACTCCTGGTCAAGGCCGAGCAGGCCGACGCCACCCCGTTGCAGGACGGCCTGACCATCCCCGCGGAAATCACCCGCCGGCAGGAACGCAAGGCCGCACTGGCGCGGGCCCGGGCCGAGATCGAAGCCCGCGCCCAAGCCCGCTACGCCGTCCAACTGGCCGAACACCCGGCGAAGCGGGCGGAGCGAACGGCCCAAAAGGAGCGCGGGAAAAAGGTCGGAGGCCAAGCGCCGCCAGCCCCGCCCACGCAGCCCGACGCCAGGGAGCAATACCACTTCACGGATCCGGACAGCCGGATCATGAAAATGGGCAGCGGGCAGCATTTCGAGCAAAGCTGCAACGCGCAGGCGGCGGTGGAAGTGGAGAGCCGCCTGATCGTGGGCGCGCGCGTCAGTCAGGCCCCAACGACAAACAGGAACTGGCCCCCACGCTGGCGGCCATTCCCCGGGCGGCGGGTTCGGTGGCCGCCGTGCTGGTGGACAGCGGCTTCTTCAGCGAACAGGCGGTGCGGCAGATCGAACAGACCCCGGAGGGCGCAGCCACGGGCACGACGGTGTAGGCGGCGGTGGAGAAAACGGGCCACCATCGGAGCGTGAGCGATTTGGAAGTGAAACCCGAACCGGCGCCGCTGCCCGCGGACGCGAGCCCGGCCGAAGTGATGCGCCACCGGTTGCGAACGAGGGCGGGTCGGGCGCTTTACCTGTTGCGTCAACGAACCGTGGAGTCGGTGTTTGGGATCATCAAGAGCGTGCTGGGGTTTCGGCAGTTTCGGCTGCGCGGACGGGCGAAGGTGGCGTTGGAATGGACGCTGGTGTGCCCGGCCTACAACCTGAAACGGCTGCACCGGCTGGAGGCGGGCCTGAAACTGGCAGGTGCGGGCTGAAAAAGCCGGCGGGGCGCCCCACTCGAGGACTTCGCCCGCGGTGAAGCGCGGTGGAGCCCCCGAAAACCCTCCCCGGTGTGCCGCCGCCAAACCCCAAGGCGATTCCACCTCCATCCGGGCAGCCACCCCCACCGATGTCTCCACCGCCTTGAGCCAAGTCCGACAGTTGGCTTGGGCACCGCGCGTGGAGGAGTTCCTTGTCCATCTGGCGACCGACCCCGGCGAGCAGACTAATCTGCCCCCCAACAACTCGAAATCGTCGCCCGGCTCCGCCGACTCCCGGAGGCGCATCTGCGCTGAATCTGCCGGTCCGAATCCTGAGCGCCGCTCTTCACTTGAATCGCGCAGCGTCCCTAAACCAAACTTCTAGAACCGGCTCCACCGCCAGAAGCGCCTGGTTCAGCCGAAAGCGCTTGTGCAGTCGTTGCAGCGACAGCCGCTCCGTCGGCCTGCTCGGCACCAAGTTGTTGTGGATGCGCCGGCCGCGGCGAGAATGGTTCCAGTAGCCAGCCAAAGCGCCTGCCTCAATCGTTACGATTGAGATTCAATCTTGCCATTTGGGGTGAATTTATTTCGGCGCGTTTTGTCCTGGAAACGTATG
>CALJWR010000235.1 GCA_937976685.1 uncultured Verrucomicrobiae bacterium
GCGAGCCGCCAGAACCCGAAACAACGCTGATTTTCGGTCTCGCCGGCGTGTGTCGCCGCCGGCCAAAGCAAAACTTCGGCGGCCACGCACTCCCTGCGTTCCTCTCCCCCTGGTCAAACTGTCAACCCCATACGCATCGTAATGATTGAGGCAATGGCTCAAGAAGGCCCGATTTGACTTGTGGTTAGGGGGGAGGTCGGGCGAGGTTTGCTGGGATGCTTAAGCGTCTCCCCGCTTCGCGGCCGATTGACTGCAAGAGCCTGCTGTTGACGCTCCTCGCCGTCGCCCTCGCGGGTATCGCCGCGTCAGGAGTCCCCGTCCAGGCGCACGATGTCGCCGAGGAAATGGCCGAGGCGGCGCAGGTGTTTCTCAGAGCGCTCTCACCGGAACAAAAGTCCCGGGCGGTGTACGAGGTGAAAGATGCGGAGCGGTCGAACTGGCACTTCGTGCCCCGCGAACGCCGGGGTGTTCCGCTGAAGGCGCTCGACGCCGGCCAGCGCCATCTGGTGTACCGCCTGCTCAGTTCGGGCCTCAGCCATCGCGGCTTTTTCAAGGCCACCACGATCATGTCGCTGGAGACGGTCCTGCGTGACCTCGAGCAGGGCCGTGGTCCCGTACGCGATCCGGAGTTGTACTACGTGACCCTCTTTGGCGAGCCGGCCGCGCGCGGCGTGTGGGGCTGGCGGGTTGAGGGGCATCATCTCTCGCTGAACTTCACACTCGTGAACGGCTCGGTGGCCGCGACGGCCCCGGCCATGATGGGCAGCAACCCCGCCGAAGTCCGGGACGGGCCGCAGCAGGGATTGCGGGTGCTGCGTCGCGAGGAGGATCTCGGCCGCGCGCTGGCGAAATCGCTCGCTGACACCCAGCGCCGCCAGGGGATTTTGCCGGGCAGCGCGCCCGCCGACATCATTCTCGGCCCCGGGCGCAAGGCCGAGCCGCTCAAGCCGATGGGCATCAACATGGCGCAGCTCTCGCCCGAGCAGCGCGGCCTGCTCAAGGAACTGCTGAACGAATACGTGCGGCGATACCGCACCGAAGTCGCCGACGAAACGTGGAAGGAAATTGCCTCCGCCGGCCCCGAAAACCTCTGGTTCGCGTGGCTGGGCGGTCTCGAAAAGGGCCAGGGCCACTACTATCGCGTGCAGGGCCCCACCTTCATCCTCGAGTACGACAATACCCAGAACAACGCCAACCACATCCACACCACGTGGCGGGATTTGAAGAACGACTTCGGCGAAGATGCGCTCCGCCGACATTACGAGGAAACGCCGCACCCGCACTGAACCCGTGCGACGATTGCAGGGCCCAGACGGCCGGGAGCGCTAGTTGAAGGCGATCCCCTCACTCTCCAAAAGCCGGCGCTTCCAGTCCAGGCCGCCGGAAAATCCGCCGATCCGGCGGTTGGCGGCGAGCACACGATGACAGGGGATGAGCAGGGGAATTGGGTTTGCCCCGCACGCCCGACCGACCGCGCGCGCGGCCGTCGGGCGCCCGACCAACCGCGCGATTTCGGCGTAGCTGCGGGTGTGGCCGGGGGCGATGCGACAGAGCTCCTCCCAGACGCGTTGTTGAAACTCGGTTCCCGACGAGACATCGAGCGGTGGGAAGTCGGGGATGCGCTCGCCCTTGAGCGCGCAGCGCACGGCGCGAGCGGCGATTCGCAGCCAGGCGCGCTGGACGCTCGTCAGCCCGGAACCGGTTCGCCGGGACGCGGCCTGACCAGATGCATCGGGGAACTCAAGACGCGCCAGGCCGCGGTCAGAAAAATGGGCGGTGAACCGTCCTGCGGGAGTCTGGATCAAAGCCGTTTTCATCACGACCGATTGGCGAAATAGAAGTACACAAGCCCCCAGAGGATGCCGAGGAAGAGGGCGAACAACGCGAGGAACCGATTGCGCGCGATGCGCTTCTCGTAACGCAGCGGCGGCAGGCCGTGAATGCTCCCGGCAGCCAGGTAGCTGACCAGCTTCGAGGTGGGTGGCTGGCGGCCGCGCAGGCGGATCCACCAGCGGCGGAGAGCTCCGGCCAGGTCGTACTTGCGCACGCCCAGTTCATTGAAGTGCGACGTCGTGGTTTCGCCCTCGAAAGGATTGGCCGAATGCGGATGGGGAATCTCCTCAAACTGGGGCGGTCCGCCCGCCGGATCGGCCGAGGGATGGGGCGTGGTGGAGCGGCGGTAGCGGGGCGCGGGAACGCCTGCGTCCCCCTCGGTCAACTGACGAATCTCGCCCTCCAGCGCCGCCAGCTTCTGCTTGAGCTGACGCTCGCGTTCCTCGATTGGGTCCCGCTTCTTGCCAAACCAGCCCATGGGCGGGTGGCGGTTATCCGCGCAGCAGCACGATGACGAGGGCGATCACTCCGACGAGCAGCACCGTCGCCACCGGCCACGTGAGGGCGAGTCCCAGCTTCGCGAGTTCACCGAGGCTCTGGCCGCCCGGCCACGGCGACGTGGCGGCCGAAGCCGAAGCTTGCCCGTCCTCCGGCGATTTGCCGTCCAGCAGGGGCCACTTGAGCCGGGCGGAATTCCACTCCATCCGGGCGTTTTCGATGGTCGTCAGCGCGCGGGTGAGTTCCTGTTCCCAGCCTTCCTGCGTCCACCGGTTTTCGTTGATCGCCTGGAGTTTGCCGAGCGCGTCCTGGAACTCGGCGAGCGTACGGCCCATTTGCTCGGCGTCCCGCCGGGCGCGAAAGGTGGCTTCCTCCAGCAGGCCGACGCCGCGCGTGAGGGCTTGGAGCATTTCGGCGCGACCCGTTTCGAATTCGGCGCGCCGCCGGCGGGCTTCCTCCAAACGGGCGCGTTCCCGCTCGACTTCCTCCTGGGCGCGCTTCAGCTCGGCCAGGCGCTTTTGTGCCTCGGTGGCCCGGGCCTCGAGTTCCGCCCGCGTGGGCGGGCGACTGACCAGACCCGTGGCGGCGACGGCTGCGGAACTGGCGTGCCGGACGGCCTGCGCGGTTTGCACGTCACGGTCCACGAACTCGGAGTCGTCGAAAGCAGAAGCCATGTGAGGACTCTAACATTGGACCCCGGGGTGTAAAGATCGGCGGGGGCGATGTGAACAAGTGACCTGCCACCACCCCGTCGCTGGCCCCCGGTGGAAGGCGCGTGGCCGAACCCCCCCCGCTCTGTGCGGGCAATCCAGTTGCTCAACCGACGCGAAAAGAAATCTTCGCCACCATGTCCGGACCGAAAGCGTGTTGGAGACGGTCGAGAATCTCCCGGCGGCGATAGCGCACGATTTCGTTCAGCCAGACGCTGCTGTCCACGTTGACGAACAAGGTGCCGTTGCGGAGGCCGGCGGGCTGCGCGTGCGCGGCGACCACCGGATCCACGAGCTGCCCCCACGCCTTGAACACCTCCGCCTCCGCCAGCCGGCGATCCAGGTTCAGTTCGGCGACCACCCGGTTCAAGACGGCCGCGACGGGCTGGCTCTGGTCCGCCCATGCGCGCTCCAAGGGGGCGAGGTCGAGTCCGCGCCACTCCGCCAGGGCGGCCTGCCGGGCATCGCGGGGCACCGGGGCCGGGCGCGAGGCGAAGAACGGCCGACGGACCGAGGAGCGGGGCAAGGCGGCGCGGGGTTGGTTGGCCGAAGGATTGGCGGATTGGTCGGTCGGCATCGGCGGCGCGGCGCGGCGTTGAACTACCGTTGAACTGGGCACCCGGGCAACTTCATGGTCGCAACCTTTGGCCCGCCCCGGATAAAACGGGGCGTCACGCCTTGGTCACCTTCTCGTCGAGGACCAGCACTCCGTGGGGCGGCAGATCGTAATTGCCGGTAAAGGTGTTGGCCGTGAGGTAATCGTGCATGGGCTTGTAGAAGGTGATGCGCACCGGCGTGCTCTGGTGATTCAGGAGGAAATAGATGCGGGTGTCGTCGCGCTGGCGTACGCTGACCTCCACGTTCTCCGGCACCTTCAGGAGGGTGGAGACGTTGCACAACTGCCGGACCCAGTTGATGAGGTCGCCGTAGAAGGCCTGCCCGGACATGAACCCGACGTAGATGGCGCGGCCGGCCCCGTAGGCGTTGGTCGTCAGCGCCGGT
Organism: uncultured Verrucomicrobiae bacterium; assembly: GCA_937976685.1. Taxonomy (GTDB): domain Bacteria; phylum Verrucomicrobiota; class Verrucomicrobiia; order Limisphaerales; family J093; genus JADJWF01. Next base: position 4,044 of record CALJWR010000235.1, read on the forward strand.
CGTCCGGCATAGAAATCGCGCGCAAACGTGGCCAGCACTTCACACTCGCGCGGCTCGATGATGTCGCACCAGATGCGGGCGGTGTGCAGGTGGGTGGTGGGAAAGGCGCCCTTGAAGTTCAACGGGTTCTCCTCCTCCGGCGGGATGGGGTCGAATTCCTGCACCTCGAGCCCGAACAGGTCGGTCAGGTCATGGGGGAAACCGGTGTCGGGGGCGATGTCGTGTTCATCCACCAGGCCGGTGTTGAAGGTGGACACCAGGGTGCCGCCGTTCTGAACGTAGAGTTTCAAGCGGTCCGCCTCGCCCGCATCCAGCAGGTGCAGGGAAGGGGCGAAGACGACCTTGTACTTCTGCAACGCGGCGGAGTCCTCGTCGTCGCGCGGCGGCCGGGCGAAGTCCACGGGGATGTTCCGGTCGTGCAGCGCGTTGTAGAACAGCATCATGTGGTCGCGCAGGCGGAAGGCCTTGGTGTGCTGCTGGGGCTGCTTGAGTTTCCATTCGTTCGGATGGCTGTGCAGGATGCACGTCTCGGCCACCACCTTGGACCCTTTCAGCACCGGTGCGAGGAGCTTCATCTCGTCGCCGATCTGGCTGATCTCGCGGTAAACGCGGTTGTCGCCGCGGCCGTCGTGGGTGAGCACGCCGCCGTAAAACTTCTCGGAACCGATCCGCGGCGAGCGCCAGAAGAAGTACAGCACGCCATCGGCCCCGCGCGACAGGAGCTGGTACGTGAACAGGCGCACCACGCCCGGCCGCAGCAGGGAGTTCACGTCCTGCCAGTTCACGTTGCCGGCCTTTTGTTCGATCACCCAGAAGCCCTCGCCGCCGCCGGGGAGCCGGACGTTTGACTTCTTGAGTGACCGCATGATGTCGAACTCGACGGCGTTCTCCGAGGGCTTGTGCTTCAGGGTCGCGTAGGTGTCGAGCGACACGAAATCTAGCGCGTCTGCCATGTCAAAATGGTCGTAGTGCCGGGTCAGCGCGCGCAGGTTCGTTGTGACCGGGATCGAGGGCGTGATTTGGTGCAGGATGTCCGCCTGCATCCGCACAAAGGAGACGCACGTGTCGCTGGCGAAGCGCATCCAGTCGAGCACCAGGGCCGGGTTATGCATGGTGGGCGCGGTGCGCGGCATGGGGACGTCCTCGAAGCGGCTGACCACCTGGCCCCAGAAACGCAGGCCGAGGCAGTTGTTCAGGTTCTCCACCGTTTCATACTTGGCCTGGAGCCAGCGGTGCCAGTCGCGCTGCGCGTCATCGTTGAAGGAGAACTCCGTGCCGTGGCCGCCGATGCCATTGTCAATCTGCCACGCAATCAATTGCGGGTGTTGCCCGAGCGCCTGGGCGAGGGCGGTGACGATGCCGCTGGCCTTCTGCCAGTAGAGGTCGCTGTTCATGCAGTAGGCATGCCGGGTGCCCTCGTACCGCTTGAGGCCGTGTTCGTCCACCGGCAGGATTTCAGGGTACTTGCGGGCCATCCACACCGGCGGGGCGGCGGTCGGCGTGCCGAGGACGACCTGGATGTTGTGCAGCTTCATCACGTCCATCGCCCGCCGCATCCACTCGAAATCGTGCACGCCCTCCTCGCGCTCATACAGGCCCCAGCAAAACTCGCCCATGCGGACAACGTTCACACCGGCGGCGACCATCAACTGGGCGTCGCGCTCCCAGCGGGCCTCCGGGTTCTCAGCGGTGCCGGCGTAGGGGTAAACCCAATGCTCCGGGTGGTAATCAACGCCAAAATACATACGCTGCTGCGGGTTGGTTGGTTTCGTTCAGGTTCTGGCTGAAGCTACGACGCACCCCGCGGGAGGCAATAGAAATCCCGATCGCGAACCGTGCCGCCGCCGGTGTCGGTGCCCGAATGCTTCCTTCACTCCTGGTCGCGACCCGGCGCCTCGAGGGCTTCCCGCCATTGACACCGCCGCGCCTTCCCGCGACAACTGCGCCGGATTCAACAACGATCAGCGATGAAACTCGGCTTTGCCTCTGCCATTCTGCCCGAACTCAGTCTCGACCAGGTGCTGACCTTTGCCGCCAGCGAGGGGTTTGCCTGCGTGGAAATCATGTGCTGGCCCGTGGGCAAAGCCGAACGCAAGTTTGCCGGTGTGACCCACATTGACGTGGTCGGTCTCAGCCGGAGCCGGGCCGATGAGGTCAACGCCCTTTGCGCGAAGCACCGCGTCGCTATCAGCGGTCTGGGTTACTACCCCAACCCGCTGGATCCGGACTTGGCCGCTGCCAAACGCCAGGTGGACCACCTCAAAAAAGTTATCCTCGCCGCCGAACTGCTGGGCCTGCGGAACGTCAACACCTTCGTCGGCCGCGACTGGACGAAAACCGTGGACGAGAACTGGCCGCGCTTCCTCAAGACGTGGAAGCCGCTCATCGCCTTCGCCGAGGACCACGGGGTTAAAATCGGGATCGAGAACTGCCCCATGTCCTTCACGCGGGATGAGTGGCCGGGAGGCAAAAACCTGATGACCACGCCGGTGATCTGGCGCCGGGCCTTCAGCGACATCCTCTCAGCCAACTTCGGCCTCAACTACGATCCGTCGCACTTCATCCTGCAGTTCATGGATCCGGTGTCGCCGCTGCGCGAGTTCAAGGACAAGCTTTTTCATCTGCACGCCAAGGACGTGCGCATCCGCACCGAGCGCATCAACGACGTCGGCATCTTCGCCTATCCTCTCGAATGGCATCAGCCGCGCATCCCCGGCTTTGGGGACATTGACTGGGCGCAGTTCATGGCGGCGTTGTACGACATCGGCTACGACGGCCCGGTGGCGATCGAGGTCGAGGACGACACCTTCGGCAAGACGCTGGAAGGACGAAAGAACGCCGTGCGCGTGGCGGGCAAGGTGCTTCGGCCCTACCTAGGATGAGATCGGCGGCTGGCAGCCGGCCATCGCCGCCGAAACCCACCCTCGAATGCCGCCGTCCGATGGCCGGAAGGTCGGGCGTGAGCAGATCCCGCCCTGCCGACCGGCTGCGGGGTGCGGCGCGTTCACTTGAAGCTCGATTGCTGCGAACCCCGCCGGAGACTCGTCGGCGGGGTCGGCAACCTGCGATCCCGCAGCCCCAGACGTCCGCACCGTGGCTTTGCCTTTCGGCCGCCCCGCCCCGAGCTAAGAAGCGCTCCCAACCAGCTTTGATTCCACAAATCACTTGCACCCGGAGGGCCGGTGTGCCACCCCTGCTTCGGTGACAGCCTTCAACAACAATTGAAATCCTGAAGCAATAACACTCATGAAGAACCTGTTTGGTTTCCTCGCCGCGACGGTGGGGGTGGCCGGCTTGCTGGCCCAGACTCCCCCGGGCGCACCTGAAGACAATGGTCTGACACCCAAGACCGACACCATCTACATCAACCGCAAAACAGCGGAGATTGACAACATCAACAACAACAACACCGAAAGCCTCGGCGTCGCCATCGCCAATGGCGGCAACGTCATCGTCGGCTGGGAAGACGACGGGGACGGTCTGCAGGACATCGAGGCGGTCTGGACGATGTTCGATTCCGCCGGCAACTCGATCACGCCGGACACGGAAACCACCTCGGTCGCGCTCGGCGGTAGCGTCACCACGAAGTTCCTGTCGTACTTCCGTGCGGACAGCAGCGCCGTCCACGGCTGGCAGTCGTGGGGGCCAAAGATCAAGGCCAACCTGTTTGGGGACGGCGTCGGCATGGGCGCCACTTCGTTCGGTTTGGACCAGGAAGTGCCCGCGCTCGCCGGTTACTACGGCGACGGCAACGGGGACTATCCGACGGTGCAATTGCTCACCAACAACGGCCAGCCGATTCGCATCCTCGCCGGCGTCAGCGAGGCGTTTGCCGCGCGGGACCCAGGCAACATCCGCATTGGTGACTGGGTGTATTTGTCCAACGGCAACGTGGTCATCTTCGGCGAAAGTCGGCAGAACGCGGACCTCGTGGACGTGTTCGGCGGCAGTGACCCGTGGCGGCATGTGATCTTCCGGATCCTGGATCCGGCCGGAAATGTCGTGAAGGCCGAGACGCTGGCGAGCCAGTCGCCGAACTTCGTCGGGAACGCCGAAATGTGGCACGGGGCCGGAGCCACCGAAAACGGCTTTGCCGTGCGCTACAAATCCGATTCCGGTCCGGTGGTCGTCCGCATGTTCGACAACGCGGGCAATCCCACCACCGGTGACCTGGTGCTCGCCGACCTGACCGGTCATCCCGAGGCGGGTGGCGGCGGCCGTGGCGACAGCGCCGGCTTCCACGGGAATGGCAAGG
>CALJWR010000236.1 GCA_937976685.1 uncultured Verrucomicrobiae bacterium
CCGGCTTCCACGGGAATGGCAAGGATGCCTACGTAGCCGTTTGCTCGACCGGCTTGGACGTCTGGCTCACGGTCCTGAACGCCAACGGAACGGTTCGCTACTCCAAAGCCGTGGCCACGGATCTCACCCTGGCCAGTGTCGAGGCGGTGGACGCCGCGATTGATCCGGACGGCAACGTGATCGTGGTCTTTAGTGCCAAGTACGACGATGCCAACCCGGGTCGCATCATCATGGGCCGTCGCTTCGATGCGGCAGGCAACCCGGTCGGAGGCACCTTCTACGTTAGCGAGAAGGAGTTGCCAGATCCCGGCACTCCCACGGCGACCGGTCCCCGGGTGGCTTGGCGCGCCGGCCAGGTCGCCGTCGTTTGGGAAAGCACAAGCGATTTGGAATCCCTGGACCCGCTCACCGGTGAAACCCTCACGGTCGTTGCCCTGCGTCTGTTCTCAACGTTCACCCCCGGCAGCATCGAGGCGGAAGGCCTGACCCGCATCGTTCCCGACACGCCGGTCGTCAAGACCACGGCCGCGGCGCTCGGCAACTGGGAACCCTACGCCAGCGTCCTGGGTACGAGCACCTTCCTCATCGAAGGGAATACTTTCGCCGACGACGAGACCAGCCAACGCTTTGTGGTCGCCCTGCAACCTGCCGCCGGCGGCGCGATGAAACTGGGCGAAGGCTTCTATGGCGACAATGGCCAGCCCTACCGCGGCCAGATCAATCTCTCCCGTCAGAACGGCAATCCGGGCCGCGTGGCCGGGGACACTCGTCCGGGCGCGGTCAACTTCATGGTGGGTGCCGAGGCTTCGCCTCATGGGATTCCGGCCTTCCAATCGGACAACCGCTGGAACCTCGGTTTCGATCGCGGGCCTGATGGTCGTTATGGCACCGTCCAGAGCTTCAGCCTCGACCCGGCGACCCTCACGCAGACCCCGTTGAGCAAGGCGATGGATTCCGCTCACGGCCGCCGAACGACGGGCGTGGCACCGGGCGCGGAAATCTCGCGCTTTGGCGGCGACATCGTATGCCTCGACAACGGTAACTTCGTCTCCGTCGTCGAGGATCGCAGCCGGGTGTTGAATCCTGACGGCCATGCCACCGTGGCCACCATCTTCACCCCGAACGGGACGATCGTGAAGGAGAGCTTCCTCGTGGCTCCCACGCCGGAGGCAACGGACCGCAGCGCCGACATCTGGTCCAACGTGGCGCCGTTCCAAGGCGGTTTCGCCGTCCGGGCCAAGCTGCCGGCCGGCAATGGTCGGGCAATCTACTTCTTCGACAACGCGGGCAACTTCCAGGGCCTGGTGGACCAGGCCGTCACGGGCGCCGCTTTTGACACCGGACGCGGCGATGGCACCCGCATCTTCGGGCACATCAACAGTCCCTACGTCTATTTGGCCGGCCGGCCGGCCAATACGCAGATTGTCAAGGTGGCGGCCTTCGATGCGCGCACGCGTCAGTTCCTGGCTATCGCCGACGTTAACGAAGGCGCCTTCACGGGCAATTTCGACCGCGTCACTGGCGCGGTGGACGCGCTAAACCGGCTGACCGTTTGCTGGGTCTCGCAGCCGGTCGGCTACGAGAAGCAACAGGTGGCGGCCCGCGTGATGGCCTTCGACGGGACCAAGTTCACGCCGCGGACGCGCAGCTTCTTCCCCTTCATCAACAACGCCAAGGCGGGCATTCGTTCCCTCCAAATGAGCGTCGCCATGACGACCCGGCAGATCTGCGTGGCCGCCAAGGGCGAAATCAACTACGAAAACCGGCCTGAACTCGGCCCGAATTCGCCGAACGAGGTGAACTTCTACACCGTGTTCTCGCATCCGGATCCGGCGGACGATCCCACCACCCCGGTGGGCGGTGGCGTGACGCCGAAACTGAGCATCAGCCGCGCGGGCAACAACGTGACCCTCGGATGGGACCCCGCTGCCACCGGCTGGACGCTCGAGTCCGCTCCCGCAATCACAGGTCCTTGGACCACGGTGGGAACGCAGAACCCGACCACGATGCCCATTGGCGCCGCCAATCAGTTCTTCCGGCTGAAGAAGTAAGCCGTTCATTCCGGAACGCTCGCCGGTTCGGGCGACGCCGGAATATGAATCCACGCGCCCGGGAGGGTGGCGACACCTTCCCGGGCGCGATCGTTTTGGGAGGGGCGGGAGAGGTAGTTGCCGGGCGCATTTGAATTTCAAGGCGAACGACGGACGGTTAGCTTCCGCGCGTGAGAGTTTCGGTTAAGGCGGACTACGCGGTCAGGGCGGTGTTTGGTCTGGCAAGCGGCTACGCGCCCGGCGCCGTCCGCCGGGTCGAGGAGTTGGCGGCCGAGCAGGGCATCCCGCCCAGCTACCTGATCCAGATCCTCCTCGAACTCAAAGCCGCCCACCTGGTGAAAAGCCAGCGCGGCAAAGACGGCGGATACCAACTCGCCCGCCCGCCCGGCGAGATTACGTTCGGCGACGTGCTGCGCGCGGTGCAGGGGGAACTGTTCAGTTCGCCAGCGATGGCCGACCCGCGCTGCGCGGCCGAATTGCGCGACCAATGGGCGAGTCTCCAACGCGCTCTCGAAAGTGCCGCCGACGCCGTCACGTTCCAGGACTTGGTCGAGCGAAGTCGGGAACGAGACCGCATGTACTACATTTAGCGACGCGCGCCTGCCACGATGCCTTCCTGCCCAAGTGCCGACGGTGATCGCCGAGGTCTCCGGGCCGACCCGCCCGCCGAACCAGTTCACGGCGGCGGCCAATCCCTCGCGAAAAGGATTCGCGACGAGATCGCCGCGAACGGGCCGATGCCATTGGCCCGGTTCATGGAACTCGCCTTGTATCACCCGGAGCATGGCTATTACACCCGGGCCGACCGTCCGATCGGCCGCGCGGGCGACTTCTACACCAGCGTCAGCGTGGGCCGGCTCTTCGGCGAGTTACTGGCGCGGCGCTTCGCGACGTGGCTCGACCGCCTGGCCGGCCCGGTGCAGATCGTTGAAGCCGGCGCACACGACGGCCGCCTCGCTGCCGACCTTCTCGTCGCTCTTGATCGCATCGCGCCGGCGCTCCGCAGTCGAACGGAGTACTGGATCCTGGAACCGTTGGCCCGGCGGCGTGAAGGCCAGGTTCAGACTCTCGCGGCGTGGGCCAACCGCGTGCGCTGGTTCGCTGACTGGCGGGACATTGCCATTCCGGTTCAGGGGGTCATCTTCGGGAACGAACTGCTCGACGCCATGCCCGTGCATCGCTGGTCGTGGGATGCCGCGCGGGGTGGCTGGCGGGCGATCGGCGTGGGCCTTGATGGCGACCGCTTCACCTGGGTCCCGCTGGCCCGGCCCGGCGACGGAGCAACCCATCCGGAGTTCCCCGCCGAACTGGCCGACGTCTTGCCGGACGGCTATGTGATCGAGACCAGTCCGGCGGCGGAATCGTGGTGGCACGCGGCGGCGAAGGCTCTGCAACGCGGCTGGTTGCTCGCGATTGATTATGGCCATGACACCCCCGACCGCTGGTCGCCGGCGCGCACCGGCGGCACCTTTCGCGGTTATCGGGGGCACCGTGAATCTCCGGATCCGCTCGCCCATCCTGGCGAGCAGGATCTCACGGCCCACGTTGACTTCGGCGCCATCCGGAGGGCTGGCGAGCAGGCCGGGCTGCAAACCGAAGTCTTCTGCTCGCAAGAGCAATTCCTCACCACCGTGCTTTCCGAGCTGAGCCGCGACGCCGCGGCGATGGCTGCCTGGTCCGCCCCCGAGCGTCGCCAATTGATGACCTTGCTCCATCCGCAACACTTCGGGCGTGCCTTCCGGGTTTTGGTGCAGCAGCGCTGATGGCCATGCCCCCCCCGCCAAAGACGCTGGTGTTGTTTGCCGTGCCCCAGGAGGCGCGGCCGTTTCGGAAGTTCGTCATCGGCCGGCCCGAGGTTCGCGTCCGGGTCACCGGAATCGGTGCACGACGTGCGGAAGCCGCTATTCGCGAAGAGTTCCTCCGGAGCTTCCCCGACCGGGTCCTCACCTGCGGCTTCGCCGGCGGCCTGAACCCGGCGCTGAAGTGCGGCGCTCTGGTTGGGTCGTGGGACGAGACTTGGGCGGAGCCAGACCGTCTGACGGCCGCCGGCTTCACACCCGGCCGTTTCCTTTGCGTGGAGCGCATCGTCAGCACGGCGCGAGAGAAGGGGCGCTTGCGCGAACAGACCGGCGCTGACGCGGTCGAGATGGAGTCGGGCGTAATCATCCGCGTTTGTCGGGAGCACGGTGTACCCGCCGCGACCTTGCGGGTCATTTCCGACGCCGCCGCCGAGGACCTACCACTCGACTTCAACGCGCTTTGCGGTCCGGACGCGGATCTCCGGTACAGCCGGCTGGCGTTGGCGCTGGCCCGCTCGCCCGGAAAGATCGCGGACCTGGTTCGCTTCCGGCGTCGCGTGACCACGGCGGCCAGGACGCTCGCAGCCGCCCTCGGTTGGGTCATTGGGACTCAGCCGTGATCCCGGGTGGAGAAGCGGTGGCCGGTTTCTGGTGTTCGGTCCACGAGATGATCGCGGCCCCGATCATGATGAACACCACTCCTGACCACCGGAGCGGCGAGACGTGCTCGTGGAGGATGAACCGGGCCGCGAGCGTGGTCAGCACGAAGCCCATCGCCGTCAGCGGCCAGACGAAGCTGACGTCGCCCTTGGACATCAGCACCAGCAGACACGCGAAGAAGCCGGCCTCGAGCGCGACGCCGAGCAGGATGTTGCCATTGGTGGCACCCCGTTTGATGAGGCTGGCGACCTCGGCCACCGAGAGGTGCCGGACCTCGCCGATTTGCTTGAGGCCCCGGCTCAGAAAGACAACGCCCACCGCCTCCATCACGAGGCCAAACACCAGAATTGCCAGCAGCTTTGCCATATCAGAGGTCCCGGTAGCGGATGAGTTCGAGGCCTGCGGCGGCCACAGCAGCCCGTACTTGGGGGCTTACCAATGCCTCGAATTCGTGGTGAAAGTCAGTCAGCGACGGATGGGAGTAAAGCTCCGAGTCACCCGGCGGCAGACGCGGCAGCAGGCGGAGCAGGTACGCCTCGTCCACGCGCCCGTTTTGCAACAACCCGAACACGTTTGCCGTGTGCCGAAAGCCTCGGCGGGAGAGCCGGGGACGGGCCCAGGCGGACAGCAACGTGAAGATGACCGCATGACTGATGCGGTAGGCCCACGCGCCACGGGCAAGGCTGGCATTGAGCCACAGCGGGTCCCGCGTCAGCCGCCATTGCCGGCAACCCCGGGCCGCGGCCGCGTCGAGGGCGAGCCGGAATACGGTGGGCTGCATGTGGAAGTTCAAATGGCCATTAACGTGATCCAGGGGCAGGCCGGTCTCGGCAAACCGGTCGAACTGGCCTGCGATTTCCCGGCGCAATTGCTCCCGGAGACCGCGGCGCAGGAAATAGCGCAGCCCGGCGGCCACCGGGCTGCGGCTCAATTCTCCCCGAGCATCGGCCAAGCCGGGAACCTCGGCCGGGGGCCGCGCGGCACGGCCGCACACGAGCACCAGATGCAGCCCCACGCCCAGGCGCGGATTCGCGCGCGCCACCTCGACGGCCCCGGAACACGCCGCGCCGGTCACCATCAAGCTGGCCGTGGTGAGAATGCCCTCCGCGTGCGCGCGGGCCACGGCCTCGTTCACGGCGGACGAGAGACCGAAGTCGTCCGCGTTGACGATCAAGCGCCGGCGCCGTTCAGGAATCGCCATAGTTGGGCCGAACGGAACCGGTCTTCAGCCGCCACCACGTGCGGAGGATCAGCGCGAGTTTGACCGGCTTGCCAACCCGGACCAGCGGACCATCCAGTACCCGGAACCCGCCGGCTTCGATCTGGCGCAGCAGCCGCCAGTACACCGCGCCCATGAGCTCGGCCGCGACCAGCGCGCGCCGTTGATCCGCGGGCAGCATCTGCCGCGCCTCCCGATACCGCTGCCTGGCGCGCGCCGCCACGGCTTCGGCCAGGGCGCGAAAACCCGGCGTGTACGTCCGGGCGAGGATGGACTCTGCCGACACGCCGTGCCGCTCCAGTTCAGCGATGGGCAGGTAGATGCGCCCGCGGCGGGCGTCGTTGCCCACGTCCCGGAGGATGTTGGTCAACTGCAGGGCATGCCCCAGGGCGATGGCGTAGTCACGACCGCGCGCCGGGTCGCAACCGAAGACCCGCAGACTGAGCAGCCCCACCACGGAGGCCACGCGGTAGCAGTATTGTTCCAACTCGGGCCAATCGGCGTACCGGCACTGGACCAAATCCATTTCGCAGCCGCGGATGACTTCGTCGAACTCCTCGAAGGGCAGTCCGAAGCGCTCGATGTGCGGCTGCAGTTCGCAATTGATGGCAAAGGTCTGTGCCACCCCGGTGCAGGCTCGGCGGATGTCCTCCCGCCACGCCGCCAACTGTTCGCGGCGCTGGTCCACGGGCAGGGTGTCTTCGTCGGCCACGTCGTCCACCGCGCGGCAAAACGCATAGAGCGCGCACATGGCGCGGCGCCGGTCCGCCGGTAGCAGACAAAAAGCGAGCGCGAGATTGGAGGCGCTCTTGCGGGTGACCGCCTGGGAAACCGCGACGCTCACGGCGCCGGAGGCAGGGACCCCTCGGGACGGGGCGGCGGCAGGCCACCGGTCTCGGACAACGTCGGGTTTCGCCCCCGATGCTCCCGGCGACGGCGACGGCGACGGTGGTGCCGGGAGTGTTCGGAGTACTCGTCCGCCTCGGATCCAGAATTCCCGGTTTCCACAGGCGGGTTTCGATTCGAGGAGCGATGATGCCGGTGATGGTGGCGGTGAGGTCGGTGGCGGCGGGAGTACACCACCCAGAGCATCAGGACCGCGAACAGCAGCACCCCCGCACCCAGCACCAGCAACAGGTCGGTTGCCACACCGGAACTGCGCACCACACCCGGCCGAAGAGGTGCGTCCGCGGCGGCGGCCAGCCAGGCAAACGTCTTCACGCGGCCTCCTTGGAATGAGCACCTTCCTCTTCGCCGGACTCGCTGGTCTGGATGCCCAGGCGCTGGGTGCGGTAGCGGAGCTGGTGGCGGGAAATCTTGAGCTGCTCGGCGGTGCGCGTGAGGTTGTAGTCGTTCTGGGCGAGCACGCGGAGAATCAGATCCCGCTCGTACGCGGCCAACTGGTCGTCCAATGGCGCCGACAGATCCACTTGCGGTCCGCCGTCGCGGCGAAGCCGCGTCTCCACCCGGAAGTCCGGCAGGCTCTCCGGCTGGATTTCGTTCGTGGTTTCGAGAATCACGGCGCGTTCGAGGGCGTTGCGCAATTCCCGCACATTGCCCGGCCAGTGATGGGAGAGGAGCTTCTGCCGCGCGGCGGGAGAAATGCCCTTGATGGGCTTGTTCATGGTCAGACTGAACAGCTTGAGGAAATGCTCGGCCAGGAGCAGGACATCTCCGTGACGCTCGCGCAGCGGCGGCGGGTTGAACTGCACCACATTCAGCCGGTGAAACAGGTCCTCGCGGAAATGATTGTCGCGAATCGCCTGGATGATGTCGCGGTTCGTGGCCGAAACGAGCCGCACGTCCACCTTCAGTTCCTGGTTGCCGCCCACCCGCGTGAACGTGCCGTCCTCGAGGAACCGCAGGAGTTTGGCCTGCAGCGAACGGCTCATGTCCCCGATCTCGTCGAGGAAGATCGTCCCGCCGTCGGCCTCCTCGACACGGCCGGCCTTCTGGCGGAGCGCGCCGGTGAAGGAGCCTTTCTCGTGACCGAAGAGTTCGCTCTCGAGCAGGGTCTCCGGAATCGCCGCGCAGTTGATGCGAACGTACGGTTTGGCGCGGCGGTGCGAGAGGTAGTGCAGGGCGCCGGCGATCAGCTCTTTGCCGGTGCCGCTCTCACCGAGGATAAGCACGGTGGCGTTGGTGGGGGCCACGGTGCGGATCAGGTCGCGCAGTTTCCGCATCGCCGGGACGTCACCGATGATCTGCTCCACGGTGAAAACCTCGCCCGCCCGGGCGCGGAGGGCCGCGTTTTCCTGGATCAGCCGGTACCGCTCGGCGCAACGGCCCACCGCGTGCAACAGCTCCTCCGGCTCAAAGGGTTTGGCCAGGTAGTCAATAGCCCCGGCTTTCACGGCTTCCACCGCGAGCTTGGGCGTCGCGTAGGCGGTGATGATCAGGACGGGGAGGTCGGGGTATTTCGCATGGACGCGGGCGAGGAGCTCATACCCGCTCATGCCGCCCAGCCGGGCGTCGGTGATGACCATGAAGAATTCCTGCTGCTCCAGCAGTTTCAACCCCGCTTCCGCAGACTCCGCCGTCCGGACTTCGTAGCCCTCGCCGGCCATGATGGCCTCCAGCGAAAGCCGCATGTTCCGTTCGTCATCTACGAATAAGAGGGGCGGCAGCGTCACGTTCATCGGCGCAGGCGCATCAATGTCCTGGCCGGGAATTGTAGGATGAACCGGGTGCCCTTTCCAAGCGCCGATTCCACCCGCACGCGGCCACCGTACAGCTCCGTGTTGTGCTTGACGATGGCCAGCCCCAGCCCCGTCCCCTTGTCGCGGGTGGTGAAATACGGCTCGAACACGCGCTCCAGATGTTCGGGTCGGATGCCCGGTCCGTCGTCCTCGATCGTGACGAGGATGGAATGGTCCGGGCCGTGGGCAGTGGTCACCCAGAGGTTGCCCCGACCATTCATGGCTTCGCGAGCGTTCTGGATGAGGTTCACAAAGATTTCGTTCACGTGCTTGCGCAGGGCCAGCAAGTGCGGGAGGGCGTCGGCGTACTGCCGGTGAACGGTGATGTCGTACTTCACCGCGGGGGGCAGGGCCTGAAGCAGCGCCTCCTCGAGTTCCTGGCGCACATCGAGCTTCTCGACTTTGCCGTCGGTGAGTTTGGCGTAGCCCATCAACTCGGTGATCAACTGATCGGAGCGCGCCACCTCCTCGCGGATGATGGCAATTTGCTGGGTGATGGTTTTGCCCTCCTTGACGGTCTTCTGGAGCGTGTAGGAGGCGTTGTTGATGATCGCCAGCGGGTTTTTGAGCTGGTGCGCGATCTCGGCGGCGAGCCGGCTGGAGAGCTCCATCTGCTCGCGGCGCAGCGCCAGTTCCTGTTGTTCCTGCACCTTGCGCCGTTGACGGTCGAGCACCACCTGCATCCCGTAGGCCCACACGGCGACGCCCGCCAGCAAAGCCAGGCGAAGGTTGAACTCCGCCCCGAGGTCGAAGGGCGACACCCAGTTGCCGGTGAACTCGGTCAGTTCTTCCCGGCGCTCCGCCGCCTCATCCATGCGGGCGATGGTGGCCTCGACTGAGACGGCGCCAGCGAAGAAGGCGCAGAGCAGGAAGTTGAGGCCGAGCTGGGGCACCACCGCGCTGATGCTCACGCTGTTGCGCAGCGCCAGCAAGGGGAACAGCCAGTACGCCATGCTCTTCACTCCGCCCGTCAACACCAGCACCAGCGCCAGAAACAACCCGTCTATCAGCGCGAGACCGAAAACCGTCCACTGCAGGGCCAGCGACGAAACGCTGCGCATGCCCACCAGCACGAACGCCACGCCGATGTTGATCGCCATGTAGCCGATGAACACGTACTGCGCCACCTGGTGTGCGAATGTCCACGTCAGACCCACCAGCGCGATGTCCTGGCGGTTGGCGGGTTCGGCGGCCGTTTTGGCAATGAAGAAGTAGTAGAACAGGACCAACAGCACGCCGGCCTTGATCGGCAGGCCGATGTTCCGCTCAAAGACATGCACGCGCCACTGCTGTTCCGTCTCGTTCAACGAGGGCATCGTGGGCAGCGTCAGCCACGACTTCGCGGCCTCCCAAAGGGACGGCGGCAGGTGATCGGTGGGGGTCTCAGCCGGCACGGCGCCTAGCCCAGCAACTCCAGTGCCCGCGCGGCGATCTGCTCCACCGGCCACAGCCGGCCCATGCCCTCGTAACCGCACGCCAGCAGGCCCTCCTCCGGACCGATGAACTCCGCCCCACGCTGTCGCAGCGTGGCCACGTTCGCCTGGGTGGCGGGATGCCGCCACATCTTGCCATTCATGGCGGGCGCCACCAGCACGCGCGCCTCGGGGTTCAGGGCCAGAGCGAGGCAACCCAGGGCATCATTGGCCAGTCCGTGGGCCAGTTTCGCGAGGATGTTGGCGGTCGCGGGGGCAATCAGCAGCAGGTTGGCTTCGTCTGCGAGCCGGATGTGCGCGGGCTGCCAGCCCTCCGCTTCATCGTACAGGTCCGTCACCACGGGGTGGCGAGAGAGCGTCTTGAACGGGAGGGGCGTGACGAACCGCTGCGCGTCGGCGGTCATGACCACCCGCACACTCGCGCCGCCCTTGGTCAGCAGGCTGGCCAGATCCACCGCCCGATGCGCCGCAATCGAGCCGGTGACTCCGAGAACAACGGTTTTAGATCCGCTCATGACATTTGCCACCTTTGTGTGCAGCCGGAGAAAGCGCGGGGCCCGCGCCGGCGGCGCCCCCATGTGTGCCCTCCAGCCGTTCGTCAATTAACGCCGGCCGGGAGCGTTCTTCAACCGATTCCGCCCGGCCCGGTCAGATCCGGCAACGGCACCCGGCTGGTCCGGAGCTTTTCCGCCTGGTAAATCGTCTCGAGCCGCCGCCGGTCTTCTTCCATCGTACCGCTGATCAGGAGGTAGTCGAAGCCGGGGGCCCTGGCCAGCTCCGACCTTGCGACCGCCAGACGGCGCTGGATCGTTTCCGGCGAATCCGTCGCCCGGCCGGTCAGCCGCCGCGCCAGTTCTTCCAGCGAGGGCGTGGT
>CALJWR010000237.1 GCA_937976685.1 uncultured Verrucomicrobiae bacterium
CAACGGGGGCGGGGATCGTTGCGGCGGATCCCGGTCGTGGTTGAGAACGGCGCGGTGGCGTGGTTACGTCAGCGCAGGTTCAGCGGGCGGCGAACAGCGCGGCGCAGTTGGCTTGACGCAAACTGCCCCAAGCGGCAGAACCGCTGGATGAAGCCTCTCTGTCCCGTCCTGGCGGTGCTCGCGGTCCTGACCGCTTCGGCTGCCGGGGCGCCCCCCCTGCCCACACTGGCGAACAGTGACCGCATCCGCCCCTACGCCACCAACCCGCGTTACTGGCAGTATCACGGTCAGCCCGTGCTGCTGCTGGGCGGCTCGAAGGACGACAATCTGTTTCAAATCCCCGACCTGCGGCAGCACCTCGACGAGATGAGGGCGGCCGGCGCCAACTACATCCGGAATACAATGAGCGACCGGCCGGACAAGGGGTTCGAGGTGTATCCCTTCTTCCGCCGCGACGACGGGAAGTACGACCTAAACCAATGGAATCCGGAGTACTGGCAGCGGTTCGCGAACCTGCTGCGCTGGACTTTCGAGCGGGACATCATCATTCAGATCGAAGTGTGGGACCGGTTTGACTACTCGACCCAGAACTGGCCGCCGCATCCGTACAATCCCCGCAACAACGTCAACTACACGTACGCCGAGTCGGGGTTCGCGGAACAGTACCCGGACCACGCCGGCCAGAACAAACAGCCGTTCTTTTTCACCACGCCCGGCCAGCGCAACAACACCGTGGTCCTGCCGTACCAACTGCGGTTCGTGGACGAAATGCTGCGCCACGCCCTGCCTTACCCGAACGTGTTGTACTGCATGGATAACGAGACTTCGGCCGAACCGGCGTGGGGCGCGTTCTGGGCGGAGCGCATCCGGGCCGCCGCCCGCGCCGCCGGGGTGGATGTGTTCCTCACGGAAATGTGGGACGACTGGAATCTGCGCGGCCCGCAACACCGCCGTACGCTCGATCGGCCGGAGTTGTACGACTTTGCGGATGTCTCGCAGAACAACCACCAGAAGGGCCAGACGCATTGGGACAACTTCCAGTGGGTGCGGGACTACATCTCCCCGCGGCCGCGCCCGCTGAACACGGTCAAGACCTACGGGGCGGACACCGGCCGCTACGGTACGAGCCGCGATGGTCTGGAGCGTTGGTGGCGGCACTTGATCGGTGGCGCCGCTGCCGTGCGCTTCCACCGGCCCGATTCAGGGCTGGGATTTTCGCCCGAGGCGGCGGCCTCGATTCGAGCGGCCCGCAAGCTGGCTTCTCTCTGCACGTTTTGGGAAATGGCGCCCGCCCAGCAACGACTGCGCGATCGGGAGCCGAACGAGGCGTACGTCAGTGCAAAGCCAGGTGCGGTGTACGCACTCTACTTCCCGAACGGCGGCGAGGTTGCACTCGATCTGCGCGACCACGGGGGGACTTTCGCCGTCCGTTGGATTAACGTTGGCACCGGGGATTGGGGCCCGCAGGTTGAATTGACCGGTGGCGACTGGCGAAGCGTGAGGGCCCCGGGCGATGGGCATTGGGCCGCGGCCATGGTGGCGGCAAGGTAAGAGCAAGGCCGTCACAGCGAATTCTCGCGGCGTCGCCGACCGGCCGCCTCGTACCGGTCTCCCGGGTAAGGGCAGCAGTTGCACATCGGGCCCGAGCGGCAACACTATGGTCGCGGGAGCGACCACCGCGTACTCCCGGCAGTCAGATGCATCACCATCATGAAAAGATACCTGCGGCCCGTATTGTCCGGGGCCCTCGCCCTGGTCATCTCCTCCGCGTCCCCCATGAACGCCGCTGAACCCGGTCTGCCGCCGCTGTTGGATCGCGAGCTGTTCTTCGGCAACCCGGAGATCGCGGGCGCGACCTTGTCCCCCGACGGCCAACAGATCGCCTTTCTCAAGCCGTGGCGCGATACGCGCAACATCTGGGTCAAGAAAAGGGGCGAGCCTTTCGACTCGGCCCGCCGCGTCACCGCCGAGACCAAGCGGCCGATTCCCGGCTTCTTCTGGTCGCGCGACAGCCGGTTGATCCTCTACGTGAAGGACAACGACGGCGACGAGAACTACAACGTCTGGGCGGTGGACCCGACCGCCCCGCCCGCCTCGGGTCAGGAGGTGCCGCCGTCCCGCAACTTGACCGACGCGAAGGGGGTTCGGGCGTTGATTTACGATGTGCCCAAGAAGATGCCCGACACGATCTTCGTGGGCCTCAACGACCGCGACGCCGCGTGGCATGACCTTTATCGCGTTACGATCTCGACGGGCCAGCGGGAGCTGATCCGCAAGAACACTGATCGAATCGCGGCGTGGATGTTCGATCTCGACGGCCGGCTGCGACTGGCCCTCCGCACCTCGGACCAGGGCGATACGGAAATCCTCAAAGTTCTGCCGGACGGTTTCCAGACGGTCTATACCTGCAACGTCTTCGAGACCGCCAGTCCCGAGCGGTTCCACCCGGACGGCAAACGCTTCTATCTGCAGACCAACAAAGGTAATCCGGATCTCATCCGGCTGGTCCTGTTCGATCCGGAAACCGCAAAAGAAGAGTTGGTGGAGTCCGACCCGCTCACCCGCGTGGATTTCGGCCAGGCCCTGTTCTCGGAGGCGACCGATGAACTGGTGGGCACGGCTTACGAAGACGACCGCACGCGGCTGTATTTCCGAGACCCGGCCTGGGAGCGGGACTACCGCTGGCTGGAAGCGAGGTTCCCCGGCAAGGAGATCAACCCGCTTTCCTCAACGGCCGACGATCGCCTCTGGCTGATTGTGGCCCACAGCGACACTGATCCGGGCGAAGTGCATCTGTTTGATCGGGCCATCCGGCAACTCACGTTGCAGTACCGGGTCCGCCAGCGCATCCCGCGCGAGCACATGGCAGAGATGAAGCCGGTGCGATACCCCTCCTCAGACGGCCTTAAGATCCCGGCCTTCCTGACGTTGCCGAAAGGCGTGCCCGCGAAGAATCTGCCCGCCATCGTCGTTCCGCACGGCGGCCCGTGGGCGCGGGATGCGTGGGGCTTCAACAACCTGGCGCAGTTCCTCGCCAACCGCGGTTACGCAGTGCTGCAGCCGAATTTCCGGGGTTCGACCGGCTACGGCAAAAAATTCCTCAATGCCGGCAACAACCAGTGGGGCGACAAGATGCAGGACGACGTGACGTGGGGAGTGAAGTACCTGGTCGCTCAGGGCATCGCCGATCCGAAGCGGGTGGGTATCATGGGCGGCTCCTATGGCGGGTACGCGACGCTGGCCGGGGTGACGTTCACGCCCGATCTGTACGCGGCGGCCGTGTCTATCGTCGGTCCGTCCAGTTTGCTGACGCTCCTCGACTCGATCCCGCCGTACTGGGAGTCTTTCCGGATCATTTTCCACGAGCGGATGGGCAATCCCAATACGCCCGAGGGCAAGGTGCAGTTGGTCCGGCAGTCGCCGCTCTACTCGGCAGACAAGATCCGCACGCCGCTGCTCGTGGCTCAGGGGGCGAACGATCCGCGGGTCAAGAAGGCGGAATCCGAGCAGATCGTCGCCGCGCTGCGGGATCGGGGGTTCCCGGTCGAGTACCTGTGCGCCCCGGACGAGGGGCATGGCTTCGCGCGGCCGGTCAACAGCATGGCCGTGTGGGCGGCGGCTGAGCGGTTCTTCGCGAAGCACCTGGGAGGCCGGTTTCAGGAGGACGCAACCCCGGAAGTTTCAGCCCGACTGCGGGAAATCACCGTGGACCCGAAAACGGTGGTGCTCGCCAAGCCGGTGGACGAGGCGGCAGTCGGGGTGCCCAAGCCGGTGGCAACGCTGAAGGCCGGCCGCTCGACGATGCAAGGCAAGTTGGAGGCCGGCGGGCAGGAAATGCCGATGACCGTCACCCAAACGATCGAAGATCAGGGAACCGCGTGGCTCATCACCGGCACCGCCAAGCTGCCCTTCGGCGAAGCCGTGGATCAGGTGACGGTGGACAAAACCACCCTCGTGCCGCGAAAGCGGTTGCTCAAGCAGGGGCCGGCCGTCATTGAGTTGACCTTTGAGGGTGGAAAAGCCGCCGGCACCATGGCGATGGGCGGTGACCCGCGGGAAGTGTCCGTGGAACTGGGCGGCGACCTCTTTGCGGACGGAGTAGGTGGGCATGAGGCCATCGCCGCGTTGCCCCTTGTCGAGGGTTACAGCACGACCTTCCGGAACTTCGACCTGATGCAGCAGAAGGTGCGGTTGAAGCAGGCAAAGGTCGCAGGGGTCGAGGACGTCACCGTGCCGGCCGGGACGTTCAAAGCGTGGAAGGTGGAAATCACGTCGGCCGATGGTGGTGCGGACAGCACCACGGTCTGGATCGCCCAAGAGAGCCGCCAAGTCGTGAAGACCCGGGCCACGCTGCCCCAAATGGCCGGCGCGGTCATGACCTCCGAGCTATTGCCCTGAAGGCGTTGGCGCCGCCGGCCACCCGATGAAGGCAAAACCCAGGCGGCTGCGGGTCGCTGCGGTGCAGATGATCTTTGCCGATTCGCTCGCGGGCAATCTCGCGAAAATCGAGAATGCGGCGGTCCAGGCCGCGCGGGCAGGGGCCGACGCGGTGCTGTTTCCCAAATGCGCGACAACTGGCTAAGCGTGCGACTTTGGTGCGCTCAAGCCGGCGACGATCCGGGACGCGATCGGGCAGGTCGGCGTGTTGGCGGCGCGGCTGGGCGTCAATCTGCTGGTGGGCAGCCCCGTCTTCGCCGGCCGACGCCTCTTCAACGTGCTGCTGGTCTTCGATCGGCGCGGCCGGCTGATCCACAACTACGCCAAGTGCCAACTGACCGAGGGCGACCGCCGCTGGTTCACGCGGGGGCACGGCTTGTCGCTGTTCAAGGTGGATGGGGTACAGGCCACCGCCATCATCTGCCACGAACGTCGTTATCCCGAACTGGTGCGGTTGCCGGTGATGGCCGGGGCGCAGATCGTTTTCCAACCGAACGCCGGCCTGGACGAACTCTCCGTCTCGCGCGCCAAGCGCGGCGGGCGTGATGGGATGCCGGTGCGGGCGTTCGAGAACGCGGTGTTTTAGGTCTTCGCCAATTCGGTCGGCCCGCAAGGAGGGGGAAAGTGGTCGGCCGGGGATTCGAAGATCGTCGCGCCGGATGGATCATTCCTCCGGTTGGGAGACAACCGGCGTGAGCAGGTCATCGTGGCGGATCTGGACCTCGCGCTGGCAACAAGGAAGTACGCGGAGGACAGTTTGCGTCACCCGCTTTTTCTGGCGCGGCAATGGCGGCGCCTGTTGTCGGAAGTGCGCCGTCGGGTGGCCGAGAACGCCCGACGGTTTCGAGAGGGTTTTGCGAGGCTGCCGGAGGCCGGAGGCGCGGCGACGAAGGAGGAAGGGGTTGAGAGACGAGCCGCCGCCCGGTGACTACGTTGTGCTGGAGGTGGCGACCGCGCGACTCCGGCGCGCGCGCCATTCCCAGTACCACGCCACTCCGACGCTGAGTTCGTAGAGCAGGTGGAGCGGAAACGCCATCAAGACCATGGTGAACGGATCCCCTGAAGGGGTGACCACCGCCGCGATGACCAGGTTTGCAATGATGGCGTAAGAGCGAAACGCGCGGAGCTTCGCGAGATCGAGCAACTCGATTTTGACCAGGGTGAGGATGACCACAGGCAACTCGAAGGTGAGCCCCATGCCCAGCATGAACTTGCACATGAAGCCGATGTACGCATCCGCCCGCCATTCGTCGGCGATGAAGCCCATCCAGTTCGAGAACTGGACCGTGGCGGTGAGCGCCACGCCGGCCACGAGGAAGTAACAGCACAGCACGCCCAAGAAGAAGAGAACCGTCCCGTAGCCCACCGCGCGGTACAGGATCGCCTTCTCTGTCACCTTCAGCGCTGGCAGCACAAATTGGCCGACGAAGAAGAACACAAATGGCGCGGCCAGAACCAAGCCACCGTACAGGGCGAGTTTGAGGGCCACCATGATGCCCTCGATCGGCGTGTAATTCTTGAGCACCACCAGCCGGGTGTCTTGCGGCGCCGGACGCAAGTCAGGCTCTAGCGCTAGAAAAACATTCGTCCCCAGCGTCAACGGCACCATGCGCAGGGCGCGGACTTCGTTGGACTGCCACGGGAGCGGGCCAAGCTCTCCCAGCTTGACGCGGCCGATGATATTTGTGCCCAGTTGAACCGGGGTGGCGCGGATCTTCGGGCCAAATGTCAGCGCGTGGGACAGCGGCCAGGAGAGGAGTTTGACGAGCTGGTTGCCGGCCACTAGGCAGACCAGCATCGCGAGCAAAAGGGAACTGACACTTTTGACCAGGGTCCAGCGGAGATCCTCGAGGTGTTCGAGGAAGGTCTTGACTGGACCCCCGAAGCCCTCCTCCTCCTCCTCCTCTGTGCCGACCACCTGCGCGTGGCGCGCTTCCGGCTCGCTGGCCATGGGCTAGGGCCGCGGACGAAATTCAGGGCTTGGGATCAGCCGACGAAGACTGGCTGACGGTTTCGGCCGGCGGTGTTGGTCGCCGGGGTGGCTCCGGCGGCGGCTCGTCTTCGATCGCCCGCTGAAATTCGTCCTGCACTTCGCGGGAAGCCTTCTTGAATTCCTTGATGCCGGAGCCGAGGCCCCGCATCAGTTCCGGCACCTTCTTGGCGCCAAACAAAATCAGAACCACGACGATGATGCCGATAATTTCCGGCCAGCCGAGGAATGCCAAAGTGTTCATGAGTTGAGTTATGCGTTGAATCGCCCGTCGTGGTGGAAGCTACGCCCGTTGCCGGGTTGACGCCAGCAGGTTGTGAGGGTGATCGCGGACGCGCCGGTCGCTGCTCGCCAATCATGGCGGGAGCAACAGGATGAATTCGCCGCGCCGGTTCTTCCGCCAGGCTTCTTCGTTGTGTCCCGGGTCAACGGGCCTGTCCTCGCCAAAACTCCGGGTGTAAATCTGATCCGGAGAAAGACCGTAGCGAATCAGGAATTCCCGGAGGGCGGCCGCGCGACGCTGCCCGAGCGCCCGGTTGTATTCCTCGGTTCCCCGCTCGTCACAGTGCCCGTCAATCATCAGCTTGGCCTGCGGCTTGGCCTTCATTTCGTTCCCCACGCTTTGGGCCTTTCCCTGCTCACTGGCCTTGACCAGGGAGCTGTCAAAATCGAAGTACACCGTTTGCGCGGCAAAATAGTTTGTGTCGGGCACCATCCCCTCGATGAGGCTCAGGTCGCCTTCGGGGAAACCGCTGGTGGTCTCGCGCACCGCGGTTACGTCGGTGCCCGCGCCTCCGGGCAGCGTGCCGCCCTGGGTCACCGGGGCGGTGCGGGTCGGGGCCGAGCCGGTCCGGCCGCTCTGAATCGGGGTCACACCTTTTTCGGGCTTTTTGCAGCCGACCGAGCCCACCGTCAGGGCGAGGGCCAGCACGGTCACGTTGACGAGGAAACGACGTTTCATGTGGTGACGACTAGGGTGAACAGAGCAGGTCAGCGCGCCCAACTCGGCTGAGAGCAGCTGCCCAAATTTCCTCGGGCATCTTTGTTCTGGCGGGTGGGCACGTCAAGCAAAGACAGGACGCGCCGGCTGCCCAGCCGCTTGGTGAACACGAGGGTTCGGGAGTTTGGTGCCCAAGCGGGATCTTCCCCGCCAATGAGGATCC
>CALJWR010000238.1 GCA_937976685.1 uncultured Verrucomicrobiae bacterium
GGCGGCCCACCAGATCGGCTTCACGATCGGGAGCAGCGTCTCGGGATGATCGGTCCGGGGCCGGCCCAGGATCAGGCCAGGGGCGCGCGGCGGAGGCGGTCCGGCGCGCCGGGCGCCGATGGCCGCCTGGCGGTGGCAGCCGGAGAGGGCGACCGTCTCTTGGAGCAGTTGCCATCGGTAAACCGTGCCAGCCCGGACGTGGGACCGTCGCCGTTTGGCCAGCACTTCGTGTTTGGTGTTCTGACTCCTGTCGGTAGCCATGGCCGGTAACACCGACTTTTGGCGCCAAGCCCCGTTTTCACAAACCGATCAACTCCGCCCGGGTAACAATCTTTTGGGCGCAAATCCGGGGGGCAAAAACCGGCGGATGTCTTGACGCCAACCCCGCACCCCTCCCATGCTCCATCAGGAAAAACACCGCTGCGCTCCATGGCCGAGACGAAAAATC
Source organism: uncultured Verrucomicrobiae bacterium (assembly GCA_937976685.1). GTDB lineage: Bacteria > Verrucomicrobiota > Verrucomicrobiia > Limisphaerales > J093 > JADJWF01. The sequence continues at coordinate 449 of CALJWR010000238.1, forward strand.
GCATTCAAGTCGCCGTCCGCGGGGATGGCGCCACGTTCCGCATCACCGGGCGGGCGACTTTCGACGTGGCCTCTCCGTTCAAGGAAGCTTGTGAAGGTCTGCTCGCCACCGGTTGTCGCGCCTTCACCCTCGAACTGGCCAACTGCGAGACGATGGACAGCACGTTCCTCGGCGTGATGATTCGTCTGTCGCGCCGGGTCAAGGAGCGGTCACCGGCCGGTACCGTGACGCTGGCGGCCATGCCGGCCAAAGTCCGCGAGCAGGTGAGCAGCTTGGGCGTGCTGAGCTTCTTCCGGATCGCGGACGAAATGGAGAGCCGTGACGCGGACTTTCAAGCGGTGAACGCGGCGGCTTCCAAGACTCAGATCACCGAAGTGTCGCTCGAGGCGCATCAGGAATTGATGGCGACGTCCGCCGAGAACGAACAGCGATTCAAGGACGTGGTCGCCTTTCTCAACGAGGACCTCCAGCGCCTGCCGCCGCGGCCCGGCGGCGCCTGATCGCGCCGGTGAACCGGCCGCCCGGTTGGCGCCGGCCCCACCCAGAACCCCCACGCGATGCTCATGATCCTGACCGCCCGGCCCGGTCGCTTCCTCCGCACCTTTCCCGACCCGCAGTCCCTCGCCGTCGGGGCGGTGGCGTTGTTTCTCGACGCGGTGGGCCGTGCCGTGAGTCAGCGGGGACGGTTCACGGTGGCGTTGGCGGGCGGCCGTACGCCCCGGCAGATCTACGAAGCTCTGGCGGGCGCTGCGGCCGGGCGTGTTCCTTGGGGAGCGGTCGAAATCTTTTTCGGCGACGAGCGCCCCGTACCCCCCGGGCACCCGGACAGCAACTACGCGATGGCGCAAGCGAGCCTGCTTGGACGGGTGCCGCTGCCGCCCGGCCAGGTTCACCGAATTCGCGCGGAGCTCGCGCCGGCAAGCGCGGCGGATGAGTACGAACGCACGCTTCAGGCGCGGTTCCACCTGCGCGCGGGCGAGGTCCCGCGTTTCGATCTCGTTCTGCTGGGTCTGGGCGCGGACGGGCATACGGCGTCGCTTTTCCCGGGGACCAATGCGTTGAGCGAGACGCAGCGGCTGGTTTGCGCCAACTGGGTGCCCAAGTTCGCCCATCATCGTGTGACGCTGACCCTGCCGGTCCTGAACGCGGCGCGGCAGGTGGTCTTCCTGGTGGCCGGGGCGGACAAGGCGGAGGTCGTGAAGGAAGTTCTCGCCGGCCCGGACCGCGAGCCGCCTCATCCCGCGACTCTGGTGCAGCCAGCGGCGGGTGAACTCCACTGGCTGCTGGACGCCGCAGCCGCCTCAGTGTTGACCCGCGGGCCAACCCTCGCTGCCGACAGCGCGGGTTAGCCGGGCGCCCGGAAGCGAACCCAGCATCGCTGTGCGTCACAACGCCCCGCTTCCCGGCTGCCTCCCGCTTGCGCCGTCTGGAGCCGTTGCCTTTTCGATTGCAGTCCGCGCAGGGGTCGCAAAGTCTCTGCCGCAAACGATCCAAATTATGGCAAAACGCACCCTGGTCATCGGCATTGACAGCGGCACCCAATCCACCAAGGCCCTCGTCTTCGACGTTCGGGCGAAGAAGGTCATCGGCACGGGCTCCGTGAAGTACGATCTGCTCCCCAACCTGCCCGCGGGAGCCAAAGAGCAGCACCCGCACACCTGGCGCGACGCCACAGCCAAGGCCATCAAGCAGGCTCTCAAGGCCGCGGGCGCCACTGCGGGCGAGGTGAGGGCCATCGGCGTCAGTGGCCAGCAACATGGCTTCGTGCCCCTCGACAAGAACGGCGACGTGATCCGCCCGGCCAAACTCTGGTGCGACACCGCCACTGCGGCGGAGTGTGACGAGATCATGCGCTCGGTCGGCGGCGTGGACGCCACGATTCAACTGATGGGCAACGCCGTGCTGCCGGGTTTCACGGCCTCGAAGATCCTGTGGTTGAAGAAACACGAGCCGAGGAACTTCGCGCGCCTGGCCACCATCCTCCTGCCGCACGACTTTCTCAACTGGTGGCTCACCGGCCGGGCGGCGATGGAGTACGGCGACGCCAGCGGCACGGCCCTCTTGGACGTGCGCACTCGCACCTGGGCCAAGCCCGTGCTCGACGCCATTGACGCCGACCTCGCGGGCAAGCTGCCGCCGTTGCAGGCCAGTGACCTGCCGGCGGGCACGCTGCAGCCGGCCACGGCGAAGGCGCTCGGGCTGAACACCGACGTGCTGGTCAGCGCCGGCGGCGGCGACAACATGATGGGCGCCATTGGCACAGGTAACGTGCGACCCGGCGTGATCACCGCCAGCTTCGGCACCAGCGGCACCATCTACGCCTGCTGCGACCAGCCCGTCGTGGACCCACGCGGCGAGATCGCCGCCTTCTGCGACTCCACCAACCGCTGGCTGCCGCTGCTTTGCACCATGAACGTCACGGTGGCCACCGAGATGGTGCGCCTGGATTTCGGCATGGACTTCCGGGAATTCGATGTCGCCGCCGCCAAGGCCCCGCCCGGATCGGACGGCCTCCTGTTGCTGCCGTACCTTGAGGGCGAGCGCACCCCAAACGTCCCGGCGGGGACGGGCGTGTATTTCGGCGTCCGCCCGAAGACCTTCACCGCCGGCCACTTTGCCCGGTCCTCGATGGAAGGCGTCACGCTGGGCATGAACTACGGCCTGCGCCGGCTGGCGGAACTCGGCGTGAAGGCCCGGCAGGTGCGCGCGACCGGCGGCGGCGCCAATTCGAAACTCTGGCGGCAGATCATGGCGGACATCTTCAACGCCGAAGTGGTGACGCTGAAGGTCGCCGAGGGCGCGGCCTACGGTGCCGCGCTTCAGGCCCTGTGGTGCTGGCGGCGGCAGGCCGGCGAGAAGGCCCGCATCGAGGACATCTGCGACGAATACGTGACGCTCAACGCGAAGGAACGAGCCACTCCCGACAAGGCAGCAGTCAAATTGTACGCGGAACTCCAAGCGTTGCAGGACGAGCTGTCGGCCAGCCTGCGTGGCGCGTTCGAGAAGCACCGCCGGCTCATCACACGCTGAGGAGCGTTTTGGCGCTGGCCGGCGAACCGACCGCCGTGGATTCCGCGCGGGCGGCGGTGTCGCTGTGGACGCACTGTTAGGAGACCACCACCCACAAGCGGTCGTGCCCAGGGAAACCAAAGCCGCCTTGAGCGAGCGGGTCCGCGCGATCATCGCGGGGCTGCGCCGGACCTATCCGGCGGCGCACTGCGAGCTGAACTTCGCCAATCCGCTCGAACTATTGATCGCCACGATCCTCTCGGCGCAATGCACGGACAAGATGGTCAACCGCGTGACGGCCGACCTGTTTCGCAAGTACCGGTCGGCGGCGGACTATGCCCGGGCTGATGCGGCCGTGCTCGAACGCGACATCGCGAGCCTGGGTTTCTTTCGGAACAAAGCGCGCGCAATTCGCGCCTGCTGTCAGCAGTTGCTCGCGCGGCATGGCGGCGAAGTGCCCCGCTCTCTTGAGGAGCTGGTCGCCCTCGACGGCGTCGGTCGCAAGACCGCCAATGTGGTGCTGGGCAACGCGTTCGGACTCAACGAAGGCGTGGTCGTGGACACCCACGTCGCCCGTCTCAGCCAGCGCCTCGGCCTGACCCGGGAGAAACAGCCCGAGAAGATCGAGCGGGACCTGATGGCGCTGGTGCCGCGCGAAGACTGGACGTGGTTCAGCCACTGGCTGATCTGGCACGGCCGCCGGCGTTGCTCCGCTCGCAAGCCCGATTGCGAAGGTTGTGAAATTCGGTCGCTCTGTCCCCGGCGGGGCCTCAAGGGGTGACAGGGCACCAGGCCAATCGTGTCCCGCCGTCGGCCGAAGCGGCCATCCCCGCTCCGCCCGCACCCCTGGCTCCGTTGCCCGGCGACAGCGGGCAATGGTGGTGGGTGCGCGCGGCACCGGGCGCACCTGCTTTCAACATGGCGCTGGATGAGGCGCTGCTCGCCGCGGCGCCGCAGCACGGCCGACCGGTGTTGCGCTTTTACGGTTGGAGTCAGCCGGCCGCGACCTTTGGTTACTCCCAGCGCTATGACCACGTGGCCACGCTCACGCCCCTGCGTCCGTTGCTGCGCCGGCCCACCGGCGGCGGCCTGGTCCCGCACGATGGCGATTGGACGTACACCTTGGTGTTTCCGCGGGAGCACCCCTGGTACGACCTCCGCGCCCGGGACAGCTACGAGCGACTGCACGCCTGGCTGCACCGCACCTTCCGCCGGCTTGGCCTCGCGACCGAACTGGCAGCGGCGCCGCGGCACGGCGCGGGGGCGTGTTTCGCGGGCGCGGAAGTGAACGATGTCCTCTGGCGCGACGCGAAGATCGCTGGTGCCGCCCAGCGTCGCACGAAGTCCGGCCTGCTGATCCAGGGCTCCGTGCAACCGCCGACCGGCGCTCTCGATCGGACCGTCTGGGAAGGCGCCGTGCTCGCCGTGGCCGCGCAGGACTGGGGCCTTCGGTGGGAGCTCTGGCGCCTGCCAGCCGGGGTCACAGCCGAAGCCGCGCGTCTGGTCCGCGACAAGTACGGCCGGCCGGACTATCATCGCCAACGATGAGGGCAAGAGCGGCCAGATGCTGGTGGTGGTCCGGTCTGCCCGTGCTGCTGGCGCTCGCGGCGCCGGCGGCGCGGGCGCTGGTGCTGCTGAACTGGAACGTGGGCGGCAACGGCGCGACGGACTGGAGCACCAACGCGCCGCAGGTGCAGGCGATCGGGCGGATCGTCTCCTACCTCAAGCCGGATGTGCTAACGCTGCAGGAGATTCCCTTCGAGCAATCCGGGCAGATGGATCGCTTCGTCGAACGCTACCTGCCGGGCTATTTCCTCGCGCGCAACTCCGGGACCGACGGCTACACGCGCAGCGTTATTCTCAGCCGTCATCCCATCGTGCGCTCGACGAGCTGGCTGGATGGCGCGTCGCTGTCTGAATTCGGTTCCTCCGCCCGCTTTGCGCGCGATTTGTTCGAGGCGGAGATCGCCGCGCCGGAGTTTCCCGCGCCGCTGCACGTCTTCACCACTCACCTCAAGGCAGGCAGCACCGCCACCGAAGACTTCGAACGCCGCTCAGCCGAGGCCGGCGCGATTTCGAACTTTTTTGTCAAAACCTTTCTGCCCAGCCGCGGCGCGCGGCCTTACGTTTTGACCGGCGACCTGAATGAGGACATCGGCCGTCCCAGTGCCAAGAGCCGGCAGGCGGTGCAACGGCTCGTGAACACCGCGACCGGACTCAAACTGACAACGCCCACCAACCCCGCCAACGGCGACGACCGCACCTGGTCCTCGCGGCTCGCCAGCCTGAGCGTTCGCTATGACTACGTCCTTCCGGGAACCTTCCTCGCCACCAACATCGTGCGCAGCCAGGTGTTCCGCACCGCGACCTTGAACACGCTGCCGCCGGAAGTCCGCCGGGAAGACGACCGAACGGCCTCGGATCACCTGCCGCTGCTGATGGTCTTCCGGAGTCCGAACGCGCCACCGTTCGTGGTGCGATTGGCCCCGGCGGGTGAAGGCGGCTTGCGACTGACGTGGGCGGCAGTGCCGGAATACTTGTATTGGGTCGAGGCCACGAGCGACCTGGCGCAGTGGACGCGGCTGGCCGGTCCGCTGAACACGCGGGGAGACGCGATTGATTACGAAGTCCCCTTGGGAACCGGCGGGACGTTTTTCCGGATCCGCCGCGTCCCCTGACCGACGGCGAGGGCGGAGCGGTGAGGGAGAAGTATCCGTGGAAGGGACCTACTGTTTGGGCGTAGTGGTCAGAATCGCTTCCGCGCGGGCCAGCGACCCGAGGTTGAACACGCGCGTGTAACCCTGTTGCCGGAGCAGCCGGACTGCGGACCCGCTGCGCGCGCCGCTCTGACAGTGCAGCAGCAGGGGAGCGCTCTTGTCCGGCACCTCACGGGCAATTCGGGATGGCAGATCATCCAGCGGAAGATTCGTGACGCCGGGCAGGTGACGCGCGGCAAACTCCTGGGGGCTGCGCACGTCGAACACCTTCGCCCCTTGCCGCAGGAGTTCCCGCGCCTCGGCCGCAGCCACCAAGCCAGACCGCTGCAGCATCACGAATCCGGCGACGACGGCGACGGCCACCACCAAGGCAACCCAGTCTTTCAGCTCCATGCCGCAAGGTGCGCCGGGCAACTCGCAACGGCAAGCGCGGGGACGGTCCGTCCCGTCGAAGAGCGTGGCCGTCCAGGGGACGAAGCCCAGCCGCCGGTGGCTGACGGGCCACCCCGTTGACACAGGTTTTTTGCGGGTGGTAGCGTGCCATCAGACGGTGGGAATCGGTATGGGTACTTACCTCAACCAACACGTGCTGGTGCTCAACCGCCTCTGGCAGGCCGTCAATGTCTGCACGGTCCGCCGGGCGCTGGCACTGCTTTTTGAGGGTCACGCCCAGGTTGTCGCCAGCGCCGAGGACGGCGCGTTTCAGACGTTCAACTTCTCCCAGTGGCGGGACCTTTCCCAAGCGGAGCCGCACCCGGAGTCCATTCACACCGTGTCATTCCGGATTCGCGTGCCCCGGGTGATCCTGCTGCTCATGTTCGACCGGCTTCCAAAGAAGGAGGTCAAGTTCACCCGGCACAACATCTTCGAGCGGGATCGCAACACGTGTCAGTACTGCGGACACGTCTTCGAGCGGAAGGACCTCAACCTCGACCACGTGATTCCACGCGACCGGGGCGGTCCGACGAGCTGGGAAAACATCGTCTGCTCCTGTGTGGCCTGCAATACCCGCAAGGCCAACCGCACGCCCGAGGAGGCCGGCATGAAGCTCATTCGCCGGCCCAAACGGCCCAAGTGGCGCCCATTTGTGCAGGTGCAGATCGGTCTGCCCTACCACGATAGCTGGAAGCACTTCCTCGACATCGCCTACTGGAATGTCGAGCTGGGCGAGGAGGTCGGGTAATCTGCCCCGCCGCGGGCCGGTTGGCTTTTTTCCCGTCGGGCCCGCCCACCTGCCGCTCCGCCATCCGGTCTTCGCTCGGAATCGCCCACGGTCGGCTGGCAACGGCCTTTCCTTTCCCACTCATGATTCAGCGAGAGGAGGGGCCCGCAGGCGGGTCGCTTCAGCCGGGATCGTTGTCGTCCAATCGGAGGAGAGGGCAGAAAACCCAACCGGTGCGGTGGCGGGATGCTTGAAGATGTGGTTCGAGAACTCGCCTTCTCGGAAAAGCTTCCCTCGGAGAGCCGGCCCACGGCCCCGCTGCCCCGTTGTTGGCAATCGGCGGTTGATGGGGAATGCTCCCCGCGCATGAACGCCGATTCAACCCACGGTCCGCCGGGTCTCGAAACCCTGCGCGGGGACATTGACGCGCTGGACCAGCAAATCGTCGAGCTCCTGGCCCGCCGGGCGGCGAAGGTGCAGGAGGTCGTCGCGCTGAAACGGGCCGCGCATTTGCCCGTGTATCACGCCGCGCGGGAAGAAAACCTGATTTCCCAGCGCCGGGATCAGGCCGTGCGGGTCGGGCTCGATCCCGATTTCGTCGAGGAGCTGTACCGGTGCATCATCCGGCAGTCGCGGGTCCGTCAGACGGCGCACGTGGCCAAGACCGGCGTCCGGCCGGGCGCGACAGTGGTGATCGTCGGGGGGCGCGGCCGGATGGGCGGTTACTTCGCCCGGTGGTTTTCGGAGTCGGGCTACGCGGTGCGCGTGATCGAGACCCATGACTGGCCCGAGGCCGGCCGAATTTGCGCGGGCGCGGCGCTGGCGCTGGTGACGGTGCCGATCGTGCGGACCGCCGAGGTCATTCACCGACTGGCTCCGCTGCTGTCGCGGGAGTGCGTTCTCGCCGATCTGACCAGCCTCAAGGTGGCGCCGGTAAAGGCAATGCTCGAAGCCCATCCGGGCCCAGTGGTGGGGCTGCATCCGCTGTTCGGACCGTCGAGCAGCACGATGGATCAACAGGTGGTCGTCGCCACGCCCGGCCGTGATCCGCTCGCGTGCCAGTGGGTCCTGGATCAGCTCGCGGACTGGGGAAACATCGTGCTCTCAATCAGTCCGGAGGAACACGACGAATTGATGGATCTCGTGCAAGGGGTGCGGCACTTCGCCACATTCGCGTTCGGGAAGTTCCTCGCCGACCGCAATGTGAACCTCAACCGCACGCTGGAGTTCTCCAGCCCGATTTACCGCTTGGAACTGGGGATGATTGGCCGCTTGTTCGCGCAGGATGGGGCGATGTATGGCAGCATCATCTGCGCGTCGCCCGAGCGCCGCGCGCTGCTGCGCGAATACGTGGACTCCTTGCGGCGCAGCGCCGAACTCATCGAACGCGAGGGACCGGCCGGTTTTGAGCGAGAATTCGCCCGCGTCGCGGACTGGTTCGGTCCGTTTTGCGGTCAGGCGCTGCGGGAGAGCAGCTTCCTGATTGAAAAACTGGTGGAGCGATTTTGAGCTTCAGAGATGGCACCGCAGAGCGGCTGAGGGACTTCCGCTTGGCGGCGGGCGCCGCCTGTGGCTATCTTCCCTTGTCCTACTTCAGGGCCACCAGCCCTGCCAAAGCCATGAACACGGCGCCTCAGGGCAAGCATCCGTCAACGGCTGATCGCCTGCCGCTCGCCGTGGCGCTGGATTGCCACACCGCGCCCGGCAAGCTGTGGCGCCAGGAGGGGGAGTTTTTGCGCTGCCTGGCCTGTGGCCACCGTTGCCGTCTGGCTGAGGGGCGCTGGGGCATTTGCAAGGTGCGATTCAACGCCGGCGGTTCGTTACGAGTTCCCTTCGGTTACGCCGCCGGCGTGGCTTGCGATCCGATCGAGAAAAAGCCGTTCTTCCACGTCCTTCCCGGCAGCGCAGCGCTGACTTTCGGCATGTTGGGTTGCGACTTCCACTGCGCCTACTGTCAGAACTGGCTGACCAGTCAAGCGCTCCGCGATCCGGCGGCGGTGACCCGGTTTCAGACCGTCACGCCCGACCAACTCGTGGCCACCGCACGCCGGCACGGGGCGCGAATGGTGGTGTCCAGCTACAACGAACCATTGATCACCGCTGAGTGGGCGGCGGCGGTCTTCGAGCGCGCCCGGCCGGCGGGGCTTTTATGCGGCTTCGTCTCCAACGGCAATGCCACCTCCGAGGCGCTCGACTTTCTCGCGCCCTGGCTGGCGGCGTGCAAGGTGGACCTCAAGTGCTTCACCGAGGCGGGTTATCGGGCGCTCGGCGGACGGCTCGGCACCGTGAAAGAAACGATCCGGGCGCTGCACGATCGGGGTATCTGGGTGGAGGTGGTCACGCTGTTGGTGCCGGGATTCAATGACGAGGACGCCGAGTTGAGAGGCCTGACTGAGTTCATCGCATCCGTGAATCCGAACATTCCGTGGCATGTCACAGCGTTTCATCCCGACTACAAGCTGACCGAGCCGGCGGCGACTCGGGCGAGCGACCTCTTGCGGGCGGTCGAATTTGGCGTCGAAGCCGGGTTGCGATTCGTCTATGCCGGCAATCTGCCGGGCCAGGTGGTGCCGTGGGAGGACACGCGCTGCCCCGGGTGCGGCGAGACGCTGGTCGAACGCCACAGCTTTCGCGTGAGCGCCAATCGGCTGACCGACCACGGTGCGTGTCACCGGTGCGGGCGCCCGATTCCGGGAATCTGGCGCCTTCCCTCCACGAACGAAGAAAAGCTGGCCGCGACGGCAGCGACTGCTCCGGCCGGCAGCGAGCGCGGGCACGCATGAACACGTTCACTCGCGGTCAAGCGGAACCGTCGTCCGGCGCCAGATTCACGCGGCCCGCCGCGCATGCCGGGCGTTTCTATCCGGACCCGCCGGACGAGCTGCGTCGCGAAATCGAGGAATTCCTCCGTCTCGCGCCCTTTTCGCCGGGACCCGCACCCAAGGCGATTATCGCGCCTCATGCCGGCTACCTGTATTCCGGCCCGGTGGCGGGCACGGCCTACGCGGTGGTCGCTGCCGGGCGGAAAACCATCCACCGCGTGGCCCTGCTGGGGCCAGCCCACTACGCCGAAGTGCCGGGGATCGCCCTCAGCAGCGCGGTGGCGTTTGCCACGCCGTTGGGCCGCGTACCCGTAGATGTGGCGGCCGTGAGCGCTCTGCGCCGGCTGCCCGGGGTGGACGTGGACGACCGGGCGCACGCGCCAGAGCACTCGCTGGAAGTGCATCTGCCGTTCCTGCAGACGGTGCTGGAGGAGTTCGCCCTCGTCCCGCTGCTGGTGGGGCGCGCGGCGGACGACCAGATCGCGGGCGCGATGGAGGCGGTGTGGAACGAGCCTGGAACGCTGATCGTCGTCAGCTCGGACCTCAGCCACTTCCACGATTATCGCACCGCAGGTGAACTCGATGCGCACACTGCGGATCGGATCGTTGCCCTGCGTGGGGAGGAACTGGGGTGCGAGGACGCGTGTGGCTGCCGGCCCATCCGCGGCCTGCTGCGGGTGGCCCGCGCCCGGGGCTGGCGTTGCCACCTGTTGGATCTGCGAAACTCCGGGGACACCGCCGGACCGCGCCAGCGCGTAGTCGGGTATGGAGCATTCGCCTTTGCGTAACGCCGTGGGTCCGCTCGTGGCCCTGCTCGCGGCGGCGGGAGCGTCGGTCCTCGCCCTGCGGACCGCTGATCTGGTCTGGAAACTTGCCGTTCCGGTCGTCTGCGCCGCGGCGCTCATGGCTCATCGGCCCGACGACCGGCGACGGTGGGGGGAGATCGCGCCCGTGCTGTTGGCCTTCGCCTTTGCGGCCTTGGGCGATGTGTTGCTGTCCCGGCGAGCTGGACGGGTGAGCTGGTTCATCGGCGGGATAGCGGCGTATCTGGCCTCGCATCTCGGTTACCTGACGTATGCGTTGCGCCATGGACGACTGCACCGGCCGACGCTGGTCGTCGCGCTGGCGGCCTTTCTTGGCTACGCCGTGTGGCAGCTCGGCCGGCACGTGCCTGAGCCGGCGCTGGGGGTCGCGGTGATCACCTACGGAGTCGTTTCCTGTGTCTCGCTGGCCGCGGCGGCGGGACTACGGCAAGGGCCGCTGTCGAAGTGGCTGTTCGTCGGAGGCATCGGTCTGCTGGTCTTTTCCGATACGCTGATCTCGTTCAACGAGTTCCTGCGCTACCGCGCCTGGAACGCGTGGATCCTGCCGACCTACTATCTGGCCTTGATCGCCATTGCGGGCGCGGTGCTGAGCCGCGGGCCGACTCCTGACGGCGCCACCACGACCGGTCCGGAGGTTGCCCGGTCACCGCGTGCTTGCTAGCGTGGACGGATGCGAATCTTGTCAGGCATCCAGCCCTCGGGCGCGCTCCACCTGGGGAACTATTTCGGCATGATGCGGCCGGCCCTGGAGTTGCAGGAGCGCGGCGAGGCGTTCTACTTCATCGCCGATTACCACTCGATGACGTCGCTCTTCGATGCGGACGAGCGGCGGCGCAACACGCTCGACGTGGCCCTGGACTTCCTCGCCTGCGGCCTGGACCCGAAGCGCACCGTCTTTTTCAAACAATCCGACGTGCCTGAGGTCACGGAGTTGACCTGGCTGCTGACCACGGTCACCCCGATGGGGCTGCTGGAGCGCTGCCATTCGTACAAGGACAAGATCGCCAAGGGCATCCCTGTCAACCACGGTCTCTTCGCCTACCCGGTGCTGATGGCGGCCGACATCCTGATCTACGACTCGAACATCGTGCCCGTGGGGCAGGACCAGAAGCAGCACGTGGAGGTCACCCGCGACATTGCCATCAAGTTCAACGAGACCTACGGGGAAACATTCGTCATCCCCGAGCCCCTGATTCGTGCCGAGACGGCCAAAGTCCCGGGCTTGGACGGCGAGAAGATGAGCAAGAGCTACGGCAACACGATTGAAATCTTCGGCGACGAAAAGGCGCTGCGGAAGAAAATCATGGCCATCAAGATGGACAGTCGGACGCCGCAGGAACCCAAGCCCGACGCCGACCAAAACTTGGCGATCCAACTGCTCAAGCTCGTCGCGCCGGCCGACGTGGCGTCCGACTTTGAGAATCGCCTGCGGGCGGGCGGCTTGGGCTACGGCGACCTGAAGAAGGCCCTGTTCGAGCACTACTGGAGCTATTTCGCGACAGCCCGGCAAAAGCGCGCGGAACTGGTGGCGAATCTCGACCATGTCCACGCGGTGCTGCGCGACGGCGCCCAGCGGGCCCGCGCGCTGGCGTCGCAGGTGCTCGCGCGCGCCAAGGTGGCAGCGGGGTTGAGCTAGCGCCGGCGGTGGCCGGGCGTGGGTGGTCACCACGCGCGGGTTGTCGCCCCAGTCCTGTGATTCTCCATCGGCTCATCCGGCACCATCTGCGCCACGGCCCGGATCGCGAATTCTACCGGCTGCAGGCGCTGGACGCGATGCGTTGGATCGAGGCGAAGGGGGTGGTTCTGCGTCCAGGCCTCACCGCGCTCGATCTGGGTTGTGGCGACGGCACCTTCGGCCTCGAACTGGCCCACCGCGGCTGCGTGGTCACTTTTGCTGACGAGCACGACTGGTTGCCTGCCGACGCGCCACGCAGTCGGTTCCGCGCGATCAACCTGGAGCGCGAGAATCCCGCCATCCTCGGCCGGCATGAGCTGGTCATCTGCTCGAACGTCCTCGAACATCTGCGGCAGCCGGAGGCTTTGCTGGCGGCGTTGGCCGGGCTGGTCACGCCGGGGGGCCACGTCTATCTGAGCTGGACCAACTGGCTTTCGCCCTGGGGCGGACACGACTTCTCGCCGTTTCATTATCTGGGGCCGCGACTGGGTCCGTGGCTCTTCGACCGCGTGCGTCGGCGGCCGCGCCAGCTTCAACCGGGCGAGAATCTCTTTGTCACGCACATCGGCCGGACGCTCCGGCTCTTGCGCGCCCAAGCCGGGCTCCACCTCAAGGCCATGGCGCCTCGCTACTACCCCGAGCTGGCCGCGCTGCTGCGCGTGCCCGTGTTGCGCGAGTTTCTGGCGTGGAATTGCGCCCTCCTTTTGTCCCGCACCAGCGACTGATCATGGGCCACCAGGAATCCTATTACCGCCACAATGAGGCGTACGCCGAGTTTCTCACGAACTGGGACGAGGGCTTTTACGCCAAGTACACCGACACGCTGAGGCCGGCGCGTCCCGGCGCGCGCGTCCTCGACGTGGGCTGTGGCGTCGGTCAGGTCGTGCGGCGGCTCAAGGAGGCGGGATTCGCGGCGCATGGCGTGGAGGTCTCGGAACCCAACGTCGCACGGGCGAGAGAATCCGGGCTGGACTGCGTGTTGTACGATGGGCGGCACCTGCCGTTCCCGGGTCAGCATTTTGCCAGCGTCGGAGCGTTGAATGTGCTCGAGCACGTCGAAGAGCCGGAGGCCTTCCTCAGTGAACTCGTACGGGTGGCCGAACCTGGCGGCCGGGTGCTCGTCTCGAGCCCCAACTTCCTGCGCGTTTTCGGCTTCCGCGACTACCATCCAAAGATGCGCGGCGTCGCAAACAAGTGGCGGAACTGGCGGCGGCTGGTCACCAAGCGCCGGCAGATGGGCAGTGCGCCGGATCAGGTGCGATTCGACCGCATGGCGCCGATCGTGCGGGAACCGTTTCAGCCGGACGATGACGCCATCGTGGCCACGAACAGTCTCGAGATCGCCTTCTTTCTCCGTCGGGCCGGCTGCGAGATCGAGCGGGTGGAATGCACGGATCGCTACGTCAACCGGCTGGTGGACTTCTGCCTCAACGCGACCCCGCTGCGCTTCGCGATGTTCAACGCTTTTGTCGTCGGCCGGCGGGTGCGTTGAAACGCGGGCACCCTCCGTCTCGTTGGTCTCGGGACCGGCGTCCCTCCGTGCGGCGGAGGGAAAGCGCTCGCACTGCCGACCGGCTGAGTTGAGGCGATGGGGATCTGGCTCAGCAAGCCTTCCGACGAACCATGCATGATATTTGGCCGGTGCTGCCAGCCCTCGTCGGGCGGCCGCCGGCGGAATCGCCGAAGGATTCAAGCGTCCAGCGGCGGACCGGCGACAAGAAAAGAGGCGAACGGCTGCCCGTTCGCCTCATGCGTTTAGAGAGGGGGCTGCGATCAATACCGGTAGTGCTCCGGCTTGTAGGGGCCTTCGACGGGAACGCCAATGTAGTCGGCCTGGGCCTTGGTCAGCTTGGTCAGCTTCACGCCGATCTTCTCCAAGTGCAGGCGGGCGACTTCTTCGTCGAGCTTCTTGGGCAGGCGATACACGCCAATCTTGTTCGTCTCACGGTTGGCCCAGAGGTCCATCTGCGCGAGGCACTGGTTGGTGAAGCTGTTGCTCATCACGAAGCTCGGATGGCCGGTGGCGCAGCCGAGATTCACCAGCCGGCCTTCGGCGAGGATGTAGATGCTGTGGCCGCCGGCGAAGGTGTATTTGTCCACCTGCGGCTTGATGTTGAGCCGCTTCACGCCCCTGGCGGCGTTGAGGCGGTCCATCTGAATCTCGTTGTCGAAGTGGCCGATGTTGCAAACGATGGCTTGGTCCTTCATCCGCTGCATTTGCTCCAGCGTGATGACGTCGCGGTTGCCGGTGGCAGTGACGTAGATGTCGGCCTCGCCGAGGGTGTCCTCGATGGTCGTGACTTCGAAGCCTTCCATTGCGGCCTGAAGGGCGTTGATGGGGTCAATCTCGGTGACGATGACGCGGGCGCCGAAGCCGCGCAGGCTGTGGGCGCTGCCCTTGCCGACGTCGCCATAGCCGCACACGACCGCAACCTTGCCGGCGACCATGACATCGGTGGCGCGCTTGATGCCGTCGGCCAGGGACTCGCGGCAGCCGTAGAGGTTGTCGAATTTGGACTTGGTGACGGAGTCGTTGACGTTGATGGCGGGGACGAGGAGCTTGCCGGCCTCGAGCATCTGGTAAAGGCGATGGACGCCGGTGGTGGTTTCCTCGGAGACCCCTTTCCAGTCTTTGACGGCCTCGCTGAACCAGCCGGGGCGCGTCTTGGCGCACTTCTTCAGAAGGTTCTTGATGATCTGTTCTTCGTGGCTGCTGCTTGGGGTGTTCACCCAGTCGCTGCCCTGTTCCATTTCGGAACCTTTGTGGAGCAGGAGGGTGGCGTCGCCGCCGTCGTCCACCACGAGTTGTGGGCCTTTCATGCCCGGATGCGTCAGGGCGTCGAGCGTGCAGTCCCAGTATTCTTCGAGCGTCTCGCCCTTCCAGGCGAAGACGGGCGTGCCGGCGGCGGCCACGGCGGCGGCCGCGTGGTCCTGGGTGGAGAAGATATTGCAGCTCGCCCAGCGCACGGAGGCGCCGAGGGTCTGGAGGGTTTCGATGAGGATGGCCGTCTCGATGGTCATGTGTAGCGAGCCGGTGACGCGGACGCCCTTGAGGGGCTTCTGCGGGCCGTACTTGGCGCGGATAGCCATGAGGCCGGGCATTTCGTGCTCGGACACCTGGATGGTTTTGCGGCCCCAGTCGGCGAGGGAGAGGTCGCGGACCTTGTAGTCGGGGGCGCTCACTTTGGGTTTAAGTCGCGCTTTGCCGTTGCCATTCCGGACGGTGCCGGCCTTGGGCAGCGAGCGGGTGAGGTTGGAACGCGAGGGCGGTAGTTTGATGGTAGGCATGGTTTGATGGCAGGGCTGGAAATGCTGGATGCGAAACCGGGCTACTTCATTGCGGCCTTGAGCGCCGCCACCTTGTCCGTCCTCTCCCAAGTCAGGTCGGGATCACTCTTGCCGAAGTGGCCGTAGTTGGTGGTCTTCGCGTAGATGGGACGGCGCAAGTCGAGCTGTTCGATGATGTCGGCCGGCTGGAAACTAAAGACGCGGTTGACCGCCCGGACGATTTTGTCCTCGGGCGCTTTCGCCGTGCCGAAGGTTTCGAGATGAACGCTGACGGGTTCGGGGTGGCCGATCGCGTACGCAAACTGCAGTTCGCACCGCGACGCCAGGCCGGCGGCAACCACGTTTTTGGCCACCCAGCGGCCCATGTAGGCGGCGCTGCGATCCACCTTGGTCGGATCCTTGCCGGAAAACGCGCCGCCACCGTGTCGGCCCATGCCGCCATAGGTGTCCACGATGATTTTCCGGCCGGTCAGACCGGAGTCGCCCTGCGGACCGCCAACCACGAAGCGGCCGGTGGGGTTGACCAGGTACTGCGTCCGATCGGTCAGCAGCTCCTTGGGCAGCACCTTCTTGATGACGTGCTCGATGCAGAACTTTTCGATCTCGGCGTGCTCCACGTCGGCGGTGTGCTGGGTCGAGATGACCACGTTCGAGATCGCGACCGGCCTGTCGTCCTCGTAAATCACCGAGACCTGCGACTTCGCGTCGGGCCGCAGCCAGGGGACCTTGCCGGTCTTGCGAATGCGCGTCAGTTCCCGCCCCAGCCGGTGGGCGAACATGATGGGTGCGGGCATCAACTCGGGCGTTTCGTCGCAGGCGTAGCCAAACATCAGGCCTTGGTCACCCGCGCCCTGTTTCGCCGTCTTCTTACCCTTGGCCTTGCGCGCGTCCACTCCCTGGGCGATGTCGGGCGACTGGGTGGTGACATAAACGTTCACGAACACCTTGTCCGCATGAAAGACATCGTCGTCGTTGACGTAGCCGATGTCGCGGATCGCCTGGCGGGCGATGGCCGCGTAATCCAGCTTCGCCTTGGTGGTGATCTCGCCGCAGACGACGACGAGGTTGGACTTCACGAAACACTCGCAGGCCACGCGGCCGAACTTGTCCTCCCTGAAACAAGCGTCCAGCACGTAGTCGGAGATGGTATCGCAAACCTTGTCCGGATGGCCTTCCCCAACGGACTCGGACGAGAAGATGTAGCGTTTGCTCATAGATGGCGGCTGCCGGCGCCCGCGGGGTTCGCGGACATATTGACGTATCGCGATGGGAAGATATAACCCCTGCGCGGCGCGTCAACCCGGGAATTCCCAAGCCGCTCCGGCCCGCCGGGTCGCACCCCCAAAAAATCATGTCCGCCATGCTGAAAACCTTGCGCGCCCTGGCCGATCCAACGCGCCTGCGTATCGCCGCCCTGCTCGACGGCCACGAGCTGTCAGTCAACGAGCTCCAGCAGATCACCGGACTGGGCCAGTCACGGATCTCCACCCATCTCGGGCTGCTGGCGGAGGCCGGGCTGGTGGCGTCGCGGCGCGAGGGCAAGCGCAGCTATTACCGGCTCGTGAAGGGCGGTCAGCCGGGCGCGAACGACGTCTTCACCGCCGCCGTGCAGGGGGCGGGCGAATTGCCGGAACACGGGGCTGACCGCATCAATCTCAGGCGGATTCTTGACTTGCGGGCGCATCGCGAACGCCTGCTGTTCAACCAGGTTGCCGGCCGTTTTGATCGCAGTTACGGGCCTGGACGCTCGTGGCAGGCGTTCGGTCAGTTGCTCCTGCGCCTGCTGCCCCCGCTGACAGTCGCGGACCTGGGATCGGGCGAGGGACTGCTGAGCGAACTGCTGGCACTCCGCTGCAAAAAGGTCATTGCGGTGGACAACTCGGAAAAAATCGTTGAGTTCGGCGCGGCGAAGGCGCGCAAGGCCGGCCTGAAGAATCTCGAATTCCGTCTCGGCGACCTGCAGCAGCCACCGATTGACGCGGCCTCGGTGGACTTGGTGATTCTGAGTCAGGCGCTTCACCATGCCACCGATCCCTCCAAGGCTCTCGTGGCCGCGCATCGGATCCTGAAACCCGGCGGCCAGATCATGGTGCTCGACCTTCGCAAACACGACTTCACCCGGGCGCGCGAGCTTTACGGAGACCGCTGGCTGGGCTTCGCGGAGAGCGACCTCCAACACTGGCTCGAAGCCGCCGGATTCAAACACATCGAAATCACCACCGTGGCCCGCGAGGAGGAGCCACCCCACTTCGAAACCCTGCTGGCGGC
>CALJWR010000239.1 GCA_937976685.1 uncultured Verrucomicrobiae bacterium
TGGGGTACACGACGCTCGAACTGCGGGTGGATCTCCCGGGCATTACCGGTTACTCGGAGACCAACGTGACCGCGCGCGTTGGTGCGCCGCTGACCCCGCTCGTGCCGACGCTCTTTGGCGGCACGCCGGCCGGATTCAGCATCACGCCGGCGCTCTTACCGCCAGGGCTCACGATGAATCCCGCCTCCGGGGTGATCAGTGGGACGCCGATGGTCCCGGCCCCGCGGGCCAATTACTTCGTCACCGCCAGCTACGCGGGTCAGCCGGACTCGACGTTTACGCTCTCGCTGGAGGTGCTGCCCTCGCGCATCGAAGGCTACACGCTTTCGGCGCCGGCGTACCCGGTCGGTTTGCCCGTCGCGCCCAACGCGCCGATTATCGCCGGCGTCATGCCGGTTGGGTTCGCCGTCACGCCGCCCCTCCCGGCCGGGCTGAAGCTCAACCCGGCGACCGGCGTCATCACCGGCACACCCGCCGTCGCCACCCCGGCCACCGAGTACCAAATCACCGCGAGCCATCCCGGTGGCGGCACGGTGACGACCACCCTGAGCCTGGCGGTGGTGACGCCGCAGTTTGCGCCCGCACTTCAAGCGTACTGGCCGCTGAACACCGATGGCCGCGACTTCAGCCCCAACGGCCACCACCTCTCGCTCCACAACGGAGCGGCAAACCGCGTCGCACCGGGCGCGCCCGGCGGCGGCGCGCTTGGCGGCGAAGGCCCGGAAGGCAATCTGGATGGCGAGGATGATCGCGCCGTGGCGGACGGCGGCGGCTCGGGCACGGCGTTTTCTTGCATTCCGGGCACGGGCGCGCGGACGATTTCCGTCTGGGTGCGGGCGCTGCCCTTCCCGGGTGGGCTGGGCAATCCCTATCCCACGCTGGTGAGCTGGGGCGGCGGGGCCAATCCCAACGGCGTGCGCTAGGACACCCGCCTGCTGGAGACCTCGCCGGCCGGGCGCATTCGCACCGCAGTCAACGGTGGCGGCATCAACACCGCCGGCCCCGTCCTGCTGGACGACGCCTGGCATCACGTGCTCGTCCTGTTGCCCGAGGGGGGGCCAGTTTGTCGCAGCACCTGGTGTTTATTGACGGCCGGGCGGCCACCTACGCCCGCCAGAACGATCCGACCCTGGATACCCTGCCGCTGTTTCCAGTCGTGCTGGGGGACAGCATTCTCAGCGATGAGGGCACGTACTTTGACCGCAATCTGCGCGGCTGGCTCTCGGACGTGGCCATCTTCGCTGATGGCTTTGCCGGCGATGCCGCCGTCTCGCCGGCGGTGTCGGCGGCGCTGCTGCACGGCCTGGGTCGGCTGGGCGGGATCGGGTTGGACCAGCTCGCGGCGGCGCAAGCGCTCTGGCGACAAGGCGGCAGCGCCCCTGTGGCCGGGCGCACCTGGCACAAGGTCACGGGCCTGACCGGAGCCGTGGGCGACTTCGGCGGTTCCCTGACCGCGGGCACGGCGTTCATCGTGTTGGATGAAGCGGGTGGCGGCATTGCCCTCTTCAGTGGTGAGCCGGCCCCGGCCCCGCGAATCACTTCGGCCGGCTTTGTCGCTGAAGGCTTTCGGATCGCTTGGGAATCCGTGCCCGGTCGGCACTATCGCGTCGAGACAACGCCCGCGTTGCCGGCCGGCTGGACCACGCTGGCAGCCAGCGTGACGGCGACCGCGACTGAGACGGCCTACACGGACACCGCCACGGGCGGCGCGGCGAACTTCTATCGAGTGGTCCTCGAATAATCGTCGGCCGGGCGTCGGGTCAGCCATTCGATCGCCGGGGTCTCGGGAAGTTTCTCCAACCCGGGTGCGAGCCGCCGGCTCGGCCGCCGCCCGCCGGCTCCACCGCTGGATCGCAGGCCTCGCCTGCGTGGACCGCGCGGGCCGGCCCCACCCCCTCAACGCCTGGCTGTGGGAGGAAACCTCCCCCGCCGGCGAAGTGCCCCCCTTCGCCGGGCGCACCGATTTGCCGCTGAACCGGCAAACCGTCCTGGCCGTGGCCCACCCGGGGGGAGGTCTGCGGTCCCCATCGAAAACGAAGGCGGCAACGTCCGGAAGAACAGCGGCTTGAACCTGGAGCACGCCTGCAGCCTGGAATGGACCAACGCCAAGGCCGCCGACCGGCTCCTCCAACTGGGACCCTTGTTCTTCCCGTGGTTGGAGCCGGGCCGCCTCCTGCACGCCTTGGCCCTCGCCTGCGCCCAAACCAGCGCCGCCCGCCGCTGGGGCGGTCAGGACAAACCCGCCCAGCGCCTCCGGGAAGCGCTGCGCTACTTCCTCCCGCCCGAAGCCGCCACAGAACCGCCCTGCCGCATCAGCTTCGGCGCAGCCCCCTCCCGAGTCGCCAGGCTGCGGGGGGGCTCCAGGTTCAAGCGCGCCCCGCGCCGCCGCCGTCGGCCCGGGTGACCCTCGGCGCCTTGTTGATCACCGCTGAACCGGACTGCCGCCTTGAGCCAAGTCCGACAGGCGGCTAGGAAAAGCGAACCACCGACGCTTGGGCCGCCAGCGACAAGGGCCCGCGAGTCAATGGGTTGCGCGGTTCCGCTGCCGCCGAAAACCTGCGCCCGGATGGAGGAAGATAAGCCCGACAGCGCTGATCTCACTCGCAACGATTGGGGCATCAGGAGGTGGCTATCACTCGTGCCGCCTTAGACTCAAAACTTGAAGGTCGTTGGTTCACATCCAACCCCGCAACCAATTTGGCCCCTGCAAGCCGGGCTCGGAGGAGTTAATTGTGTCTCGCTGCCAAGCCGGCAAAGCCATGCAAACCCCGGCGTTTTTGGGCCCTCGTCTGCTCACTAACCAAACATTTGGCCCCCGGAAAGCGGCTGACGAGCGCCGCTTCAAGTCACCGGCGAAAAAGGTCGAGAACACCGCTGACTTTCAGGCTGGATAAAGCCACGCCACCAGCGATTGAAACGTCACCCCATCGGTCAGAGGTCCACGTCAAGGACGGACCGTTTCGAGACTTCCAGCGGGACCGGTTCAGAAGTCCACACCCACACCGAGGACAAGGCGAAAATCGTCCGGTTTGGGTCGAACGCCGCCCCCCCCGACTTTCGGCTGGGCAATGCGATCCCAGATGAAGGAAACGTCCAGGTCGAACCGCTTGGTCAGGTCCAGCGAGAGAGTCGCGACCCCGTGATGGGTGGTTTCGCCGACTTGCTTGCTGGTGTACTGGCCGCGGTATCCCAAGATCAGCTCGATGCGGCGGGTGATGTCCCAGTCGAAACGGCTGCCAAACGCGAGCGCCCCCACGCGTTTCTCGGTTGGCTCGCCGGGCTGGGCGGATTCAAACCAGACCTGCTGGTAGGCCGGACCGGCGGTGACGTTCCAACTCAGATTCGGCCGGTCAATTAGGTCGTAACCGACGCCGCCACCGAGCGTGAGGCGATGCGCCAGGTTTTGAAACGGGTCCTTGTAATACTCGGCGAACGGCAGGATCAGATAAAAGCGACGCGAAAACCAAAGATCGAACTCGCTGTTGATGCGGTGATTATTGGCGCTCTCGACGCCGTCCACGCTGCTGACGTTGCCGAGGTAGTCGAGGCTCAGGCGCGTGGCTGGCGTGCGGCGCTGGAGGTGGGCCTGCGCGTTATACTCCACCTGCTCTGTGTTCCCCGCGCGAAGGGTCAAGCCGACGGATGCCGTTCCCGACCAGTAGTTTCGTTCTTTCGAGCCGCCCGGCGTGAGGCTTTGAAGTTGATCGCGGGGGCGGACCTGCGGCGTCGCGCCACCCATCGTCACCTGGTCTGGCGTGATCACGACCGGACCGGATACTTTCTGACCATCGGCGAACAAGGCGTCGAGGGAGCGGGAGACGCGCACCTGTCGGATGTCTTTCCAATCAAAGGTTTGGGCGTCCAACTTCTCGCTGTTGAAATCGAGTTTCCGCTCCTGCATGCCCCTGAGGCGCCCCCGGAGCCACTCGCCGGATTTGAGCTGAATCCAGTCCAACGTGTCCGCCGGGGGTACCCAGTCCAAGTCAGGAGGCGGGACCGACACCGGAGCTTTCCTCCACCACTTCCTTTTCGCTTTGGCCACCGGGCCGTTCGTGTAGATGATGGTGTTGGTCGTGACGACATAGTTGGTCACGGTCACGATTACCGTGTTGGTCACCACAACCACGTTCGTCACTACTCGCGGCGAGGGCGGGCCGCCCGCGTGGCTGGCGGCGCCGTAAGCCCGGAACCCAAACCAAACCACGGACAGCGCCGCCAGCACCTTCGCGATTGTCGAGCGGATTCGCGGGCGTTTCACAAGCCGCTGCGGGTCCCAGCTCTGCGGCCAGGGGAGGCCAACCAGATCGCCGGTCACCGCAAACCAACGTTGCGGAATACCACATGTCATTGGGCGGGCACCGTGATCAAGGGCAGTTTCCCGGAGTCCCCGGTTTCCGCGAGCGTTAAGAAGAACATGATCGCCGTGAGCGCCCGCTTGGTTTGCCAGTCGCTGTTCTCAATCCAGAACCAGTGGTTGCGGTAACGCACCGCGACGAACGCGTCAGCGGGTCGCTCCTTGCCGCTGTGAATCCGCACCCCGTTCGGCCGGGGCTCCCGCGAGGCGTTTTCAAACGCCGGCAGCACGCTGCGGTCTTTGAGATGGGCTTCCGGTGCGTCCAGGTAGCTGGCAAACGCGATCATGATCTGCAGCAGGGAACGGCTGTTCACGGCCAACTCGCCTTCCGCGCCGCGCACCGGCGAGTAGGTCAGCCGGAACTGGCGTGCGCCTGGCGGCAACCGGAGCAACCGCCGGATCTCCGCCACCTTCGCCACCATGTCGGCCGGCAGGTCATCCTCGCGGAAGAACAACATGGTGGCCGCGCCGTTGGTCTTATCCTCCTCGCCCCAAAGTCCCACCCCGCCCGCCGCCTGCACCTCACGCATCAATTCCAAGGCGGGGGAGAAATCCGGGTCGGCTTCTCGCACCGCGCCGCCAACCGCCGAACGGTTGCGCACGCCGTTGAGCGACTCCACGGTGAGCGCCAGTAGGAAATCCGCCGGGTAACCGGCCTGCAACATAAAAAAAATCTTCTTGGGATCAATCGGCGTAACGAGTCCGCGAAGGAATTTCTCCCCGGTCAGCGGCACGTAAGTGATCGTGGGCCGGTCGGTGAACCGGGCGGAGCCTCCCAGCGTGAGCGTATTGCCCCCCGCGACCGCAGTTTGGGGCAGGCTGCCCTGGGTCGTCAGCGCGGTTTCCATCGCGTAACCGGCCACAATGGACTCGACGTCCACAAACACCGGCAAATCCATGTAGCGGGTTTTGACGATGTTCAGCAGCGTTTGACGTTTCCACGAATCCGCGATCGCGGTGCTGTAGTCGAAACGATCCACCGCCACGGTCCTGGGACCGAGGTGCGCGCAACCTGTCAGCCAAGCGGTTGCAGCCCCCGTGGCAAACCGGACGGAAGCGCGGCAGGGCACGCTCCGCAGAACGGCGGTGATGGCGACAAGGACCCGCTGGTTCATTGGGTTCGCGCCGGGCTGGAAGCGGGGGGCGGAAACTCCGCCAGAATCGCCTGGATCGCTTGCTTGAGTGCTTCCGGCTTCACCGGCCCGCCGGTGGTGCGTTTGGTCATCCATCCCACCCAAACCAGATCGTGTGACTGGTTGTCGAAGATTTCGCAGGTCAGGGTCTTTTCCTCGTAGGTGCGCACGTCCACTTCACCCACGCGAACGGGAATGCTTCCATAGCGGCGGGTGTAAATGGTGCGGGTATAACCCCAATCCTGTACCTCCACTCGGGGCAAGGAGGCACCGCGGAGGTTGACGGCGAAATCGGCTTGGCCGAGTTCCGTGGCTTGAAATCCCTTTGCCGACAACGCCTCGATTACCGCCTGCCGAGCCGGTTCCGCCAACCGCAACATCAATCCGGGATCGTTTGCGGGCGCCGCCGTGGACAGCGGCATCAGCGCGAAGGTTCGATAGCGCGTGTAATCGGCGCCCGCCCTGCCTTGGGTTTGAATCTTCGGGGTGGTGGAGCAGGCCGGCAGAAGCAGGGTCAGCAACGCGGCGGCCAGCGGCCAGTAACAGCCGGTAATCCGGCGGCAGGGGTTGGGGGTGTTCATGAACCAACGTGTTCTTGTCTTCTCCGCGAGGACAGCCGAGCGCCCAAGAATGGGCAGGCCAAGGCGGCCAAGCGCAGCAGGTTAGCCATTGTTACTGCTTTCCGGAAGGCGCAGTCAACGATCAGTTTTGTGCCCAACGCCTCAATCACTACGATCGATCGTCACTTGACAGAGCTGCGCCCGAGAGGGCCCGGCTCGAAGTCCGTTTCACTCCCTGAAAAATTCACCATGAAATCACCGCTCCAATCGGGATCGTAATGTTTGAGGTGATTTCGGCATCGCGGCCCAAGTCGGTCGCGCCGGGCAGAGCAATGATCCCGATGAAGGTCACCCCGTCCTGGAGGGTGAAGCTCTAGCCGAAGCGCGCCTTCCGGGGCCAGCGCTCGACGCGTTCACCGTCCCGGAAGATTTCCCAGGTCGGCCTGGGCTGAAGATCAAGCAGCGCGATCGAGGTCTGCACGCTGGTGATCCGGTCCGGCAGCTTGCGGTCGTGCGGATACCGCAACTCGGGATACGGCGAGGTGAAAGCCAGCAGCTTGTTGCGATGTTGGAGCGACGCGATAAAGCCGCCCTGCTGGCCAATGCTGCCGTTGGGATTCAACTGGGTTGTGCCGTGGTAGATCGAGTCGAGGTACTCCGTGCGATCCGCCGGCCGATCCTCGCGCCGCCATTGGGCCATGAGCGGCACGGTCTGGTTGCCGATGGAGACATCAATGGTGGCGAGACCGTAGTGTTGGCCGAGGTAACTGCGTTTCCAGAGCGGCGTGGTGGCGAAGTGGCCCCACTGTTTGTAACTGGCGGTCAGCTCGAAGGGCAGCGACTTGCCGTCCACGCCGTTCGCCACCCATGCGTCGGCCCACGGACCGTTCGGGGTTTGCTGCGCGATCATTCCCGGGTCGGCGTCGTGGCCCAAGAGGGGCAGGCCGCCGGGGATGTTCGTACGGCCCACGTCTGTGAGCGCGCCCCGCCTGGAGAGGGTGTGGACGATGTGTTTGGTGCCATCCTGAATGGCCAGCAAATACGCGATGCCGGTGCGGCCGGACGAAGAGACGAAGCGTTTCAGCGAGGGATGATACAGCGCCGCCAGTTCGCCGACGGACTTGGCCAGAATGTTCCGGCCCATCAACCGGTCGAACGCGCTCGGCCCCAAGTCGGTAAACACCTTCTGGTCTTTGATCGAGACGGCGAAATAATAGTGGTCGAGCGTTTCTTGCGTGCTGCCATCGAACCAGCACCAAGTGCGCAACGGAAAGGTTCCCAGTCCGTGGCGCCCCTCGCGCATCATTGCTTCCGAGCCGAGGATATGCCCCCCGAGCAGCGTGCCGTTGGCGGCCCAGTGATTGAAGTTCATCCTGCCCATGTCGCGGCAATAGGTGCGATAGACGCTGGCATTGCCCCGCCAGTCACCGGTACGCTGGATGTAATCTTGGTTCTGCTGCCCGCCGATGTAGCCGTGCGCCAGGTCCCGGTGGTCTCGGTCGGGCATCAGCCAGGCCCACCAGTAGAGTTTCCAGTGCTCCCCGACGGGCGCGGGCCAGGTCTCGGCGAACAGCGCGTAGCTCTGCGTCATCTCGGCGGCCTGAAATCCGTCCCACGTGCGCGGCGGCTTCGCCAGCATGGAATCCATCCACTCGCCATAAGCCTCGATCGTGGCAGGGTAATCTTGGGTCTTCCCAATGGCCCGGAGTTCTTGCACGCGCTGCCATTGCCAGTCGGGCATCCACACCGGACGCTGGAAGTCGTGTTTTGCGGCGAATGCGCGGATGTGGTCGGCCGTCGGCATCACGGCGGTGGGCGCGCCCCGCTTCGTCGTCGGAAGTCGCACGGCCAGATCGCCGGAGACGGCCGGCGCGGGAGAGACGGTTTCAAGGTCACGACCAATCGCGGCGAATGAATGATGATACCGCGCCCGCCCGTGGCCGTGCCCAACTCATAGCCGCCGCGCCAGAAACTCGGACCATAGGTCTCCCACTTCCTCAGGAGCACGCCATTGCCTTCCAAGCCGCGCAACCGCTCGGACAGCTCGGGCCGAACGCCGGGTCGGTGAGCAGCGGCGTGAGATCCATGCGACCTTCCGACGATTGCGCCGAGACTTCGACCGGCCCGAACGGCCTTGGAAAGCGTTCTTCGCCTTCGTCCTGCGCACCGAAGTGTTTCCAATGCGCGATGCCGTGGACGGACGCGTTGAAGGTCGGGCCGCGCTCGCGATTGGCGATCCACGGTTGGCGCAACGCCCAGCCGACCGCGTGCCAGCGCGGCGGTCGGATCTCCGAGGTATCGCCGAGAAACGACATGCCGGGCGGCAGGGAATAACCTTCGGCCCAGAGCCCGGTGGCGCGACGCGACAGAACCAATTCAACCTTCTCGACGGCAAAACCCTGGCGCAGCTCCTCCGCGATGCGCTGGGCGCTTCCCGGGAACCGCACCAACACCGAGCGATGCACGACATCGCACACGATGGCGCCCGGCTGGGCGCCGCCCGTGCCCTGGTCCGGCGACCAGACGGCCGTCGGTCCCGTGCCGCCGGGAGAGTGTTTGGTCTCGACGATCAGACCATCGGCCCCAAGGACAACCGGCGCGTCCCAGAAGGCGCGGAAGCCGGAGATGCCGGCCAGTTGGGGTTGATCGAAGGTCAGGGTCTTAGCTAGGGCCTCGGGAGACATGAGCGCCAAGAGGAGCACTATTCCGGCGGAGACGAGTGTCTTAATGTTCATTACTTGGTCGCGGACTTCGTTGAAAATCGTTGGATGATCAGAGCGTCACGTTCAATTCCAGCGTGTAGTCGGCCGCACTGCCAAGGCGGCGGAGGCGCACCTGCTCGACGCCCTGATTGTGCGGGTTGCAGGCGATGACCAGCAGTTCCTGGCCGTCGGCGGAGTTCACTTCAGCGCGACGGGGTCGTCGCGTTTCATCAGCACCTTGTCCACGGCGAAATTCGCGCTGCGGTGGGCGATCTCGAAGGTGTAGCGCCCCGGCGCGGGCACCTGAAAGTACACCGGGCCGTCGCGGATGGCGTCGGGTGTGTGGCCGCCCGGTCAACCGGTGTGTATTCAATACTGGGGCATTTGCTGAATGTCTTCATCCGCCAGCGCGCGGCCATAGACCCGCACTTCGTCCATCGCGACCACTCCCTGCCCGCCGCCGGGACCAAGATCGAGGCCGAGCCGATTGCTGGTCTTGGTGCGTTTGGCGAGCTTGCCGGTGGCGATGAGCTTTCCATCCACGTGCAAGCGCTGTCCGCCTGCGCCCACGGTGGTGACGACGTGATGCCATTGGCCGTCGTTGAAGGGGACAAGTGTTTCGAGGGCTGGGTCTCCTTGGAGTTGGAACCGCACTTTGCCTTGGTTGAGCGAGACGATATGGTCGCTCCAGCGGTTGTTGTAGCTGGAGTAGCGTTTGGCTTCGCACAGGCGCACGTTCTTCGCGGTGGTCTTGAACCAGAAGGCGACGGTGTAGTCGGTATCGGGCAGGCGGAGTTCTTCATCAATGGGAAGGAGGGCGGGATCGAACTCGCCCTTGGCCTCAAACTCAATCCCGCTTCCTGTCTTGCCCGGCACACGGCGGGTGTTGCCCGTGAACCGCCCAAAGACATCGCCGCCCGCACGGCTCCACGACAGCACGCCGTCCTTTTCCTCGAAGCCAAAGTCGGCGATGACTTCCGGACGTTTCTCAAGAGCGAGTTCGACTGTCTTATTCGGACCGGGCTCGGGATGCAGGAACTCGGGCAGCACGGCGCGGCGGTCGAGGCTGGGCGTGTCATGATTCAGCGCGATGGCGGCCTCGCCTGTCTTGAACCCACACTCCATCCGCAGGTCCACGCGTTCGCCCGCGTGAAGTTTGACGCCGACGGTGCCGAGACTGCTGCGTTCCTGCTCGTCATAGGTTGAGTTGCCTTTCCCGACGGCGGGTTTCGAGTCAAAGATGAGTTCTCCGCCGAGCCAGAGGCGCGACCAGAGCGGCTGGCCTTTGTCGCGCCACGGGAAGCTGCCGCGAATCTCAAAGCGCGTGTCCTCGCTCGTCGCCGCCTCGTAAGCGCCGGTCCAGCGGACGCTGAACTCGTCCGCCGTGATGGCTTTGTCCGGCGCGTTGTTGCCCCAGTTGAAATAGATGAGCTTGTCCGTGCGCGTGAGCGCGGGTGTGCCGGAGCAGTCGGCGTTGTTGAAATACTCGGCCTTCAGGCCCGTGCCGTCGCGTTTCGCCACGGCAGCGGCGGCGGCGGTCAGCGCGATTTTTCCGCTGGCGCGATGCCAGCCGTCCCAGCCCGTGATGCGGTAAATGGGCGCGCCGCCGCCGGAGTTGAGCGCGTAGTAGAACACCTCGCCGCTCTTGGCATCCGTGTGCAGGTGGCCCGACGGGTATTCATTGGCGTTGAACATGCCGTAAGCCTCCTTCGGCGCGCGGTCGTTCGGCACGCGCAGGAGTTCGTCCACGTAGAGGCCGTCTTCCGTCCAGACGGTGGGGCGGGCGGTTTCCTCGTCGGAGGCATCGCCCCAGACGATGCAGCCGTGAATGAGGCCGACAAGGCCGCGCGCCATCGCGGTGGAGCCGGTTTCGTGGTCGTTGTCGGGACTATGGCGGCCCACACTCCAGATCGGCTTGCCATCGCGGCTCCATTTCACCAGCCGGTCAATGGCCGAGCACGAGTTGTAATACCAAGCACCGTGCGACTCCGCACCTTCGTGCGGGTTCTTCGCGCCATCGGAAAAGCACGCGAACACACTGCCATCGGCGGCGATACGATAGTCTCCGGGGAAATGCTTTCCGCCGTTTTCCTGCCACGGCGAGAGTTGCCCGAACTTTGCCGCCTCATAAACCGGCGTGCCGCCGGGCGTCAGGCGCACCGGGCGCAGCAGCGGCCCGGCCATGTAATCCGTCGCGTTTGGCGTGGTCCGCAGGGAGAAGTCGGCGGGATTCACCCAGCCGCCGAGCTTGCTGCGCTGGAGCCACTGCACTTCGTCCTCGCCCGCGAGGCCGTCGTCGTTGAGGTCGCACCACAGGTAGGCTTTCGATTTGTTGTCGCGGCTGTCGCTCGCGGCGCACGGGCGGATGCGCCTGGCCGCCGGGTCATAGGTGACGAGCGCAAGTCCGCCGTGCAGCGCGCCGCCCTGGATGTAGATGCGCCCTCCGTGCTCGAAGACCTGCGGCACCGCGGGGACGTTGGCGAATGGGTTCGCGGCAAACACGTCCTGATAGACCTCCGCGACGCGCCATGATTTCCCCGCGTAGTCCACCTCCCAGCGCACCAGTCCCTGCTGCGGCGCATTGGCCAGCGTCCAGACGAAACGCGGATTGCCCGGCTCCGGGCAGGCGATGACGCCGTAGTGCTGCGCTCCGAACCACTCACGCAGCAGCTTCCCGTCCGCGGTGAATCGCGCCGTCCGGCGCGGCGGCGTGTGATGCCCCTCCACGACGACGAAGCCGCCCTCCGCGTCCGTCTTGATGTCGCTGATGCCGCGAAAGTCCGTCGGCACATAAACGCCATCGCCACGGCCTTCCGGCTTGCCGAAGGTCTGCAAAAGCGCGCCCGCAGCGGAGAACCGCTTCACTTGGTGATGCCGGGAAGCCGACGCAGACGGTTCGCCGGCGCGGTCGCTGTTTTCCGCCACGAAAATTTCGCCGGTCTTCGCGCTCGCGCTCACCCGCCACGGACGTTGCAATTTCTCCGCCGCAATCACCACGCGCGGAGTTTTGTTTTGCCGCGAGAGCGCCACCACGGCCCCCTGCGTAATCGCCAGCACCGTGCCGTCCGGGGTCACGCTCAGACCCGCGAGCTTCGTCAGGCCTTTCACGGAGTCGAGCCACTGGCCATTTTTCGCATCGAGCCACACCACCGCGTCCTGCTGTGGAAAGGCCAGCACGAGCCAGCCATTCGCCTCATCGCCGGCCATGAAACGCGGACTCGCCGCCGTGCTCAGCTTGCGCTTTGCATCGTCCTTCGCGTCCTTTGGCGGCTCAAAGCCCTCCCAGCGGACATTCCACGGCTTCGGGTCGAAGTCTCCCCCGGTGAACACGCGGCCCGCTTTCGCATCGTAGCCGTAAACATGGCCGTTCGGCATCAGCTCAAACAACCGCCCTCCGATGAGCGTCACCGCCAGGGTTCCCTGCGCCCACGGGTCTGCCCACCAGCGGTCATTGGTCCACAGATGCCGCCCGTCGAGGTCGGTCTTCACGCCCCAGTGGGCGCCCTCATTTTCCGCGCCCAGCCGGTAAAGCCCCGTGGCATCCACCGCCACGGCATTCGGAGCCGTGTGATTGCCCGTCCCCCGCTCCCAGGCCGGGTCGGTGTTTTGCCCGACTTGCGTGATGAACTCCGCCCGCAGCCCCTCCGTGGCCACGAGCTTCCACGTGTATTCGCCCGCCGGCACCGGCCGCCCGTAGCGGTCCAGACCATCCCACGAAATGGTGTGCGCCCCTTTGCAGACTGGCCTGCCCGTGAGCAACGTCCTCACCATCTGCCCCTCCGCATTGTAAACCGCCAGCGACGCCCGGCCCTCGCGCGGCACGGAGTAGGAAATGGGCACATCGGCAAGCGAGGAAGTGACGAGAGCAAACGCTGCGAGAGAGCCGATGAGAAGAGCAGTGGGTTTCATGGTTGAATCGTTTCGGTAGTGCGTGAATGGGGAGGCGTCTGCTTTCCGACGGCTATGGTTTCGCCGTCGCCTCGGCCAATTTCGCGTTAAAGTCCGTGGGCTTCATGCGGTCACTGTTGTTCTTGCCCACGTAGCGGAACAGTTCCTTGCCCTTGCCATCCAGCACGACCAACGCGGGATAATGCACGGTCTGCCCGTGGAACTTGTAGCCGCCGGGAATGCCGAATTGTTTAGCCAGCGTGGCATCCGGGTCGCGATAAATCTGGGGCAGCTCTTTCAGATCCTCTTTGCTAAGCTTCCCAGCCCAGGTTCTGATTTCGGCGACGCTGTCCGGCTTGAGGAAGACGTGGACGACCTCCGGGGTGGTTGCCGCGAGCGCCGCATAGTCGTGCGTGTGCTGGAGGCAGAATGGGCACTCCGTCTTCAAGAGAAAGTGGAGCACGACAACTTTGCCGCGTTGCCCGGAGAGCTGGAACTTCGAGCCATCCAGCGCGGACATGACGGTGAAGTCTGCGGGGTTCCCGGCGCGAGCCGTGAGGGCAAGCGCGAGCAGTGTGATGACCAAGGCGAGGACAGGAATACGCTGGCTGTTCGGGTTCATAATGTGGTGGTGAGTTGCGGTTGCGTGGTGTTCAGCGGTAAAGCGCCCGACCCCACGTCGCGGCGCGTTCCCAAGTGTGGATGCGCACAGGCTCGGAAGCATTGCGGAGTTCGACAAGTTGACCGCGCCAGAGGCGCCCACCCTCGTCGCTCCAATGCGCCGTCCAGGACATCGCCAGCGTGTCGCCCGGCTGCGGAGGGCGGGGTGCGTTCAGCAGCGTCCAAGGAATGGCGTATTCGAGCGTGTAGCCATGCCCATCGGCATCCTGGCGAAAGGCGGCGCGATAGCCGGGGGGATTCACCACGCCCCCGTGGAAATCCATGCCGTAGGCAACATGCAGGCAGTGCTGCGCGCTGGGCGCGTGATGCCACATCGTGAGGTGCGCGAGTCGTTCGCTGGTGGCATTGGCCAGGCGGGCGGCATCCGGCTGAATACGACGAAACTGATAGTAGTTGGACGCATTGGCATCCACCGGCCAGCCCAAGGCGCGGTCAGTCGAAAGCCGCACCTGCAAGCCACCGCCGCGCCAGCCGGACTCGCCATCGGTCGCCGGGTCTATGACGTTGCGCATCGGCGCGGGATCACCGATGTGCGCCGCGATATAGAGGAACTCCGCGTCGTAACGCATGCGTCCCGCGATGAACTGCCCCTGTGCGTCCGGCCCGCTGCGTTCGGCGCGGAACAAGCCCGCGTCGCTCCACTCGGACAAATCGCCATCCACCACGATCGTCCGTTCCGGCGGTGAGATGGTCACTTCCTCGAAGCGCGTCGAATTGAACATCGGGCTGAGACGTTCCTCGAGTTCGATCGGCTTGTCCGCGGGCAACCGGCGCACGAACCGTTCCGAAGCGTAGGCGAGCGCCTGCGGCGGACGGTTGGCCTCGGGTGTGAAGCGCGCCGCATTGCCGGCGGTGAGGCGCTGCGGAAAGCTTCCCGCCGTCGCCGCCGGTTTCGGCGTCGTGATCACCACGCCTTGGTAAACCTGCACGTCGGTGCTCAGACCAGGTCCGGCCTTGACGGCAAACTCCGTGCCCAGGTCCACGACCTGGACCACCGGTGTTTCCAACTGAAAGCCAAGCGCGTTGGGGGGCACGTGCATGACCGCTTGCCCCGAGTGGAGCCACGCGCGCATAGGTGCCAGCAACTCCAGCTCGCCAGGCCCTTCGAACACCATCGTTACCCCGTTGGTCAGAGCGATTTCCACCACGCCTGCGACCAGCGACAAGCGTCCCGGCCCGAGTGCTTGGCCGACCTGAAGGCCAAAGGCCTGGTCAGACACTCCGGCGCTCAAGGTCCGGGTGACACGAGCAAACGCGGACGACGGCACCCTCGAGGAACTCCTCAGCCAAAGCGAAATCCCGGCCAATGCCAGCAGCAACGCGACGGCCCCAGCCATTGCCCAGCGCAACCAGCGCCACGTGAACCACTTCAGCCAACCCACGGCGGTGTCCGCTGCCGGATTGCGCCGCCGCGAGGCCTCGGCCGGGACAAACGCACCGGCCGATTCCCGCTGCACCTCGCCCACCACGGCGCTGCGGATTTGCTGGTCGAAGACATTGGCCTCGACGAAGGCGCGGAGGTGATCGGGATGCGCCTTGAGCCAGGCCATCAACTCATCGCGCTCCACCTGGGACAGGACGTCGTCCAGATCGGCGACTATCAATTGCCGGGGATCAGTCATGTGGCGCGCCCTTCCCTTCGCAACTGCTGCTCGACACAGGCGCGGAGCTGTTCGCGGATGCGCAGGAGTGCCATGCGCACCGCAGCACTCTTGCTGCCGATACACCGGGCGATCTCCTCGGACTTCAACTCCTCGAAGTAACGCAGCCGGACGATTTGGCGCGGGCGGGCGGGCAGCCGTTCCAGGCAGGTCTCCAAGGCGGATGACCGCTCACTGGCGGCGGTCGCCGTTTCCGCCCACAACTCCGTGAAGCGGTCGAACAGCTCTGGGTCGAAACAGACCAGGCTCCGGGCGGCGTCCCGATGGAAACCGCGCACCTGGAACTTGGCCACGCCCAGCGCCCAGGCGAGAAACGGGCGTTGCCCGTCGTATTCGCTGAACCGACGGAATAACACCAGGGCCGTCTCCTGGGCGAGATCCTTCGCAGCAACGGGATCACGTACAGTGGCGTAGATATAATTCAGAACGGCTTGTTGGGACTCCGTCCACAGCCGCATGAAGCATTCTTGTTGCTGGTCGTTCAGCATCGCTACAGTAAATTGCCACGGGCTGGACCAAGTGTAACAGGAAAGAGGTCCACAGCCTCCCCACAGACGGGCGGAGGGTGTTTTCCCGCTAGAACTTCGAAAACGGCGCTGGAGTCCGGTCCGGCGCCCGCATGGTTCAGATCTTCGAACCGCACTCGACGCGAATCGTCGTCCAGTTCCCGATCAGCTTCCGCAACGACCGCTGGTTCAACAATGTTATCATCCGGCGCGGACTGGACGGAGCGCCGCAGGCGGAGGGTTTGGTGATGGACCACAACGTGTATCTCGAGGGCGCGCGCCCGTCGCCCTGGGGGACGCCCACAGTGCGCGGGACTACGCGAATGCGAACTTCACGCTGGCCTCGGACGCGCGCGGCGTGCGGATACGGTTCACGATTCCGCAGTCCGCCCTCGACGGGAACGGACCACACATCTCGCACGAGTTCATTGGCAAATTGCCCCACACCCAACAGGGCCTCGCCGACCGGGACGCAAACCCGATCACGGCGGATAAGGACCATCACGGCCAGCCGCTCCGCCGCCCGCACCCGCTACCCGGGCCATTCGCCGCACTCCGCCCCGGCGTGAACGAATTCGTGCTCTGGGAACTCCGCCGGTGAAGGACCGGGAAAATGCCAGTTGCACGCTTCTGCCCGCTGCCTGCAGCGCTACGGCGGGCAGTTTGGGGAAAGTCGCTACGATTTCAGACTCGCGCTTCCGGGCCATGAACTGCGGTCGTTTGGTGTCCAGGCATTGGCATGCCGACGGCTAGGTCGGCTGACGCTGGGACACCAAACCATCGGTTTATGCCGAGAGGCGTCTGAGTCGCGGCCGGTTCACTGTGGCGCGATGGGGTCATCGCGTTTCAGCAGCACCTTGTCCACGGCGAAGTTCGCGCTGCGGTGGGCGAACTCAAAAGTGTAGCGCCCCGGCGCGGGCACTTGAAAATACACCGGGCCATCGCGGATGGCATCGGGCGTGTGATTGCCCGGCCCCTTGGGCAGGTGAGTCCACTTCCAGCCGCCGTAGCCCGGACGGGCCGAGGGGAATGGAACCGGTCTTGACAAGAAGGGCTCACTCGGTAGCCTCCAACTGACGCCTGAAAATTGGATTTGCGTTATGAAGCCATTCCGTAGCGTATTCAACATCGGAGCCCTACTACTGTCCGCAGCCATTCCCTCGCTTGGACTTGCCAATGTGATTGTTGACGTGGTCGAGACCGGCGGCGACAACGAACCGACCGACACGATCACGGCCAAATGGACCGGGGTGACTTGGAACGTGACGATCGCCAACGAGCCCGTGCCCGGTGCAGTGGTGGGTGACCCGTACACGGCGGGGCCATTCGGCAGCGGGGTGCCCGCCTACGTGGATCGCAATCATCGGTACTTGGACGACTTGGCGAATAATCTGCCCATCCCTTCCTATCTCGTTGGCTGGGAATACGTCATGTCGGGCAATGACAACCGCGACAATGCCGGATACCGCCTCGACGTGACCGTGAGTGAACCAGTGGTGGCCTACATGCTGATTGACAACCGTCTTTCTGACGGAGACGGAGCTACGCCGCCCACCTTTGGCGCGGGTGCCATGCAATGGATTTTGGACGAAGGGTGGATGGCTACCGCGAATGGACTCAACCGGGCCATGAATCCCGCCGTGCCCGATGAAGTTCCGATTGATGAGGGGGCGGATGGCTCCATCAATCAGTGGTTTTCCGTGTACTACAAAGGTTTCGATGCGGGAACCTTCTCCCTGTACCAAGCCGACAATGCCGGCCGAAACATGTATGGGGTCGTAATTGCCCCAATCCCGGAGCCTTCGACTTGGGCGCTCTTGGGCATGGGTGGTTTCGCCCTCTGGGCGGGGCGGCGCCTTTTCAAAGCTTAGAACCCACAACCAACCAACCAACTGGAGCGGGCGGGCCATTTGTGCCC
>CALJWR010000240.1 GCA_937976685.1 uncultured Verrucomicrobiae bacterium
ACAAACTGCCGGAAGACCTCGTTGGCCACGGTTGTTTCTTGGGTGGCCCCAACTTCCACCAGCACGCCCACCTTCGCACCCGTGTGGATATAGGCGGCGATCAGTCCGTTACCCTGCACTTCGAGACGACGGGTGCGCGCAATGCGAATGTTTTCGCGGATGCGGGAAACGGCATCCGTCCGCAAGGCCTCGAGGTCGGCCGCCGGGTTTTCGGCCACCGCCCTGGCCACCTGATCGGCAAAAGCGCGGAAGAGATCATTCTTGGCGACGAAGTCCGTTTCGCAGTTGACCTCGGCAAGCACCCCAACCCGGGCACCTGGCAGCACGGCGGCCGCGATGACGCCCTGGTTGGCTTCCCGGG
Organism: uncultured Verrucomicrobiae bacterium; assembly: GCA_937976685.1. Lineage (GTDB taxonomy): Bacteria > Verrucomicrobiota > Verrucomicrobiia > Limisphaerales > J093 > JADJWF01. The sequence goes on from CALJWR010000240.1 coordinate 362, forward strand.
TCGCCTTTTTCGCTGCGGTGGCGATGCCGCGCTTGCGAAGCAAATCCATCGCGGCGTTGAGATCTCCGTTGCACTCGAGGAGCGCCTTCTTGCAGTCCATCATCCCCGCGTTGGTCATCTCGCGGAGCTTCATTACGGTCGTTGCGGCAATGTCAGCCATAGCAGTCGTTGGTTTCGGATTGGTGTCAGTGAAGGTGGGGTGCCGGCCGGCGGCCGGTGATTCAAATTCGGTTCACCCCGGGGAATCAGTTCGCCGTGTCGCCAGTCGCGGGCGCTTGGGTTGCCGCGCCGGCTTCGACGGCGGGCGCAGCCGCCGCGACCGGCGTTTCATCCTTCCGCTCGTCTTTTTGGGCGCGGGCGGCGCGGGCCTCGTGTTCGGTGCGGCCGTGTGTCACGGCTTGAACGATTGCCGCCAGGATGACGCGGATGGATCGAATCGCATCGTCGTTGCCGGCAATGGGGTAAGTCGTGAGGTCGGGATCGCAATTGGTGTCCACGATGGCGACCACGGGAATCTTGAGCCGAAGTGCTTCGGCCACCGCGTTCTTCTCCCGCTTGATGTCCACGACGAACATCGCTCCGGGCAGCGAATCCATCGCGCGGATGCCGTCCAGGTTCTTCACTAGTCGCGCCAACTCGCGGCGGAGCATAGACTGTTCCTGCTTGACGTAGCCGTTGATCGAACCATCCGCCTCCATCTTCTCGATTTCACGCAGCCGCCCCATCGAGCGTTTAATCGTCTTCATGTTGGTGAGCGTACCGCCCAACCAACGCTCGGTCACATAGGGCTGGCCGCAAGCCTTGGCCGCCTCTTTCACCGCTTCCTGCGCCTGCTTCTTCGTGCCGACAAAAAGCACCTGGCCACCCTTGGCCGCCAGCTTGGAGAGGAACTGGCACGCGGCATCGAGCTGGGCCACCGTCTTGCTCAGATCAATGATGTGGATGCCGTTCCGGGAATCAAAGATGAACGGTTTCATCTTGGGATTCCAACGCCGTGTTTGGTGTCCGAAGTGGACGCCGGCTTCGAGAAGCTCTTTGAGACCGATGCTGATCACAGATTTCCTTTGGTTGTCAGCCTGGCTTGCTGGGCCAGACCATCCCGCGGATCACGGGATTCTGGTTCGATGTTGTTGTGGCCGGCCGGCGTCCACCCGGACGCGGCAGTTTGATGGCCGTTTTCCGCTTCCGGGATCCGGTTTGAAACGATTCCCCTCGGCAGGAGAGCGCGGAAGGTAACAATGCCGTCCCGCACCGCAACAGTTATTTGTGTCGGCGCGCGGGTGAACGGGGGTTCCCCGGAGTCTCGAGCGCCCGGTCACTGGGGCAGAAGATCTTTGACCATCTGCCGCTCTTCGGCCAGTTCCTGGACAGAGGCGTCAATCTTCGCGCGGGCGTGGCTATTCAAGTTGAGTCCCTGAACGATCTCCCAGCGCTTCCCGTCGCTGCGGACCGGGAACGAGCAGATCAGCCCCTTCTCGATCCCATAGCTCCCGTCCGAGCAGACACAGACGCTGTGCCAGTCGCCGTCAGGAGTGGGCTCGACAATCGAACGCACGCTGTCCACCACGGCATTGGCGGCACTGGCAGCGCTGGAGGCTCCACGCGCCTTGATGATAGCCGCCCCGCGCTGGCCGACGGTGGGAACAAAGGTGTTCCGCAGCCATTCCTCGTCTCGAATGACCTCGTAGGCTGGCACGCCGTTGATGCGGGCGTGATAGTAGTCCGGGAACATCGTGGGACTGTGATTGCCCCAAACCGCCACATTTGAGACCTCGGTCACCTCTGCGCCGGCCTTCTTGGCGAGCTGGGTCTTGGCCCGGTTTTCATCCAGCCGTGTCATCGCCATCCAGCGGTCGGCGGGGATTTCCTTCGCGTTGTTCATCGCGATCAGACAGTTGGTGTTGCAGGGATTGCCCACCACCAAGATCCGCACGTCGCTGGCCGCGTTACGCGCAATGGCCTGGCCCTGACCGATGAAGATCTTGCCGTTGATACCCAGCAGGTCCTTGCGCTCCATCCCCTGCTTCCGGGGAACGCTGCCCACGAGCAGAGCCCAGTTCACGCCCCGGAACCCTTCGTCCAAGTTGGCGGTGGGAATCACCCCCTTGAGCAGTGGAAAGGCGCAATCATCAAGTTCCATGACCACGCCGCCGAGGGCCGGCAGGGCCGGCTCGATCTCGATCAAGTGCAAGACCACCGGCTGGTTCGGGCCGAACATCGCGCCGGAAGCTATGCGAAACAAGAGGGCGTATCCAATCTGGCCGGCGGCGCCCGTGACCGCCACGTGGATGGGTGTTGTGTTCATCAAGAATCCCGCCTCGCGGGAGCGGGATCATTGCGGGGAACGGGGGCCCGCGCAAGCACGGCCATCTGGAAAGAATTCGTTGGCCAAACGGATCGGGTTCAAACGACTTAACGGTTGTGGTTGCATTTCCGGCGATGATTGACAACCCTCAAGGAGTCGGTTGCGTTTAATGGATTCATCCGCACAGGTTGAGTTGGTGAGACGTTGCCAGCGCGGTGACAGCGCGGCGTGGGAAGAATTGGTTTCCGCCTTCTACGCCGAAGTGGGTCGTTTCATCTTTCTTCTGAATCCGGCCTATGCCGAAACTGAAGTGGAAGAAGTGGCGGCCGGTGTGTTCTTGGATTCGGTCCGGGCGGTGGCTTTCTTCGGCGGCCGAAATCCCGCGCGCGTTGGCTTGTTCTATGCCGCCCTGCGGAAAGCAGCCACCCATCATCCGCGGCGGGAAAGCAGGGTTCAGAATCCTCCGCAGCCAGCCGGTGGCGGGAACCCGAACGGGCGGTCCGGCCCCCCAGCCCATCTCGCGCTGTTTCTCGCCTTGGACCATCTCGGCGGACCCTGCCGGGATTTGATCGTCCTCCGATACTTTGGAAATTTGGAGTTGGCCGACCTGGCTCCCGAGTTCGAGGTGAGCGAGGCGACGCTCGCCATCAGAATTGCCAAGTGTCTCGGAACCTTGGGCGGACTGATGGCGTTGGAGGCCCCGGGCGGCGACCGGCAGGCTGCGGAGGAGGCCGAGGATGGGGCCTCCGCAGAACTGATTACTGCGGCGCTTCTGAGTTACCGCGAGTGGCGCCTTGGGCAACTGCCGCCAAGTCTCCAGCCTCCGGATTCCCTGCTCCCCCAAATTCGCGCGGCGCTTACCCGCTCGCCCGAAGCGCGGTCGCGCGTCGAGCTGCGCCGGGCGGCCCGGTTCGTTAAACCCGACATCGTGGCCAAGGCCATCGGTGCTGCCGCCGGCGTTGTCACCGTCGCCACAGGTATCGCGTTGGTCGCCAGCAGGACTGGGCGGGATGCCGGCGCGGGCGGAGGCTCGGCCCACGACAACCGGATGACGGGACTTGGCCTCAGCACGATAACGCCTCCCGGTCAGGAAACGAGCTTGAACCGCGGGACCGAGCGCGAGTTCGAGGAGTTTGTCAGCCGGCTGCTGCCGGTGAATCCCCTCCCTAGTCCGGCGCCGATTGCGGCCGGGGCTTCGACGGTCAACACCAGCGCACCGGAGCCGACGGAACCTTCTAGCGCTGGTGCCAGCTTGACCAGCCCATCCCCCTCTGCACCGACGGACGCGAAGCTGCAAGTCGCCAAGGACCCGTCTCGCAGCGCGGAAGCACCGTTGTCCAACAGTTCAGCAGCTACCCCAACGCTGACGACGGGCCGGGTAACCTCGAACGGCGACCCGACGGCGCCATCCGGAAGCGAGGCTTCTGGATTGACCGTGACGGCATCCGGAGGTGCCGGCTCCAGCCAGCCACCGTGGACCGCCGAACAGGCGGAGGGGATGGCGCCCGCGTGGATGTTACGGGGATCCGGACCAGTCGCGCGTGCAGCGATGGAACTGCGGACGTTTGCCCATTACGGTGCCACCCCGCTGCTGGAAAATGTGCCGGCGACTTTTGGACGGGCTCTGAATTCTCCAGCGTTTCCGTTCGGTCAATCCGACGCCCAAGTGGCAGGGGGGGCGACCAACGTCCCCGCCGTCCCGAGCGCTCCCCGGAAGCCGGAGCCAATGCCCCTTTCCGCGGGGGACCAGCTTGCTGCCACCAAGGCGGAACCGGCCACCGGACCGGTTGGCGACTCGCTGGCCGCCGCCGTGGACGGAGTGGTCTCAGCGGCTGGCAGGCAACCGGATTCCGGCGGTTCCCCGGCCGTGGGAACCGGGGTTGCGGAGTTCTCAAATCAGACGGACTGGACGGTAGAAGTCGTCGCTGCGAGGCCCAGCGCCGGGGCTGCGGAGGTAGCGCCTCCAGAATTGACTGCGGCCTCCTCGGCGGCCACCGCAGCGGCGGTCAGCTCGATTGGGGAAGCGGCCCAAAGTGGCGACTCGGGATTGGCGTCTTCGCAAGCGAGGACCGACGTGGAGATTGCCCGCCAGCCGCTTGCGCCGAAGACCGACCGGAACGTGGAGACCCCGGAGCAGCTCGCAGCGACCGCGGCAGCCGAGTCCAACCTGCCCCAGGAGAACTCGCTCGTGGACGACTCGGTTCCCAAGACAGCGCCTCCTGATTCGATTGCGACTGCAGTGGAACCGGTCCGGCGGCAGGAAGCGTCATCGCAGGCCTTCCAAATGCAGCTAGTCGCGGTCCCGGGCTCGAACAACGGCGGAAAGCGGGAGCAGAGTACCGACTCAGACGCTTCGCCACTCGCTCGTGCCGACACCCGTTCAAAGGTGGATTCTGACTCTGAGGTGGCGTTTTCAACTTCGGCTCCAAGTGAGGCAGAGGCGAAGCCGGCAGGCGGTCTCGCGTCCCGTCCCCTCATCGGGCTGAACCTGAACTTTCGCGTTCACCTGGGCGGCAAGCCGGTGGGTACCGTGGGTATCAGCGGTTCGAGGCCCTTCGCCGAGCCATCGGTTGCCGATTCACGGAATCCGACTTCCGGCGAAACCGGGGTTTCGGAGGGCGTTACTCTCGCTCCCGCTTCAGCGCCGAAGCCGATGCCAATCGCAGGCCGGGCGGAGAATTGGAACCGCCGGGTGACCCCGCTGCATCCGTTGGCGGAGCGAACCCACGCGTCGCGTCCCGCCCCGATCGCCTCGGCCTACCGATCGTCCGATCGCCCTTACCAAGCCAATCAGCCTCCCGTTCTGAGGGTTGCGAGTGTGAGGCCGGCAGCGGGCACGGCAAACGATTTTCTCTCAACCGATCCCGACGAGAAGGCTTTGGCCGCTGTCAATTCAGGGATGCTGCCGGAAACCGGAAGCGCGTCGGCGAAGTTCGTGAGGGAGGAGATCACCCGCAGCCTCCGAAGAAATCTCAACTCCCCGCCGATGCCCCAAGTCTTGGAGGAATTCCGCTTTGCTGACCGGGCCGGCCGGTTGGTGCTTCTTGACAGCGATGGGTCGGAGTTCCCGGTGGTATCAGAGTCAGGAGAGGAAGCGTTTGCCTCCCTCGCGTCGTTGGCGCGCACGCTTCGGACGTTTGGCCTGCCGCTGCGGTTCTCGGCATCCGGCCTCAGCCTTTCCACCGGTGAAATCGTGACTTTTGAGGGCTGGGTGGAGCCGGAGGACGATTCGGTCTCCGAAGTTCCGCGCACCGCCAGCGAAGGCGGCCCCGAGGTTCTGGCGGCGGCACAGGTTCGCGGCGAGGTCCAAGTCGGCGCCCGGCAGCGCTTTCCGATTAGTGCCACGAGCGGCCGGGATTGAGGCCCCGTTAACGGGGAGGCGCGGCGCTGGCAACAATCACTTCGACCCGGCGGCTGCGGAGTTGCTCCACTAACTCACCGGGCGCTCCCGCGTCGGTGACCACGGCGTGGACTTGCTGGAGGTCGCACACGAAGCCCATCGAGCGGCGCCCGAACTTGGTGTGATCCAGGCAGTAAATTACCCGCTGGGCAGCCCGCATCATCGCCACTTGAATCTCGATCAGCAAGGCGTGCGAGTTGGTAATTCCGTCCGTGGTGATGCCGCCAGCCCCCATCACGGCCACGTCCGCGTGCATCTTCGAGAATGATTCCACGGCCAGCGGCCCCACCAAGACACCCAGCCGCGGATAGAGCACGCCCCCGGACAGCACCACCTCGACCTGGCTGGAAGCCGCGTAGAGGTTCGCCACTGGCAGGGAATTGGTGATGATCTGCGGCTTCCGTGACTCCAAGTAACGGGCCGCGTGGTACGGCGTGGTGCCAGCGTCAATGATCACACTTTGCCCCGCACCAATCAGGTCCGCGCACGCGCGTCCAATCGCCTCCTTTTCGTCGAGCTGATGCGTGTCCCGGGCGTTAAACACAAACTCGTCCGAACGCGGATTCACCAAACGGGCCCCTCCGTGGGTCCGCCGTACGGACCCACCGCCTTCCAGCGCGGTGAGATCGCGGCGGACGGTGGACTGAGAAACTCCCAACTGGTTGGCCAGCTCCTCCAAGGAGGCGAATTCCACCTTTTGAAGGTATTCCTCGATTCGAGCTTGGCGTTCTTCGGCCTGCACGTTGGCAAATTGTTGGAAGATATTGAAAGATTATGCAAGAAATTTCTTGACGCAGCCAGCGGCCTATGGTCATTTGTCATCCAGAAATGACTCCTCCCGGATCATCTCTGCCCCGTGCCGTGGTCGAACATCTGGTTCGGCAACTCGTGTACGAGCGTTTGGGAAAGCCGCTGCCCCGCGTGGCTTCGGCACCGAACCCTCTGGTTGTCAACGTCAGCGCGCGCCATTGCCACCTCACCCAGGCGGCGGTGGAGGCGTTGTTTGGAAAGGGGCATCAATTAGGCGTCCACAAATGGCTCTACCAGGACGGCCAGTTCGCCGCCAAGGAGACCGTGACGTTGATTGGTCCCCGGAGCCGCGTGATTTCGAATCTGCGAATTCTGGGTCCCTGCCGCAGCTTAAACCAGGTGGAACTCGCCTACACCGATTCCATTGCTCTGGGGTTCGAGATTCCGCTGAGGATTTCGGGTGACATCAAGGGCACGCCCGGCTGCATGTTGATGGGGCCGGCCGGTTTTTTTGAGATGAAGGAAGGCGTGATCCGGGCCTTGCGGCATGTTCACATGCATCCGGAGGACGCCGCCTTTTACGGAGTGAAAGCCGGTGACGCGATGAAACTGCGCATTGGCGGTCCCTGCGCCCTCACGCTGGAGCGCATGCTCTGCCGGGTGGACCCGAGCTTCAAACTGGAAGTCCACGTTGACACCGACGAGGGCAACGCCTGCAACTTGCAGCCGAACACCCCTTGCGAACTGATCAAATGAGAAACTGATTTCTCCTCCGTAGCGACTGACTCCAAACTCCCAACTCCTGACACTTATGAGCGAAGCACTCGGCATGATCGAAACCAAAGGCTACGTCGGCGCTGTTGAAGCCAGCGACGCGATGGTCAAGGCGGCCAACGTAACCCTCGTCAAAACCATCCCCATCGGCGGCGGTCTGATCACCGTCCTCGCCAAAGGGGACGTCGGCAGCGTCAAGGCGGCCGTAGATGCCGGCTCGAAAGCGGCCGCGAAGGTGGGCGAACTCATCAGTTCGCACATTATCGCGCGCCCGCATGAGGACCTGCTCAAGTCGTTCCTGGGCGAATCCGCGCCAGCGAAGAAGTAGCGGCGACCGCAACCTCGACTCTCATCCCTCTCAAACTCTATGGCACAACAAGCGATTGGCATGATCGAATGCAAGGGTCTGTGCGCGCTGCTCGAAGCCAGCGATGCCGCCCTCAAAGCCGCGAACGTCACCCTCGTCGGCTGGGAAAAGATTGGCAGCGGTTACGTGACGTCCTTCTTCCGCGGCGATGTGGCTGCGGTCAAGGCGGCCACCGACGCCGGCGCGGCGGCGGCGGCCCAAGTGGGGCAGGTCATCAGCGTACAAGTCATTCCCCGGCCACACGAAGGTCTGAGCGCCCTCGGGAAGTGGCTGCAATAACCGAGCGTGCCAGCCGGCAGCGGGAGTTCAACGGATTTCGACCGCACGGTCCCCGCCGACTTCGAATGCTGGCGCCAGACATTGACTCAGCCCCTTGAAGATCCTCGTCGCCAACATCGGCTCCACTTCGCTGAAGTGGCGGCTGTTTGACTTCGCCAACGGCGGCGAAGCGATGCTGCACAAAGGCGGTTTCGAGCGGGTCAGCGACTATGCGGCTGCCATCGAGGATTGTCTGTCAGAGCTCAAACAAGCCGGAGTTCTGTCAAACGAGGCCGAGTTGGCCGGGGTTGGTTTCAAGACCGTCATTGCCAGGGACGTGACCGGTTGCGTCCGGTTGACGGAGGGCGTCCTGCGCGCGATGGAGGCCTACAACGGTCTCGCCCCGGCGCACAATCCACCGTACATCGCGGGCATTCGGCAATTCGCCCGGCGGATGCCGGCGACGCCGTTGGTGGGCCTCTTTGAGACCGCATTCTATCAGTGGGCGCCCGAGCCGGCGAAACGGTACGCGGTGCCCGTCTCGTGGCACGACCTCGGTGTGCGCCGCTGGGGTTTCCACGGTGCCAGCCACAAATTCATCGCCGAGCGCAGCGCCGAATTGCTCGGCCGGCCCGACGTGGCGCAGCGGGTGCAGAATCTTTATCGGGACGGGGGTGCCTCGCCGGTCAACTCTCCTGCGCTTCGCGTGATTTCGTGCCACCTGGGAGGCAGTTCCTCGGTGACGGGGATCCTGAACGGCGTGGCCCTCGGCAACAGCCTTGGCATGAGCCCGCAATCGGGATTGCCGCACAACAATCGCGTCGGCGATCTGGACGCCTTTGCCCTCGGCTACGTGATGCGTTCGACCGGCCTGTCCCTCGATGAGGCGGAGCGCCTTCTCAGCAAAGAGGCGGGCCTGAAGGGATTGAGCGGTGGTTACGCCGACCTGCGCGATCTTCAGGCGCAGATCGCCGCGGGCAACCACCGCGCCCGGCTTGCGGTGGACTTTCTCGCGCATGAGGCGCGGCGCTGGATCGGATCGTATTACCTCCAACTGAACGGACTGGACGCGCTCGTGTTCACGGCGGGCATGGGGGAAAACGAACCGGAGATCCGGTCGCTCATCACCGCCAACCTGGATCAACTGGGCATCCTGCTCGATCCCGCCAAGAACGCGACGGCCCGGGCCCGGGAGGCCGACATCAGCGCACCGGATTCCCGGGTCAAGGTGTGGGTCATTCCCACCAACGAAGAACTGGTCGTGGCGCGCGAAGTGCGACGCCTCCTGGAGGCGCAGTAATCCCATGCGATCGCTCCGTCATCTCTTTGAGAACAACCGGGCCTGGTCGGAGGACCTCCGGCGGCGCGATCCCCAATTCTTCGCGCGGCTGACGCGGCAGCAAAAACCGCAATACCTCTGGATCGGTTGCTCGGACAGCCGCGTGCCGGCCAACGAGATTGTCGGGCTGCTTCCCGGGGAGATCTTTGTACACCGGAATGTCGCCAACGTCGTGGTGCATACCGACCTCAACTGTCTGTCCGTGTTGCAGTACGCGGTGGACGTTCTGGGCGTGCGCGACGTGATCGTCTGCGGACACTACGGTTGTGGCGGCGTGCTCTCGGCCTTGCGGGGAGACCGTTTGGGCCTGGCGAGCAACTGGCTGCGCCACGTCCAGGACGTCTATCGGAAGCACCAAGCTCGCATTGACGGACTGGGCGGCGAGTCAGCGCGCTGCAACCGGCTCTGCGAGCTCAACGTGGTCGAGCAGGTCATGAACGTGTGCCAAACCACGGTGGTGGCGGAAGCGTGGGGCCGCGGTCAGCGCCTCGCGGTGCATGGCTGGATTTACGGCCTGCATGATGGCCTGCTGCGCGATCTCGGACTCTGTGTCACCGGCCCGGAGCAAATGGCTGCGGCCCTCGCGGCCGCACTGGCTCTCATCGGTGATTCCCCCGAAAAGATCTCACCCCGAGCCGGCCCCCCGGGCCACCCATTCTTGTCAACGACCTTAGCCCGTTAACCTCATCCCAAAAAACATTATGCCTCAAGCCATTGGAATGCTCGAAACCCGCGGCCTCGTCGCCCTGGTGGAAGGAACCGACGCCATGCTGAAAGCCGCGAACGTGGAACTCGCCGGCCCGATGACCCAGGTCGGCAACGCACTGGTCACCGCGGTCGTGGTGGGCGATGTCGCCGCCGTGAAAGCCGCCGTGGACGCCGGCGCCCAAGCCGTAAAGTCCATCAGCGGTGAGGTGGTCAGCGTTCACGTCATCGCCCGACCGCACGCTGATGTTGAAGCGGTGCTGCCGAAGAAAAAGTAGGCGGACGGCGGAAGCCAGACGCCTGACCGTGGCCGCTGGGGCACCGTTCCAGACCTTGGCTTCTGAACCCTGACTTCTCCCGCCATGTTCCTCGCCAAAGTCGAAGGTTCGGTCGTCGCGACAAAGAAGGACCCGGGCATGACCGGCCGCAAGCTGCTTCTGCTCCGCCCCATGCTCGTGGACGAGAAGGATCCGGCCAGGTTCCGCCCGGGGGCGAACACGATCGTCGCCGTGGACAGCGTGGGCGCCGGCGAAGGCGAACTGGTCCTGTTCTGCCAGGGGAGCTCGGCACGACTCGCGCCGGGACTCAAGGACTGCCCCGTGGACGCCGTGGTGATCGGCATTGTGGACACCGTGGATGTCCTCGGTCGGCAGGTTTTCAACGCCCGGACCCAAGCCTGATGGCACGCTGACTCCTGGCCACTCGTCGAACCGCTACGCCGCATCTGGAACCCCCAACTCCCCCTCCCCGCATGAGCACATCTCTCCCGGTCAACGAAGCCCTCATCCGTGACGTCGTCAGCGAAGTTCTCAGCCGCCTGGGCAAGGGCGCTCCCCCAGCCGCGTCGCCCGCGGTCAACCCCGCCTGCGGTTGTCCGACTGGCGCGAAGCCAGCCGCAGCACCGCCCCGCGGCACTTTTGGGGTTTTTCAGAACGCCGATGAGGCGTGCGCCGCGGCGCATGCGGCCTATCTGCAGCTTTCCGAAAAGGGGGTCGCCGGGCGGGTCAAGGTGGTGCAGATCGTCAAGGATCTCTGCTTCGCCCACGCCAAGGAGTGGGGTCGGATCGAACTGGAGGAAACGAAGATCGGCCGGCTGGACCACAAGATTGAGAAGCTCCTCGGGCAGCGAGGCATTCCGGGCGTGGAGTTCCTGAATCCCTACGGTCTCAGTGGCGACCACGGCATCACGCTCGAGGAGTACGCCCCGTTCGGTGTGATCGGCGCGGTGACGCCGAGCACGCATTCAATTCCGACGATGGCCTGCAACATCATCAGCATGGTCGCCGCAGGCAATGCGATTGTCTTCAACGCGCATCCCGGAGCCTACAAGTGCGCGGTCATGGCGGCGCGCGTCTTCAATGAGGCCATCCATCGCGAGCTGGGCATCGAGAACCTCGCCTGCATTGTGGATCCGCCAACCCTCGACTCCTTCAACGCCATCGCGAAAAACGAGCACGTCCGGCTCCTCTGCGTGACGGGCGGGCCGGGCGTCGTGAAGGCTGCCATGGCCAGTGGCAAGCGCGCCATCTGCGCGGGGCCGGGCAACCCTCCCGTGCTGGTGGACGGAACCAGTTGCCTTGCTAACGCGGCGCGCTGCGTCGTCCTAGGCGCCGCCTACGACAACAATCTGCTTTGCATCGGCGAGAAGCAGGTCTTCGTGTTGGAACCGTACTTCGACAAGTTCACGGCGGAGCTTGAGAAGGCAGGTGGCTATCGCCTCACGGACGCCCAGGTCGAACGGCTGACCAAGGCGGCGTTCGTGATTCCGCCGGGCACCGGCGCGGGCTGCGGTCATCCGGTGGTGAATCGCGATCTCGTGGGACGCGACCCCGAGGTGCTCGCCCGGGCGGCGGGGGCGAGCATCCCCGCCGGCACGCAACTGCTCTTCGCCGAAACACCCCCCGATCACCTGTTCGTGGACGAGGAGCAGATGATGCCGTTTCTGCCCATCGTGCGTGTCAAGACGGTCGAGGAGGGAATTGCGCACGCCAAACGGTCAGAGCGGGGCTACAAACACTCGGCCATGATTCACTCGCACGACGTGGCGAACATGACGGCGATGGCCAGGGCCCTTGAGACCACGCTCTTCGTGAAGAACGGCGCCTGCGTGGCAGGCCTTGGCCATGGCGGCGAGGGCTATGCCAACTTCAGCATCGCCACGACCACCGGCGAGGGCATCTGCAACCCGCGCACCTTCACGCGCGTTCGCCGCTGCGTGATGGTGGACAAGCTGAGGATCTTCTGATGCGCGCACACGGTCCTTGGTTGGCGGTCCCCCGTCGGCCGCGGAAGACAACCCGCGGCGGCCTCGCCGGAGCTCCAGCCGGGAAGCTCCCGCGACTGGCTGACGAAACCACCCGCCAGGAACGCGGACCCCAGAGCAACCTGTCAACCCATGCTCCTCGCCCGTGTTGAAGGTTCGGTGATCGCCACCCGGAAGCATCCCAGCTACGAGGGCTGGCGGCTGTTGATCTGTCAGCCGATCGCTGCTTCTGGTGAGCCCGAAGGAACGCCCCAGATCGCGATTGATCCCCACGGCGCCGGCCTGCACGAACGCGTCATCATCTCGTCCGACGGCATGGCCGCGCGTCTGGCGGTGGGCGATCCGAAAAGCCCGGCCCGCTGGATGATCATCGGGTTAGTGGATGAGCCCGAGTCGCTCGCCGCCGCTGTCCCGCAGACGTCAAGGAGTCCTGCAGCATGAGACTTGGCACCGTCATCGGGCGGGTGACGCTCAGCAAGACGATCCCTCCCTTCAAGGGGGGGCGCTGGCTGGTGATCAGTCCCTTCACGCGACAACATTTTCAGCATCGGCGCGAACCGCCCGTGGGCTTGAGTCGCGATCCTTCCTTGGTGGCTTACGACAGTCTCGGTGGCGGCGTGGGCGATACCGTCGGCTTCAGCGAGGGACGCGAGGCGGCCATGCCCTTTGACCAGCCGACGCCCGTGGACGCGATCACGGTGGCGATCATTGACGACGTGTTCTATTCACCCCAGACCTGAAGGCCGTGGCTCACGGCTCCATGCCTGACCTATGAAGAAAGTCCTCAGTCAACGTGACGTGGAAGAGATGCTCCGTCAGGGAGCGGATCTCACCGCCATCCCAGCGGACACCATTCTCACACCGTCCGCCCGCGACCTGCTCCGCGACGTGCTGGAAAACGTCCGCACTCCGTCCAGCCTTACGACTCCGACCAGGGTCGCCGTCGCGGCCGCCAGTTCGACGCAGCCGCCGGCGAAGCCTCTGAACTCAAAGTCGCCCAAGGCCGAACTGGAGGCCTTCTTCCACTCGGCTCACGCCCTCGATCTCAAGCAGCAAATCTGCGAGATGGGCCGCCGTCTGTGGCAGCGTGCGTATGTGGATGGCAACGGCGGCAACATGGCCATCCGCGTTGGCGAAGACATCGCCCTTTGTACCCCGACGCTGGTCAGCAAAGGCTCGCTCAAGCTCGAAGACATGTGCCTCGTGGACTTCGAGGGGAATCAGTTGCTCGGCATCAAGAAGCGCACCAGCGAGATCCTGATGCACCTGCAAATCATGAAGCGGCAGCCCAAAGCCATCGCCACGTGCCACTGCCATCCGCCCTACGCCACGGGCTTCGCGGTGGCCGGCATCGTGCCCCCGACGTGCATGCTGCCGGAGTACGAGGTCTTTTGCGCGGTGGCCGTCGCACCGTACCGGACGCCCGGCACGCCGGAGATGGGCAAACTCGTGGCCGACCTCGTGGACCAGCACAACACCATCCTCATGGCCAACCACGGTGTCGTCACGTGGAGCCACAACAACATCGAGGAGGCCTACTGGCGGATGGAAATCATCGAGGCGTACTGCCGCACCTTGATGGTCGCGGCCCAGCTCGGCGTGAAGCCCAACACATTCTCGCCCCAGCAGCTTCAGGATCTGCTCAAGATCAAGCAGAGCCTCGGCTACGTGGACCCGCGTTACGGGCTGAAGGAATGCGAACTTTGCGACAATGACGAGTGGCGCCCGGGGGTCACCTGCCAGGTCCCGGCCCAATCCGAGACCACGACCGGCTACGACGCCGAGGCGGAAGCGGTTGTCCAGGCCGTGACCGATCAGATCATGGCGCAGCTCAAGTGAGCCTCGCGTCGCTCCAGTTCCGTCCCTGTTGCTGCTTGATCCCTCCTTGCCCATGAAAGTCACAATCATCGGTGGCGGCGGCCGCGTCGGCTCCTGCGCCGCCTTCGCCCTTCAGTGCGGCGGCGTGGTCGCCGAAATCCAGTTGATGGACGCCAACCAGGCGGCCGCCGAAGGCGAGGCGCTCGATCTGCTGCACGGCGCGGCATTCACGGCCGATCAACGCCTGTACGCGGGCGACTACGCGCGGGCGGCCGACAGCGACCTGTTCCTCATCACGGCCGGCCTGCGGCGCAAACCCGACGAGTCCAGGCTCGACCTCATCAACCGTAACGTCGCGCTCTTCACCCAGATCCTCGACGCGATCAAGGCGGCCGGTTTTCGCAGGGACGCTCACGTGTTCGTCGTGTCAAACCCGGTGGACATTCTCACCCAGCTCGCCGTGGGGCGACTGGGTCTGCCTTGGTCGCAGGTCTATGGCTTGGGCACCATGCTGGACAGCGCCCGGTTCAGCTCCCTGATCGCGGACGAATTCAAGCTGGCCCCCACCCAGGTCAAAGCCCTCATCCTGGGCGAACACGGCGATTCGATGGTGCCCATCTGGTCCAGCGCCACGGTCAATGGCCTGCCGCTGGCGGGCCTGCCGCAGTTCACGCCGGGTTTTCAGAACGCGGTCTTCGAACGGACCAAGGGCAGCGGCGCCGAGGTGATCAAGCGCAAGGGCGGTGCGGGCTGGGCGGTGGCCGTCGCCATCCGGGACGTGATCCACGCCGTGGCGTTGAACCAGCGGCGGTTGCTGCCCGTGTCCTCCCTGGTGCAGGGCGCGTACGGCATTCGCAACGTTTGTCTCAGTGTGCCGTCGGTCGTGGGACGCGCCGGCGTCGAGAAGCACGTCGAGATCAAACTCTGGCCGAAGGAGATTACCGGCCTGCAGAACTCGGCGCGGGCCCTGGAGGACACCCTGGCCAAGGTCAGGGCGTAACCCGTGAAATCGCTCGACGCCAAGCTGGCTGAGATCAGGGCCAACCCCCGCTCGCGCGCCTTCATCATCGCGGACGCCAAAGACGCAGACATGGCCTTCGGCGTGAAGGCCCCCGGGCCCCGGTCCTATTTATCAGCGCAGGGCGCGCGGCCGGCGCAGTTTTCGCCCGAGGTGTGGACGCGCGAGGAGTTCGGCTACCGCAACCTGCCCGAGTTCCTCGACATCATCCGCGAAGTGACCCGCCAGGGCTTGGTGGACATCATGCTCATGTCCGCCTACGTCAACGACCTCCTCACGATCAAGGAGGGCCTCTTCAAGGACTCTCACGTCACGCCTGCGGCCCGCGCCAACGACACCACGGACGTGTGGGCCGCCCGCCACGGGAGCTACACCAAGGAACCGGCGCAGCCTTTCCGGAGCGCGAGCATTGACCAGATCCAATGCGGGCGCGTGGAGTGCGACCGGACGACCGAGGAGTTTCCCGGGGCCAACCTCGGCCTGTACAGCGTGACCTGGGTCAACGATCTCGAACAGGACCGCCGCACGCTGCTCGAGTACAAAGCCTTCCGCGATGAGGCCGAGCGAAAACGGTTCCGCCATTTCCTCGAAGTCTTC
Organism: uncultured Verrucomicrobiae bacterium; assembly: GCA_937976685.1. Lineage (GTDB taxonomy): Bacteria > Verrucomicrobiota > Verrucomicrobiia > Limisphaerales > J093 > JADJWF01. Next base: position 15,956 of record CALJWR010000240.1, read on the forward strand.
GATCCGAACGTGGACAGCGGCATTCCGCCGGAAAAACTCGGCGAGTTCATCAACGACCAGATCCTCCGCACGCTCGCCGGTGTGCCCGAGACCGGACGGCCGCTCTTTCTCAAGATCGTCTATCACGGTCCGCGCGCGATGGAGGAGCTCTGCCAGTACGACCCAAACATGGTCGTCGGCATTCTGGGCGGCGGGGCGGGCACCACGTACGATGCCTTCAAGCTCATCCACGAGGCGCAAAAGTACGGCGCGCGGGTGGCGTTGTTCGGGCGCAAGATCAACCACGCCGAGCACCAGCTTGCGTTCATCGAGATGCTGCGGCTGATCACGGATGGCCACGTCACGCCGGAAGAGGCCGTACGTGCCTACCACGGTGTGCTTCAAGCCAAGGGCATCCAGCCGCATCGCCCGCTCGACGAGGACTTGGAACTCACCGACCAAGCCATGAGCTACGGCGGTGGAGGGACGCGGACCACGGTGCAAATCCGGGCCAATCCCCTCGTCGGGCCGGCGCGACCGACGGTACCCAAAAGCGCAAGTGCGTCCGCGAAGGCGGAATTGACCGCACCCGTCTGGCCCACCCGGCCCGACGGCTCGCCTGACTTCGCCGCGATGAATTCCGCCCAGCGTGCGGCGTTCGATGCCTGGCGCCTCAAGCGGCGGTTCGGTTGAATCCCGGAAGTCAATCGGGCCAGCCCGCGGCCGGGGCAATCGCTGCCCGATCAACCCAGTGAGCGGCCTTGAGCCGCCCACCCTCGGCGCATCAAGCCCAGCAAGTGCGCCAAGGCATCCTCATAGGCCCGTCCTTTGGCGGCAGCGAGCTGCCGGGCGCGTTTGTCGAGTTGGGCCGCCATCCCGGCGCATTTCGCCGCCGGACAGCCCATCACCGCGAGCAGTTGCGCGAGTTCGGCAAGGTCCATCTAACGAAGCATCCCGGGTGAGGCACCCCGCCCGCGCCGGCAAGCGTCGCTTACCCCGCCTGCTCGGCCGGGACGATCTTCACGCTGACCAGCGTCTGTTTGGTGGTCGGACGATCGCCGGGTTGGGTGGGTGTCGTGGCGATCTTGTCGAGCACGTCGTCGCCCTTGATCAACCGGCCAAACGCCGTGTACTGACGATCCAGGAAACGGGCGTCGGCGTGGCAGATGAAGAACTGGCTGCCGGCGGAATCGGGGTCCTGCGCACGGGCCATCGAGAGGACCCCGCGGACGTGCGGCCGGTCGTTGAACTCGGCCTTGATCTGATAGTTCGGCCCGCCGGTGCCCCAGCGACGCTGCTGGGAATCGTCCCTAGTCAGCGGGTCGCCTCCCTGGATCATGAAACCCTTGATGACCCGGTGGAAGCAGGTGCCGTCGTAAAAGCCCTGCCGGGCCAGCTTCTTGAAGTTCTCGACGTGGCCGGGCGCGACGTCCGGCCAGAACTCGAGGACCATTTCGCCGGCACTGGTGGTGAGGATGGCGACTTCGTTCATGGGATGGATGGCTGGGTAATTACTTGGTGGCTTCGGCGGGTAACAGGGTGACGGACTTGATGTAGTCCAGGTTCGGGAAGTCCTTCTTCAGGTAGGCGTTGCCCTCCATCTGGATGCGGCTCTGGTCCGGACCCCGGCCGCGGGGCGCGCCTTCGCCGTACTCGGCGTTGATCTTGTCCACCACGTCCATGCCCTCGACCACTTTGCCGAACTGCGAAAAGCCCATCGTGTCGAGCCGCGTGTTGTCGGCGAAGTTGATGAAAAACTGGGTGGTGCGGGTGTTGGGGCCTGCCATGGCGTAGGTCAGCGTCCCGCGTTTGTTGCTGCCTTTGACGGGGTCGTCCGGGATCGGCGCCCCGCGCCATCTGGCGGCTACCTTCGGATCACCGTGAATCCCGAACTGGCACATGAAACCGGAAATCACCCGGAAGAACGCCATATCCGTAAAGTACCCAGCCCGGACGAGGTTGTAGAAGCGGTCCGCCCCGTTGGGCGACAAGGAGCGGGTGACCTCGACGGTGAACTTGCCCTTGGTGGTGTCGAACTGGACCCGGTATGTCTCGGGTGCCTTCTCGGTGAGCTTGGCCGGGTCCATCAGGTCGGCGGCAGGCGTGGCATTCGGAACCGCGCTGGCTTGCAGCTTCGGAACGGGCGGTGCGGGTGGCGCATCGCCCTTCGACGGAGCGTCGGCAGCGTGGCTCCACGCCGCCGTGAGGTTCAGGCAAAGAAAGGCGGTCAACAGCGTTTTCATCATGCGCGGAAGGGTGACACAAGCTGGCCGGCTGTCACGCGCGGAGGTGTGTGAGCGGCCCACCTGTCGCTGCGCAGCCCTCCCGCGTCCGTCCTGCCGGGCGGGCTCCCCCACGGCGGGCGGTTTCGCCCGCCGATCGGCCCCGGTGCGTTCATCGCCTAATCCAGCCGGTAGAAGTCGTAGTTCAAGCGCCACGTGAACTCGGCCCCCGGCTCGATCCGCATGGCGATGAAGGGCTCGATCGAGTGCGGCGCGCGGATGGTCCATAGCGCGACTTTCGCAAGCGGTCGGTCACCGGTGATCCGCAGGCCCACGCCAGTGTCGTGGCTCTCGACGCGGAAGTCGTAGTCCTTCGCGTCCGGTCCGAAACCGGATATCACGGTGTACACGCGTTCCTCACCGGCCAGCGGCTTCTTGAGGAGCAACTGGTTGCCGCGCACCTCGGCGAGCGCGGGATCCAGCGGCGGATCGGTTTTGATCGGGAAGCGGGTGGTGAGTGAGAGCCCGGGACCGGGCGGCTGCCGGTCGAGGTAGAGGAAGTTGTGGTTGTACACGCTCGTCTCGATCGTCCGGCGGCCGGTGTTGCGGAGGACATGGCCGAGAACCATCTGGGACTGTTCACCCGTCAGGGCCACCGTCTTGCGGTAGTCGTAGCCGTAACCCATGGCGGGGTCGGTCAGTTCATGTCGGAACTCCACCGCGTCGCTCCGCGACGAAACTGTCCAGCGGCCGCCGTTCACGATGGGATAGAGGCGGTACGGATCGTAGGGTTTGTCGTCCGGCCGCCGGAGCACACCCACGCCGATCTTGATGAAGGTGCCGCCGGGCGGAGCTTGGTCGAAGCCCAGCGCCTTGCCGTCCGCGACGAACTCCTCGGCTGGGCCGGTGATCGCCGTGCAGGGGCCGGCCACGATGTCTGGCCCGTCGTAGATGAAGTCGTGAACCTCCGCCACCCGCTGGAACCATGGTGCGTAGAACTCGCGCCCGGCGAACCGCAGACTGCCGACGACCCCGGACCAGTCGAAACGGGTGCCGTGGTAGAACCCTCGCTCGGCGTCGGGCAGATAGAGCTTCACCCGGAGCTGGCTGTTGGCGATTTCGACGGCGGGTGGATCGGCGGAGGCGCCGACGCCGGTGGCGAGCGGGACTCCGAGGACAAGACAGGCGGTGGTATTCATAGGCGCGATCATGGACGAGCCCGCGCCCGGCGGCAATCCCGGCCTCCGCCCGACGAGCCAGCGACGTCCGGGACAGGCGACACTTGACGCTCGGCACCTCGTTCGCAACGGTCACGGCCGCATGAAGTTCATGGACGAGTATCGCGACGCGAGGCTGGCCGCCGAATACGCGCAGGCCATCCGCCGCGCCGTGACCCGGCCGTGGACGATCATGGAAGTCTGCGGGGGCCAGACCCACGCGATCGTCAAGTTCGGCGTGGATGAACTGTTGCCGCGCGAACTCACCCTCGTCCACGGTCCCGGTTGCCCGGTCTGTGTCACGCCACTGGAGATGATTGACCGTGCCCTGGCCATCGCGCGGCAGCCGGGCGTCATCTTCTGCTCCTTCGGCGACATGCTCCGCGTGCCGGGCAGCGACACCGATCTGCTCTCGGTGAAGGCCGCCGGGGGGGATGTGCGCATGGTTTATTCGCCGTTGGACGCGGTGCGGATCGCCCGTGAGAACCCCGGTTGCGAAGTGGTCTTCTTCGCGGTCGGTTTTGAAACCACCGCGCCGCCCAACGCGATGGCGGTGTACCAGGCCCGGCGCGCGGGGCTGAAGAATTTCTCGATGCTTGTCTCCCACGTGCTGGTGCCGCCGGCCATGGAGGCCATTCTGAGCTCGCCGAACTGCCGGGTGCAGGGATTCCTGGCCGCCGGCCATGTCTGCGCCGTGATGGGCTACGAGGAATACCTGCCCATTGCGGCCCGTTACCGGGTGCCGATCGTGGTGACCGGGTTTGAACCGCTCGACATCCTGCATGGCGTCCTGCTGTGCGTGGAGCAACTCGAGGCCGGGCGCGCGGAGGTGGAAAACCAGTACGCCCGCGCGGTGCGCCGGGAGGGCAACCCCACGGCCCGCGGGATCGTGAGCGAGGTCTTCGAAGTCGCCTCCCGCAAATGGCGCGGAGTGGGCGAAATCCCGAGCAGCGGCTATCGTCTGCGAGAGGAATTCGCCGCGTTCGACGCCGAGCGACGTTTTGGCGTGGCTGGTCAAACCGCTGATGAACCCACGGAGTGTCTAAGCGGTCTGATCCTGCAAGGCTTGAAGAAACCGCACGAGTGCCCGGCCTTTGGCTCCCGCTGCACCCCCGAGCGCCCGCTGGGGGCCACCATGGTTTCGAACGAAGGCGCGTGCGCGGCGTACTATCGCTATCGGCGGCCCGCCGTTTGATGACCGAGCTCATGGATGCTTCCGCCGATTTCACCGCCAGTTGCCCGTTACCAATCGGCAACTATCCGCACGTCCTGCTGGCTCACGGTGGCGGGGGCCGCCTGATGCAGCAGCTCATTGACGGCGTCTTTGGCCCGGCCTTTGCCAACCCCGCGCTGGACGAGCGCCACGATGGCGCGCATCTGACGCTCGGCGGGCAACGGCTGGCGTTCACCACCGACTCGTACGTGGTGCGACCACTCTTTTTTCCGGGCGGCGACATCGGCGCGATGGCGGTGAACGGCACGGTCAACGATCTGGCCATGTGCGGCGCGCGCCCGCGCTGGCTGAGTGCCGGCTTCATCCTCGAGGAGGGACTGCCGATGGAGACGCTGCAACGCGTTGTCGCGTCCATGCAGACGGCAGCGGCGGCGGCCGGCGTCGAGATTGTCACCGGCGACACCAAGGTGGTGGACAAGGGCAGGGGCGACGGTCTTTTCATCACCACCGCCGGCCTCGGAGTCATTGAGAGTCCCGGGCGGATTGGTCCGGGGCAGGTTCGGGTGGGCGACGTGGTGTTGTTGAGCGGCGACGTGGGCCGGCATGGCATGGCGATCATGTCCGTGCGCGAAGGGCTGGAATTCGAAAGCCCGATCGAAAGCGATTGCGCGCCGTTGGTGGCGCCGGTGATGGCCTTGCTGGACGCGGGCGTGAAGGTGTCCTGCCTGCGCGACCTGACCCGCGGCGGATTGGTCGCGGCGCTGAACGAGATCGCGGACGCCAGCGGCCTGCAGATTGACATTGTGGAGTCCGCCGTGCCCGTGATCGAGCCGGTGCGGGGAGCGTGCGAGATTCTTGGCTTTGACCCGCTCTACGTGGCGAACGAAGGACGATTCGTCGCGTTCGTATCCCCGGACACCGCCGAGTTGGCGCTGACGGTCTTGCAGCGCGCCCTGCCGGACATCCGCCCCGCCCGCATTGGCGACGTTGTCACCGGCCGGCCGGGCCTGGTTACGCTGCGCAGTGCGATCGGAGCGACCCGGATCCTCGATCTCCTGAGCGGCGAGCAGTTGCCGCGCATTTGCTGAGCCGCCCAGGGTCCGGAGGGGGGCGCCGAAGCGGCCGGTCCTTATCGCGGACCGTAGCGGAAGTCGTCGAACGCCACCACGCTGTCGGCCTTCGTCCACAAGCCGACATTCCCCGCCTCGGCAAAAGTTGAATCCTCCACCTCAAACAGTCGCTGCCCGTTGAGCGACACCGCGAAGCGAGGGCCTTGGAACTCGACGCGGAGCGTATTCCACACGTTGGCTGGCACGAGTGCGTCCACGCCGTAGCCGCCAATCCGTCCCAGGATGTCGAGCGCCTGGCGTTTGCCGTTCTCCACTTTGTAGAGCACGACGTTGTCCTCCAGCGCATTGGCCCGGCAGATGTAGTAGTTGGCGGCGTCGCGGGCACGCCACACCAGTCCAGCGGCCTGGTCAAGCTGGCCGCGGATCGTGCGGAACTTCACCTCCACAAAGCCGTCGCGCAGCATCGTGCCCCGATTCAGGCACAGCGGGAAGGAAGGTTTCGGCACGGTGCCCGATTGCCGCAGGACGCGGGGAGGACTGGGAGCCAACGCATCCGCGACAACCTCCCAAATGGGGTTGCCTTCACCGGTAACGGTCGAGACCCAACCCGCCGGCAAACGGCCTTCCGCAGTCGCGTCAAACGTCTCCATCCCGGCGGAGGACTGCCGCGGCGGGCTGGCGCAGGAGCCAATCGCAAGGCACACCAAAGCGCCAAGGGAGCCGCGCATTGCCATCCGGAACCGACGCCTCGCCGCAGTCAATCGGACGGTCTCGCGGGGCGTCCCGGCGGAGGGTGATTTGCCGAGGTGTTTCGCGTTGGGTGGAATTTCGACAAGGCTACGGTTCATGCCAGCGGTGTGATGAGATGGTGCTTGGGCGTTGATCGAGCATTCACCCATGCCCGGAAAAATTACCCGCGATGGCTCTGTGCGGAAGCCGGGAATTGCGGGATCTTCGGCGACCGACCTGCTGGGCGGATGCTGGTTCAGTGGTTCAGTCGCCCTTCACCTTGGCCATCACCTCGCGAATGGCAGCGAAGACGGATTCCTCGACCGTCTCGGCGAACGGTCCGGGCTGGCCGTAGTAAATCATGCTGTCCACCGCCTCGTAGCCACCCTCGCGCAAGACGCGCAGCGACGGGATGTAGCAGGCCACGTCGTGGCAGTAGGCGGCGACCACGACGTTTTCCGCCGGAAACTCCCCCTGGACGCGCAGTCCGTAATCAATGACAACCTCGCCGCCGAGGGCCAGGAGGGTGAGGCCCCGGCCGAGTCGAAGCGCCTGAACGGGCAGGTCAAGCTGGCGAACGGGCTGGCCCCGGTCATACGCCTCCAACATCAGTCGGGCGCGCCGTTGCTTGAAGAGGTTGGCGTCCTGTAACTCAGCTTCGAAGGTCTCCCGGGTGTGGGGAGCGAAGTCCAGCCGCGCTGTTTGGTGTGCCGCGCGAATCGGCGGACTGACTTGCACCAGCTCTTTTCTCAGCGCGGCTGCGACGGCGTCGGCGAGTTCGCGACCGTATTGTTCGACATGCTCGATCTTTCCTCGCGGATGGGGGTTTTGGTCGCCGCCGCAAAGCATGAGGAAAAGGGCGGTTGCGCCGGGGAATTCCCGTTCGAGATTTCTTTGCGCCGCGCCAGCGTGGTCGCCGTCCACTTCGTAAAAATCGCCACCCAGGGTGGTGTTGTGGCAGGCGTAACCGAACAAGACGGCGAGGAGCGAGCCGTCTGCCCGGCGGACGCGGAGGACCGGGACGGAGTGATCCACTGGGCCGTCGGGATTCACGCCCAGCCGCACGCCATCGGGCGTCGGTTGCCGGCGATTAACTGCAAAGCCCGCTTCGCCGCGCCCGAACGAAAGCGCCGCAGGCTCCAACCGCTTCAGGGCGTCGCCCGCCACCTGCCCCAATTGGTCAGTGAGGCGCAGCGCGTACTGCTTCACCCGTTCTGCCTCAGCGGCGGGAAAGTCGAACATCACGCGCAGGTTGGGCCAGATGGCCGGGCCCGCATGGGTATGGGACGAGTTCACAACGAGCGCCCCCCGCGGCAGGCGATGTTCCCGCGCCAGACTCCGGGCGACCGTGTCCGAGATTTCCGCCGGGAGCCCGATGAGATCCGTTGTGACGATGACCGCACGACTGCCGGTGCGGTCCTCCAGCGCGAGGGCCTTGGCCCACAGATCGGTGCGAATTTTCGGCGCGGGATTCGTGCGCGCCGCGTAGCCACTCAGCCAAAACGGCGTGGGCGGGGTGATTGGCACGCGGGCGACGCCGGCCTTGAAGTCCGCGGCGTGAATCAGGGAGGCGCAGGCGAGGAACACCGCAAGTGAACGGAGATGGATAAGCTTCATGGCGGGGTGGGAGGTGGATGGTTGGATCGCTTCAAGCGGACTTTGCGAGTTCCGCGGCGTGCTCGCGGATTTTGAGGATCGCCGCCGCGATCTGTTCCATGTCCTCGGCGGTGCCCAATAACAGGTTCTGCGCGAACCAGACCGCTTCAGCGCACAGCCGGCGATTGGCGGGACACGCGGTGCGTTCGGCCCAGTGCTCGAGCAGGTCCGTCGGGAAGAGCCGTTGGTAGGCCCGTGTTCGCAGGGTCGCCCGGATGAAAGGTTCTTCGTTCAGAGGCGAATAACCCGGCGAGCACGGAATGCCCTCCGCTCTCAGCGCGTCGAGAAACCGCCCGCGCGGCAGCCCGGCAAAAGCTCGATTGTCATAGCGGAACATGAAGAGATGGCAGGCGTTGCGCGTGCAACCCTCGTACGATTTCGCCGGAATGATGCCGGGGATCGCGCGGAGCAGGCGCGTGAGGCGGGCGGCGTTCTGCTCGCGGACCCGGCTTTGCGCCTCAAGCCGTGCCATCTGCGCCAGCAGGAGCGCTCCTTGAAATTCCGTCAGCCGCAGATTCGCGCCCCGGCTGCCGAGATATGTGAAGTCGTAGCCCGCCGTGCCACGGCCGCGGCAGTTGTTGTGGAAGGCGTAGCATTTCTCGGCCAGTTCGGGATCGTTGGTCAAGACGGCGCCGCCCTCGCCGCAGTTGAGGTTCTTACTGGCTTGGAAACTGAAGCAGCCGGTCGCTCCCAACGTGCCCACCCGCCGGCCACGCCACTCGGCCAGGTGGGCCTGACAGGCGTCCTCGACCACGGGGATGCGGCGCTCGCCCGCCACAGCGAGAATGGTGTCGAGATCGCAGGCGCTGCCGCCGAGATGAACGGGAATGATGGCCGTGGTCCGCTCCGTGATCGCCGCCTGCAGCCGACGAGCGTCCATCTGAAACGTCTCGGGATCGCTGTCCACGAAAATGGGCAGGGCGTATTGCAGCAGGATGACGTTCAGCGTCGCCACGAACGTGTACGGCGGAAGGATGACCTCGTCTCCGGGACTGATCCCGAGGCCACCCAGGGAGGCGAACAGCGCGCTCGTGCCGTTGGCGGTCGCGAGGCAATGCTGCGCGCCCATCAGGCGGCCGAACTCAGCCTCGAAGCGCGCCACCTGGCGCCCGCTCCCACGTCCCCAACGCCCACTGCGAAGCGCACCCGCTACCGCGGCCTCGTCGTGTTCGTCGAACACCGGCCAGCCTGGAAAGGGCGCGGTGCGGACGGGACGGCCACCCAACAGGGCCGGCTTGTCAGCGGCCGCGAGGAGCAGGTGCGGCATGCCGCCCAACAAGGTCGCCGACGAAACCACGGTCTTGACGAAGGCGCGTCGTGGCAGGACTGGAGACATGGGGCAAACAGCCTGCCGGGCTCGCGATGAAGTTCAATCATTTGTTCGCGACCGGCCACGCCTGCGATTCAAGACCGGGACCCGGGTCCACGCTTGCTGGTGGCGGCAGCCGCAGCGGCCCCAAAAGCGCCCGAGCCCCCCTGCGGCGGCAAGTGAAGCGGGCAAAGCCCGGGCCGGCTCGAGTTGGCGGCCGTTCAGTCGGCCTGGCGAACGACGTTGAGGCGACCGGCGACCGCGCCTCTCACCGACTTGACCTTCCCGTTGGGCCAGCGCACTTCGACGGAATCAATCCGCTCGCTGTTGCCGAGCCCAAATGTCACGGGCAACTCTGATTGGGACAGGTAGCCGCGGGTCGGCATCACCGTCCGGTACATGGTTCGGCCGGCCGAAGTCAGTTTGATCTCGGCCCCGATGGCGTCGCGATTGTCCGGATTGCCAACGAGCCGGAAGCGCACCCACCGGTGCCCGAGCCGTTGATCATTGCGCAGCAGCAGCGGCGGGCCGCCGGTTTGCATCAGGACGACATCCAAGTCACCATCGCCGTCAATGTCCGCATAGGCGGACCCACGGCCCACGATCGGCTGGAACAGGTCTTCCCCCACCTTGGCCGGTGGCACGGCCACGAAGCTGGGACCGCGCGCCCGTCCGGCGTTCCAGAATAGTTGCGCCGGTTGCTCGTACGTCTGGCTTTGCTGGACCTTGGCGATGTCCGTCTCCAGATGCCCGTTGGCCGCGAGCACATCGAGCCGGCCGTCGAGGTCGTAGTCGAAGAAGAAGATGCCGAAGGTCAGCAGCAACCGACTGGCCGGACCGATGCCCTCGGTGATCGCCTCGTCCGCAAAGGTGAGCGGTTGGACCTGCGACACGTACAAGGCGGTCATTTCGTTGGCGAAGTTCCCGATGGCCACGCCCAAGGCTTCATCATTGCGAAACCGGGCCACATCAATACCCATGGCGCCCCGAGTCTGTCCGTAGGAATCGAAGGCAATGCCCGACAGGGCGCCAATCTCCTTGAAGGTGCCGTCGCGGTTGTTGTGGAAGACGTAGTTCTGTACCGTGTCATTCGCCACAATCAGGTCCGGCCAGCCGTCATGGTCGAGGTCAGCCACCACCACGCCCAGCGACTTGGCTGCCGGGACGCCGGTGACCGGGTTTTTGACTTGGATGCCCGCCCACTTCGAGACATCCGTGAACGTGCCGTCGCCGTTGTTCTGATACAGGAAAGGGAAGGTGCCCGGAAAGTCCCGCGGCTGGCCGTAGGCGCGGCCGATCCCAACCAGCTTGTAGCCCACCTCAAAGTCAATCTCCTTGCTCCACTGGACGTAATTGACCACGAAAAGGTCGAGGTCCCCATCGCGGTCATAATCGAAGAAAGCGCAACTGGTGCTCCAATCCAACCCGGAACCACCAACGCCAGCTTTCGCCGTGACATCCTCGAAGCGGCCCTCGCCGTGGTTGCGAAAGAGGCGATTGCCGTGGACCCCGCTGATGAAGATGTCCACGAACCCGTCGTTATCGTAGTCGCCGACCGCACAGCCCTGGCCGTACATCACGATGTCGAGCCCCGAGCCGGTGGTCACGTCGCGGAAGTGCCCGGTCCCGTCGTTTTCGTACAACGCCATGGTCGGCGGCTTGGCGCCTTCCGGCATCTTGCCGGGCCAATAACATGAGTTCACAAAGAACAGGTCCTGGTCCCCGTCGTTGTCGAAGTCGAAGAACGCTCCGCCGCCGCCCATGGATTCCGGCAGCAATTTGTCGCCGTAAGCGCCGTTGACGTGGGTAAAAGTGATCCCCGCCTCGGCGGTGATGTCGGTGAAGCGCACGGCGGGGATTTCGCTGATCAACGAGGGAGGAACCTGCGGAGCCGAAAGCTGGGTCAACCGAGGCGTCGGGGCCGGCGACTGGCGTTTGAGCCACCAGAGAGCGCCTCCGCCAGCGACCACGAGAACGCCGAGTAACACCAGCGAGAAGCGGAATGCCTTGCCGATGACCGCGTCGTCGTAAGTCTCAACGTCCGGTGGCGCCGGCTGGTTGACGTTTTGTTCTTTCGCTTCTTCGTTCGTTCGCATCGAGTGACAATTGCGGGCTTAAGGGTTGAAGGCCACCGTCGAATCCGGCCACCCGGTCGTCAATTCCGGTGCGCTGGACCGTTGCAGCGAGTAGATCACAATGGATTGAGCGGCATGGTCGGCCGCGGGATTGCGCCTTCGTTCCGCGGTAATTGCGCGATCCCGAGCGTTGTCATCCGGCCGGTATTTTTCGTGCAGCCGACGGTGCCGGTCGGCCGCTTCAGTGTCGCCGAGCTGCCGATAGATGAGCGCCAGATTGTAATGGGCGGCGAGGTTCTCCGAATCGAGTGTCAAGGTCTGGTTAAACCGTCGGACGGCCTCCCCCAGGAATTCCCGCTGGCGGACCGGGTCACCCCGCTCCGCTTTGGCGCGTTCGAAAAGTGTCTGCCCGAGTTCGTTGATGACCTCGTAGTCTTTGCCGAAATCAAAGCCCCGCGCGATCAGCGCGGGATCGCGATCCTCCAAAATGCTGGTGAATTCGCGGATCGCCTCGTCAAGAAACCCGTTCTGCTTGTTCACCAAGCCGGTGAACCACGCGACCAGCCATCGGGGCGCGGGCGGATCAAACCGCGCCGCGCGTTGGAGGGCGGCCACGGCATCCTCCAGCCGTCCCTCCTTGAAGTACACGCGGGCCAGGTTCACGGAACCGTCCCAGCGCCCCAGCCGCTCGACCTCGCGAAACGCCTCCTCGGCCTGCCGGAGTTCCCCCTTTTCGCTTCCGCGGTCTCCCTCGAGGAACAGACCAATCCCGTAATCATTCCAGCGCTCCCACTCCGGAATGCCCGAGGGCGGATTCGCCGTGGACACCTCTGCCGCCCCGGCGACCGGGAACACCACCACGTCGGACACGATCGTGGTGATCGGCAGATCGTTGGTAATCACGAACGGAATTCCATTGGTCCAACCCTGGCCAAGGAAGTAATTGACGTAAATCGTGTCGAACTTGCGGTACTGCAGCTTGACCTCGACTCGCACCGAATCGGCGGCGTTTTCCGGCACGGTGAATGAGTAATGCGAGACTCGGGCTGCCCCGGGATTGATCTGGTTGTTGTAAAGCGGCGTGAAAATGTCCTGGGGATTCCGGCGATCAATCCGGTACCCATCCTTGTCGAGCATGTACACGTTCAGGAAGTGGGCTCCCGGATCCACCTCCTTGTGCGGACCGAGCCCCCCGCTGCGACCGATGGTTCTCCCGCCGCTGACGGCCTTCACGTCGAGCCACGTCTCGTTCGAGTCCGCGGTTCCCTGCGTGTATTGATGCCCCAGCCCCAGCGTTCGCACGACGACCTCCAACAAGTACGTCGCCCCGCGCTTGAGCGTCGGCACCTGTGGGCGCAACGGCGCGGTCAGCGGGCTGTCCACCGTGCCCCCTTCCTTGATCCCGAAGATGTCCACCCGCAGCGAATTCGTCAGGAAGTCCTGGTGCCTTTTGATGATGTTCGTTTCGCCGCGCAAGTACGGCAGAGCGGTGTTGGCGGCGGGGAACAGGTGGTCATGCACGCTGAGCACCTTGTTGGTCGGGTTGAAAAACCGCGCGCCAAAATCCTGCGAAGGCTGCAACGGCATGTGGCAGTCGGCGCAATTCCCCTTGGCGTGGTCCGGGTAGTAGAAGCTGCGCGCACCGTGGCCAGAAACGCCGCTCAGGAGAAAGCTGTCATAGCTGTTCTGACCCCGAAGCCAGTCTTTGTAGTGATTGAGCTCCTTGGGGACGCTGACCTTGTGGCAGGTCGAACAGAATTCAGCCGTTTTGTGAAGCGGCTTGAGGAAAGTCTTGTTGTGAAACGCCGGTTTCGCCTTCACGAGTTGCCGGTTGAGAAACGCCAGCGCCTTGTTTGTGCTGAAGGCGAACGGGTAGTGGACCGGCTCCTCGATGGTGTAGTCGGCGTTCCCGATCGTGCTGTTCACATTCACGATCGAGTGGCACGCCGTGCAGGTGATGCCCGCCTGCGACGTGGGGTGGTTCTCCAGATCGAAATTCGGATCGTCGAAGGCACCACTAAAAAACGGCACCGGGTCGTGGCAGCCCGCGCACCATCGCGAAGCGTTCACGTTGCCATCCCGGGCAAGGGCCACCGCTCGCGTCTCCTTGATGCTGAACAAATACGCCGGATTGTTGAATGAGCTAAACCGATGGGAACTGTGGAACCACGAATCGTACACGTCCGGATGACACTCCATGCAGTAACGGTCCATCATGAGGGTTTCGGCCGGAATGAAATTACCCGTGGCCGTGCGCGCGGCGGACGGGTGGAAATACTTTGCGCCTTCCTCGGGTCCCCGTACGTTCCACGTCCGCGGGTCGGTCGTGTGCAGGGCCACCATCGCGCCCACCACCACCAGCATCGCCGCACTCCAAGCAAGGCCCACCTTCCACTTGATCTTCACGCCGGAGAGACGATGCAGAATGTACAACCACACCACCGCCACCGGTAGCACCACGTGCGCCCAGTACGCCACCGCGCGGGCGTTCGGGTTCTTCAACTCGAAGCCCTCCACGCGCATCAAGGCGATGCCGCTGACCAGCACCACGACGCTCGCCCAGAACACCCCCCACCCAAGGCGGACGGCCAAGCGGTTCTTCCGCCCGCGCGTGTTGCGAATATGAACGAAGCAAAAAACGATGAACGGCAGCAGCAGCACCAGCCCGAGGAGCAGGTGCGCGAGGAACATGAGCTGGTAAAAGTAATTCTGGTACGACAGCCCGTTCAGCCACTCCAGGAAGCTGATCGCCAGCAGATACAACGAATTGGCGCCGAGGATCGCCACCAACCCGAAGAGGCAATAGAGCACCCAGCGGAGTTTTGGCCCGACCGCCCGCTGGTAAGGGCGACGGGCCCGCAGCGTGGGCGAAGTAACCTCCGGGGGTGAACTGCTTTCGGTCATAGAGTCGAATCACTTACGCTATTGCCGAACCTTACTTATCACGAGAGCCGGCGCGCTCCCCTGCCGGCCGGGACCAGTTGCTGTCTCCTGGGGGCGAAATGCAGTCTTCGAGGGGCGAGAACGAATCACGTCGTCCGGAGGTGTCACGCTGCCACCCGCGCCCCGCGGCGCCAACCTCCGTTTCCCTTGGCCCGACGATGGCGCGGCTTTGGCTGGCAGATCCCTGATCCGCGGCTACTTTCCCCCGCTTTCGATGAGCAAACAAGGCGTTCTCCTGGTCAACCTCGGCTCCCCCGATTCCCCGTCGGTTCCCGACGTGCGGCGTTACCTGCGCGAGTTCCTGATGGACGGCCGCGTGCTCGATGCGCCGTGGCCGATTCGCTTCGCGGTGGTCCATTTCGCCATCCTGCCCTCGCGTCCCAAGCAATCCGCGGAAGCCTATCACCAAGTCTGGACACCCGAAGGCTCGCCCCTGGTGGTCACGAGCCGAAAAGTCCAGGCCGCTCTGGCCGCCCGCGTGCCGGTGCCGGTCGAGCTGGCCATGCGCTACCAGAATCCGTCCATTACGTCCGCCGTGGAGCGATTGGCAGGGCAAGGCGTGGAGCGCCTGCTGCTCATTCCGCTGTTCCCGCATTTTGCGATGTCCAGCTACGAAACGGCGGTCGAACGCGTTCGCGAGCTGGTCGCCCGTGAGTGCCCTGGCATGACGATCGAGGTTCAGGCGCCGTATTATGACCATCCGGACTATCTCGACGCCCTGGTGGAGAGCGCGCAACCGTACCTCGCTCGAGGCTTCGACCACCTGCTGTTCAGTTTCCACGGCATCCCGGAGCGCCACCTGCGCAAGTCGGACCCCACCCGTGGCCACTGCCTCCAGGTGCCGAACTGCTGCGAAGTCGCCAGCCCGGCCCACGCGACCTGTTACCGCGCGCAATGTCTGAAGACCGTAGCCGGATTTGTCCAACGCACGAACCTGCCCAAGGAGCGCTACTCGATTGCCTTTCAGTCACGGCTCGGACGCGATCCCTGGCTGAAACCCTACACGGACCAGGAATTGGAGCGCTTCGGCAGGGCCGGCGTGAAGCGACTGCTCGTCATCTGCCCGGCGTTCGTTTCCGACTGCCTTGAGACCCTCGAAGAAATCGGCATGCGCGGCCGCGAGACGTTCCAGCACGCCGGCGGCGGCGAGTATGAACAGATTCCCTGCCTCAACGAACACCCGCGCTGGATTGCCGCCCTCGAAAGCATGGTCAAACGATTTCTCAGCGCCGCCCCCTCCACGCCAGCCCCGCCTCAATCGGTCATGCCATGAAACTGCCTCGCACCCGAAGTTGCTTTGTTTGTGGCGTCGAAAACCCGGTGGGGTTGAATTTGGAATTTCAGTCGGCTGCCGACGGAGTCGAGACCACGGTGACGTTCCGGCCGGAACACGCAGGCTTCCGCGCGACCGTCCACGGCGGCCTGCTGGCAACCGTGCTGGACGAAGCCATGGTCTGGGCCTGCGGCGTTCAAGCCAGGGCCTTTGCCTACTGCGCCGAACTCACCACGCGGTTTGTTCATCCCGTCACCCCCGGAGTGCCACTGCGCCTCACCGCTCACCTCACGGCCAACAAGCGAGGCCGCCTGTTTGAAGCAGCGGGGGAATTGCGGGCGGCGGATGGCTCGATTCACGCCACCGCCAGCGGCAAGTACCTGCCCATCCCCGCAGCCGCGCTCGAACCGATGCTGTCTGACTTTGTGGGTGACGTGAGTTGTTTCTTGCGGCGGTAACTGCCGCGAAAACCCTGCCCCGGACCCCTCCGGTGCCCGGGTGGAGAGACCGATGAAAAACTGCCCGGCAAGCTCCGCGTCTGGTTGCCCTGGCCGCTTACACGCCCGCCAGGATTTCCCTCACTCTTTGCCACGCCGCGTCGCGGGCTTTCCGGTTCGCTTCGCTGGCATCGGGCGCTTCACCGGCCCGCATGAACCCGTGGCCCGCGCCCTCGTAGATGACGGGCTCGAACTTCTTCCCGGCCTTCTTCATCAACTCTTTCGTCTTGGGGAGCGTCGCATTCACGCGGGCATCGTTGCCGCCGTAGAAGCCGTACACGGGCGCCGTGATGCGGCTGAGTTCGGCCTCGGACTCCGGCCCTGATCCGTAAAAGACGAGGCCGGCTCTGATGGACTTCGAGTTGGTTGCGAAGCTAAAGGTCTGCAAACCTCCCCAGCAAAAGCCGACCACCACCACCTTGCCGTTGGCGGCCGGCAGTTTTCTCACGAAGTCAACGACCGCTTCGAGGTCCGCCGTAATCTGCGCGGGAGGCAGCGCTGAAATCGCGCGCCGTACCGCGTCGCCCGAGCCCAACTCCTCCGTCCCTCCGCCGCCCGGCGCCGTGCCGGACAGGAGATCCGGCGCGATGGCGATGTACCCGGCCTCGGCCAGTTGGTCGGCCACGCCCCGGACCCACTCTGTCACGCCAAGGATCTCGTGAATCACCACCACCGCAGTCGCCTTGTCCTTCACCTCCGGGAAAGCGATGAAGCACCGCACCTCCCGGTCTGCCTGCTTGACCTTCAGCCACTCCAGGTGTCGCGGGGAATTCTCGAGCCGCGGTTTAGCCCAATCCTGGGCCCGAGTGCCTGAGCCAGCGAAGGCGACCGCGGCCACGACGATTACACTGAAGCGCTTCATATTGGTTCGCATTAACGATGAGGTGTTCGCCTCGACATCGAAAGGTGCAGCGAATCAGCGCGTTGTCGAATGGAGGCCGTTCAACCCAGAACCAACAGCCAGCGCCGAATTAAAATGCGGTGTGCCGGCGCCGCCGGACCTTGGCAACGCCGCTTGACCGCGGTCGCTTCAGACCTTTCAAATTGCCCGTCCACTGGCCGCCACGATGCATCATCTTGCCGAAATGAACGCCGAACAGCTCTACCAGGAACGCCTCAGCCGTTACGTCGCGGCCATGCGCAACGAGAAACCGGATCGTGTGCCCATCCGCCCGTTTGTCGCGGAGTTCACGGCGCGGCACGCAGGGTTTACCTGCCAGGAGGTCGCGCACGACTACACCAAGGCGTTCGAAGCGGCGATTCGGACGGCGAAGGATTTCCAGTGGGATGCGATCGTCCCGAACATGGTCTATGTGTGGACCGGCCTGGCCCAGGCCACCGGCCTGCGCTACTACGGCATTCCCGGCATCGGCATTCCCCACACCACCGGCTTCAACTACATCGAACCGCCGGAGGGCGAGGCGTTCATGCGCGAGGACGAATACGACGCGCTCATCGCTGACCCCACGGGCTTCCTCTACGAAGTCTGGCTGCCGCGGGTTTCCACCGAGGTGTGCCGGATGGGCGTGCCCGCCAGCAAGCGCAACAACCTGGCGCTCGTGAAGAGTGCGATGGCCATGCTCTCGTACTTCTACGCCTTCGGCCCCCAGATCCGACGGATGCGTACCGAGTGCGGTTGCGCCTCGGCCATCGCCGGCATTTTCAAGGCACCGTTCGACATCCTCGCCGACAAACTGCGCGGCTACGTGGGGCTGATGATGGACATGCACACGCAGCCGGACAAGGTGCTGCGGGCCTGCGAAGCATTGATGCCGCATCTGGTCCACGTGGGTCTGACCACCGCCGATCCCGCCAAACTGGTACCGATCGGCTTCTGGATGCACCGCGGCTGCGTGCCGTTCACCAACCCCAAACAATTCGAGTCCCACAACTGGGCCACGCTCAAGCCGTGCATCGAGGAATTCTGGAAACACGGCCACCAAACGCTCTTCTACGCCGAGGGCAAATGGCATCACCACTTCGACGCCTTTCGCGAGCTGCCCGAGCGCAGCATCGTCTTCCACTGCGACCAGGACGACATCTTCGAGGTCCATCGCCGGCTGCATGACCGTTTCGCCATCAGTGGGGGCATCCCGAACGTCCTGCTGAGCTTCGGCACGGAACAGGAGGTCCGCGACTTCACGGCGCGCGTGATGCGCGAAGTCGCGCCCTCGGGCGGCTACATCCTGGACGCCGGGGCCATCATGCAGGACGACACCAAGAGCGAGAACCTGCGGGCCATGACCGAGGTGGGACGCGAACTGGGGCTCTATGCCACACCGGCCTACAACCCTGCCCTCGTGCCGCCGGCCGAACTGCCGTCGTCCGTCGAGTCGCGGCGGCAGGTCCAGGGAATGGCCGGCCGGCCCGTGCCGCAGCCGCGTCCCGGCGTGTGCTACCCGTGGGAGGACAAGGTCAAGGAACTGCCGGAGATCACGGGTGACAAGGACCTCATCAAGCGGGTCTGGGAGGACATTGACGCCTTCGGCAGCGTCTATATCTGGCAGTTGCTGCTGAGCTTCTGAAACGGCGGTGATCGTGAGGCGGGCCACCGACGGTCATTCCTCCCCCAAGCGGAACCGGGAGCGGTGGCCCGGGGAGCAGCGTCACCGTAAAGCCAGACCACCGGACAGGCTCCGGTTCCGGTAATGCAGGATGTCGAATTCCGGTGTCTGCCGCAGCGTGCCTACGAGTTCGAAGTCCTCTTCAAAAGACGGAAAGAAGGCATCCCCCTCGACCTCCCGTTTCACGAGGGTGAGGTAAAGATCCGCACATCGTGGCAGGGCCTGCGCGTACACCTGCGCTCCGCCGCAGATGAACACCGGTTCGGGCAGAGCGAGCGACTCCAGGGCCGCCCAGTCACTCACCGTGCGGATGCGCTCATCCGCAAAACCGCGGCGGCTCAGCACCACGGTGGTTCTGCCCGGCAGCGGCCTGCCGATGGACTCGTACGTCTTCCGCCCCATCACCAGCGAGCCTCCCATGGTCACTTGTTTGAACCACTGGAAATCCTCGGGCAGGTGCCACGGAATCTGATTGCCTCGTCCGATCACGCGGTTCAGCGACATCGCCGCAATGGCTTTGAACTGTCTCATGGCGGGTCCCCTGCCCCACCGCCAAATTGCGGCCGCCCGGCCCGACTGGCCTGGCCTTTCGGTGATTCCACGGCTCGCGCGGGTCGGCTCAATTCGCGCGCCTCGCGGACCAGCTTGTCCCATTGAAACGCCGGCCCCGGATCCACCTTGTCCATCTGAATGTGCCAGTGGCCGAGCAGGCCCTGATAGCGGCCCAGTTCCTCGTCCGGCAGCTTGACCGGCACCACCCGACCCGCGCTGTCGCGTGGGTAGTCGCACGTCAGCTTGGGGAAGATGCGACAGAGGGCGGCCGTCAGGTGCGCCAACGCGCGGTATTGCTCTGGGGTGAAATCGTACTGCTCGAGCTCGACGCCCTGGATCCGGCCCCGCACTCGCTCGTGGCGGACAGGCCGCCCGACAAAGCCCGGCGTGCGCACCCCGCCGTCTCCGAAACGCTCAGGGATGGTGAGCCGGACCCTCCCATCCGGCTCTGTGTGGTACCACTCGTCCAGTACCTTGGCGCGCGTGGCCGGGTAGGCACCGATCTGGGCGATTTCGATCCCCACCGAGCGCGAGTTGGACGTGGTCGCGTGCCATGCGCGCTCCTTGAGATCGAGCGTCTGGTAAATCGTGCCGTCCACATCGAGCAGGAAATGGACGCTCAAACCCCGCAGGTCGTGCAGCACCTTGAAACACTGGCGGCTGGTACCACAGGCGTCGAAGTGAATGACGAACTGGTCCACCACGTTGGTCAGCAACGCCAACTCCCACCCGCCGCCGCGCACTTGTTCGATCTGCTCGGGGGTGAGCCGATCGCGCCGCAGTCCGTAGCGGTTCGGCGTTTCCAGGGCCTTCACCTCCCGCGCGGAGGATGCCCAGTCGGCGTTGGTCAGGGCACTGAAGCGCCGCTCGACCCGGTAGGCATCGTAGCCGCCGGCGTCGAGCCACGTTACGACCGGCGTGCCCGTGTGAAACAACTGGCCGGCCACGATGATTTCGTCGCCGGTCCGCTTGGCCCGGGAGCCCGGCACCGGAGTCGTCTGGCACGCCGTCAGAAGGATCAGGAGGGCAAGGCCGGTCAGGAGGCAAGGTACACCGCCGCGAACCGGCCAGCGCGAGCGCGGTAGTGTGCCGGCGCAATGGGAAGCCGGGGCGGGCAATTGAGGGCAGCGGATCATGCCAACTCTTTCTTCAGTGCGTGGGCGAGACGTTCGTACTGGGGCAGCGAGTTGTAAAGCTGCGCGGAGATTCGCAGCAGCCGTTTGGGCGGTGCCGGCCACGGGATCACCGGGACTTCGATGCCATGCCGCGCCAGCAAACGGTCTTGGAGCGGATCGAGATACAGCGGCGACGTTGGCGGCGTCTCGCGCAGCGCATCCGGCAACGGCACGGCCGCCAGCGCGCCGATCATGCTGTCCGGGCATGGCAACGGAACCCCAAGGCGGCGGCACAACACCCGGCGGGCAGCCAGCGCGAGCTGTCGGTTGCGGCGGCGAATCGCCGGCCAGCCTCCGGGCACCAGTGCCCCGACCACCTCGATCGCCTTGGGCACCGACAGAAAGGCCGACGGATCGCCCGTACCGGTCCAGTCGAACTCGATCAGGAACCGCGAGCGGTCCGCGCGCGGCGAATTCGCCCCGTGGCTGATGATGAGCGGCCGGACTTCTGCCTGCCGGTCGCGGCGCACGTGCAGGAATGCCGCGCCTTTCGGCGCGCACAGCCACTTGTGGCAATTCCCCGTGTACCACGTCGCCCCCAACCGCCGCAGGTTGAGCGGGACCATCCCCGGCGCGTGGGCCCCGTCCACCAGCGTGTCCACCCCACGGTCGGCGAGTTCGCGTACGAGCTGCTCAATCGGCAGGACCAGACCGGTCTGGCTGGTGACATGATCCAGCAACGCCAGCCGCGTCTTCGCCGACACCCTCCGCAGTACCGCCTCGGTTACTTGGTCCGCATGGAGCAGAGGAAACGGGACGCGGGCGACCACCACCCGCGCCCGTGCTCGGGCGGCCACGAAGTCCAGGGCGTTGCGGCAGGCGTTGTATTCGTGGTCCGTCACCAGCAACTCGTCGTTCGCCCGCAGCCGCAACGACCGCAACGCGGTGTTCACGCCGGCGGTCGCGTTGGGCACGAAGACCACGTCTCGGGCATCTGCGCCCACGAATGCGGCCA
Organism: uncultured Verrucomicrobiae bacterium; assembly: GCA_937976685.1. Taxonomy (GTDB): domain Bacteria; phylum Verrucomicrobiota; class Verrucomicrobiia; order Limisphaerales; family J093; genus JADJWF01. Next base: position 37,346 of record CALJWR010000240.1, read on the forward strand.
GGGCGGAGCGCGCTTCGTCCAACAGCGCTTCGAGATCGCGCACGAAAAACTGCACGGGCTGGCGTTCGAGCCGGTCGCGGAGGGTTTGCTGATATTCGAGCACCGGCCGCGGACAACTGCCGAACGAGCCGTGATTGAGGAACGTCACCCGAGGATCGAGCGGCCAGAGAGAAACGCCCACGCCCGGTTCCGAACGGTCTGCCCCGGACAAGCGGGAGGCGGCCGGAAGTTTCCGTAACCTTTTTTGCTTTTGGCCGGGCTGCGTCACACCGCCACGGGCGCCTTGATCGCGGGGTGGGAGACGTAGCCCACCAGTTCGAAGTCCTCGAATTCGTAGTCGTGGATCTCTTTGCAGGCGGGATTCAGCTTCATCGTCGGCAACGGGAACGGTTCCCGGCTGAGCTGCAACCGCGCCTGCTCGACGTGGTTCGCGTACAGGTGCAGATCGCCAAAGGTGTGGACGAAATCGCCCGGACGCAGACCGGTCACCTGCGCGATCATCAGCGTCAGCAGCGCATAACTGGCGATGTTGAACGGCACGCCCAGAAAGATGTCCGCGCTGCGCTGGTAAAGCTGGCAACTCAGTTCGCCCTCGCTGACGTAGAATTGGAACAAGGTGTGGCACGGCGGCAGCGCCATCGCCTCGAGTTCGCCGGGATTCCACGCGGTGACGATCAGCCGCCGACTGTCCGGGTTGCGGCAGATCTGATTGATGACTTCGTTGAGTTGGTGGATGGATCGTCCGTCGGCGGTCCGCCAGTCGCACCATTGCGCGCCGTAGATACGGCCCAAATCGCCATTCGCATCGGCCCATTCATCCCAGATGGTGACCCCCCGCTCCTGCAGCCAGCGGACGTTGGTCTCGCCACGGATGAACCAGAGCAGCTCGTGAATGATGGACTTCAGGTGCAGGCGCTTGGTGGTAACCAGCGGAAATCCATCGGCCAGACGGTATCGAGTCTGGGCGCCGAAAACCGAATAGGTGCCCGTCCCGGTGCGGTCGGCTTTGAACCGGCCGTGTTCGAGCACGTGGCGGAGAAGGTCGAGATACTGGCGCATCAGGTTGGCTCGCGTTGCGGCGTCCGTTTTGGGGGAAACCACCTTTGATGCAAGCGCAGATTCGCGCCGGGCCGGCTTTTTGGCCGGCCTTGCGTCCAGCCAGTCGGGCCAAGGGCGGCTCTGAAGTCCCCGACCGATGTTTAGGGCTTCGGTTGCGTCAGCAGCGGCCAGTCATCTGTGCGGAAGGGGGACACCGGCAACCCGTCGGCGCTGAAGAGATTGACGATTGGGTAGTCGGCCCACCCAAAGCGCACGGCCACCGGCTCCGGGATGTCCGGATGGCTGACGACCACCTCGTTGCCGATCAGCCTGGCCTCGGCGCGAACGAATTTTTGGTCCGGGCCGGCGATGACGAATCCCACCAGCCGGTCGCCGCGCACCACGAGCTCGCGCCCGACGTTGGCGAAGCGGAGGACGGCCTTGCCATTCTTGAAGGTCGCCGAGTCGAACTCGGGACTCAAACCGTGAATCCGCTGGTGGTAAGCGATGACGCGTGCCGCCAGCGCCAACCGCTCGCCAACCGGACGCTTCTGCGGCGGGTGGATGTCATCCTTGTGGCCGACATCCGTGATCACCGCGTGCCCCACCCCCTTGAGCTTCTTGGCGACGATTCCTTGCGCCTCGCGCAATTCCGCCCAATCACTGGCCACCGGATCACTGAGGATCTGGGCGACGTTGCGGTTCTTGTTGCGGTCCCATGGCGCCAACTGCACGCCGAGGAAATAGAAGTCCGGCTGGTTCCAGTCACGACGCCAGTTTTCGATCAGGTCCGCGTACAGCCGGCGGTATTGCCAGGCCCGGCCGGCGTTGGACTCGCCCTGGTACCAGATCACGCCCTTCACCGCGAACGGCACCAAGGGTGCAATCATGCCGTTGTACAACTCCGAAGGCCGCCACGGCTCCCGCGGCCGGCCCTTCTCGAAACGCTTCCCGGCAACCTCGGCGTCCGCCTTTTCCCTCTCCCACTGGGCGAGCGCCTCCTGATAGCGCGCCAGAGAGCCGGCATACGTGTCCACGATTTGCCGCCGATACTCATCATCGCCCCGTAACACATCCTCACTCATCCAGACCTCCGCCGGCGAACCGCCCCACGAAGTGTGAATCATCCCCACCGGCACCTTGAGCGCCGTCTGAAGTGCCCGCCCAAAATAGAATCCAACCGCCGAGAAACTCGGCACCGTGGCCGGGGAACACAACTGCCACGAAGCCTTCACGTCAGCCACCGGCTCGCGCGCCTTGAGCTTGGGCACCGTGAACAACCGCAGATTCGGGTTTCCCGCGCTCGCAATGTCCGCCTCGGATGCCGCGGAGGCACTCAGGGGCCATTCCATGTTCGACTGGCCACTGCACAGCCACACCTCACCGACCAGGACATCCTTCACCTCAACGCGATTGCGGCCGGTCACCGTCAGGACAAACGGCCCACCCGCCGATGCCGATTTCAGCGTCGCATCCCACCGGCCACCGACACCCGGCGCCGCCACGACTCTTTGCCCGCGGAACTCGACCGTGACGCCTTCGCCTTCGTCCGCCCAACCCCAGACCTTGATCGGAATACCGCGCTGCAAAACCATGTGATCGCTGAACAGGGCCGGAAGGCGGACGTCCGCAAGGCCGCGAGGCGCGACCGCGGCCAACACCACACCGGCGAATCCCGCCACCAAGGCGGGTTGGAAACCGGGGAAAAAACGAGAACGTGCTTGCATGGCCCGACTCCAACGGAAGTACGCGGTGCCGTCAACACCGGGTCTGGCCTTCCCCGGCGGCGGGATCAGGGTCGCCGTCCGCGAGGCGATATTGCTTTGCGGCCCACAGGGTCTGTGCTAGTAGAACGGCCCGTTTGTTCGAAACAGCGGGGAATAATCGCGACACTCTTATGTCACAGCATCGTAGTTTGCGGGCCGCCAGCACGCTCGGAGCCAAGCGCAACGTCTTGAAGCGTTTCGAGCGCGTCGAGATTTTGAAGAAACGCGGCGAATGGAAGGACGGCGACCGGGTTACCGGTTTGCGCAAGACCAAGGCGTGATCGGCCACTTGGCGCCACGCGGCGAACCGTCGCGCACCGGTCCGCCCTCCCGCTCCCGACTCCATTGGCGACCGCCTTCCGGTTCGCCCCCCCCCGCACTTGGCTTTCCACCGCGCCCTGAACCGTGAGTTCAGACGCCGGCATACGCCTGCAGAAGTTCCTCGCCGAGGCGGGTGTGGCCTCCCGGCGCGCGGCGGAGAAGTTGATCCGCGCCGGGGACGTGACCGTCAACGGCGAGGTGGTCAAGGAGTTGGGCAGTCGCGTGGACCCGGTGCATGACGTCGTTCGTGTGAACGGCGCGCCCGTCCGGCCGAAACGCAAGCTGATCGTCGCGCTCAACAAACCGGTCGGCGTGATCTGTACGCGCCGCGATGAGGCCAATCGGCCGATCGTCCTGGACCTGCTCCCGACCGAATGGCACGGCCTGTACCCTGTGGGCCGGCTTGACCGGGACAGCGAGGGATTGTTGCTGCTGACCAACGACGGCGAATTGTGCCTCCACCTCACGCACCCGCGTTTCCAGGTTCACAAGCACTACGCGGCCCGGGTGCGGGGCAAGGTGTTGGAGCCAGAGCTTGCCCGGCTTCAACGCGGCATCCGGCACGATGGCGAGACCCTGCGCGCGGTGGCATCCCGCCTGATCTCGGCCAACGCCTCGCACAGCGTGGTAGAGCTGGAGTTGACCGAAGGACGGAATCGCGAGGTCCGGCGGATGTTCGAAGCGCTGGGGTACGAGGTCGAATCGCTGCGCCGCACGCAGATCGGACCCATCAAGCTGGGCGAACTCAAACCGGGCCGGTGGCGCGTGTTGACGCCCTCGGAAGTCGCGACCCTCCGCCGGCTGACGGCGGATTGAGCAACCCGAACCGCGGGTCGCTGCTCCCGCGTCCAGCCAGCGCCCGCCGGTCTGACTGCCGGCGTCGAGCGGGAGCCACGCACCCGCATCGCCTGGTCCCGGAACGCATTCACCGCGCCGGAAACGAATGGTAGCGACCAGGAATCCGTTCCCCCAGTTCGACGGCGGCGCCCCCGACCGGCTCGATGCACAGCCTCACCGGCCCAGCGTTGGTTCCCAACCCGAAATGCACAACGCCAGACCGCTGGGACCGATGCGAGTCTCCTGCCAAAACCGCGCGGGGCGTTGAACGACCGCCCGCCGCCAGTTGGACTCGCCCCCCAAGGACGGGCGGAACGCCGATCGCCGTCCGAAGTCGTAATCCAATCCACTGGCCCGCGTCGGGTAGCCGGTTCTGCCAGACCTGCAGGGTCTGCTGCTTGCGAGGCCAGGCCTCAAAGGTGGTGAAGATCAGGTCCACCCGGCCGTCGCCATCGAAGTCGTCGGCCACCAGATTCCGCGAATCGGTTTCCACCGCGACGCCCAACAGGTGGGCCACCTCCACGAAGCTCTGGCCGGCCAGGTTGAGGTAAAGCCGGTTCTTTTCGTAGCCGCCATAGGACATGCCGTGGCCCCGGGTGCGGCCCAGTTTGGAAGTGAAGTAGGCCAGCACGACGGGGTTCTCCTTCGAGTCGCCCACGTACATGTCATGCCGCCAGAACTCGGCGTCGTAGTCGCGGGTTTGATGCCGGGTTTCGTGGCCATTGGTGATGTACACGTCCAGGAAACCGTCGTTGTCGAAATCCGCCGCGGCGCAGCCCCACGACCAGCCGGAATGCGCGATGGAGGATTGGGCCGGAGCGTCGCTGAATCGGCCGCTGCCCAGCCCGCGCCAAAGCCGGTTGCCCCGCACCATGGCCCCCCGCATCGCGGCGTAATCGGGGCGTTCGGGACGCGACAGCCCCAATGCGTCCAACCGCAGCGCGGTCGGGCAGTGCATCCCGGTCACCAGCAAATCGAGGCGGCCATCCGAATCGAAATCGGCCAGGGCGTGGGACATGCCGAATACCTTCGGATCCGCCAGCCAGCGCGAGGTCACTTCTTCAAATCGGCCACGCCCGTTGTTGGCGTAAAGGTCCACGCCGGCGAAATCGTTCACGACGACCAGGTCGGCGTCGCCGTCCTCATCGAGGTCCGTCAATGATGCGCTGTAAGTGCGCCGCCAGCGCTTCGCTGCCAGCCCGGCCGCCTCGGTGGCATCCGTGAACCGGCCGCGGCCGTCATTCAAAAGCAGGTATGCGGGATGCCCGTCGTTGGCGTCATAGTAGGGCGTCGGCATTTGACCCCCGTCATAAGGGTTCTTGTATTGCCCGAGCCACACGTCGAGGTCGCCGTCGCCATCCACGTCCGCTGCCGTAATGACCTGGCCGTAACGCAGCCGCGCCGGGGCCGGCCACACGAATTCCGGCGCGCTCGAAAAGCCGCCGGTGCCATCACCGCGAAACAGGAACAAACCCTCAAAGCGGGCGCCCAGAAAATCATCCCGTCCATCGCCATCGAAATCGGCGATGGCGCCCGTGAAAATGAGGCCTGGTCCATCCGCGCAGAAGCGCGAGCGCACGAACTGCCCCCCGCGCCAGTGGAAGACGGCGTTGGCCGACGCGAGAATGATCTCGTTGGTGCCATCGCCATCGAGGTCGTGGACGATCAGCGGATCAATGAAATGGGATTTCGGCGGCGGCGCGACGACTTCATACAAAACCCGGCTGAACGCCGGCGGCCCATCGCGGGTCATGAGTTGCAGCCGGCGGGCGTCCACTCGGCGGACGCGCGGCAAGCCGTCCTCGTCCTGCTCCTCGCTCCACTCCACGTGAAGGTCGCCGGTCAGGCTGGCGCGCTGGATCAGCCGTTCGTTCACGAGATGGGCGGAGAACCAAAACCGGCTGCGACCGGGCCGGCCTTCGGCCGCGGGCTCGAAGCGGTTGTGGCGGAACTCACATTGCGCCATCTCCCAGCCTTCGCCGGCGAGTGCGGCGAGCCGTTCGCGCCAGTCCGATGCCGGAGGCGCCGGGAACTCCGGGGCCATCGGATCGAACATCTGAATGCCGTGCGGGAGTCGTTTCGGCGAGAGGAAGTCCGGCAACCACACCTCGCCCACCGCGAAAGCCACAGCCACCCCGAGGGGATCGGAACTCGCGTTTAGCGAGTCCCAGAGGCGCTCGAACACAGCCCCCGCCCGCTCAGCCATCATTTCGGGCGCCCAATAAGTCTCGGCCGCCTGCCGCTCGCGCGCCTCGAGCGCCGTCAGTTCGGTGGCCAGTTGGCGCAGTTGCTCGGGTGTCGGAACCGCCCCTCGGCCGTCGTCCGACGGGTGTTGCCGCCAGCGGGCAACCGCGATCAACCCGGCCAGCAGCACAAGCAGCAGAATCAGCCGACAAGGGAAAGCGCGCATGATCGGCCCTGCGGAGGCGGCCGGCGGTCATTGCTCCCGCGCGCGGAAGAAACGGTTGCCGCCCCCGCCGGTTACGTCGGCCACCACGAAACCGCCCGGCACTGCGGTGTTCGTTGTGACAGGCTGCCAGGCGCCGAGGTCTTCCGACGCCTGCAATACGTACCGCCGGCCCACGATGCCGTGGAGCCGGACTTGGAGCGCCTCCGGCGAAAGGCGCTCGATCCGTACCTGGGGCAGATCGCTGTTGGACAGCAGGAAATTGTCTGACACGTAATTCCCGATTTTCTCGCCGCAGCGCTTGCCCTCCCGGTTGGCAAACTGAAAGTGGATGCCGCCATAGATGCGGCTCATGCCCACTTCGTCCGCGCCGGCGGCCAGACTGTCGAACCGCCGTACCACGCCCGGCAGCGAGTCCGAAAACGTGTCAAAGGTAATCGCGTCCGTGCCAAAGAAGCGGGTGATCACCTGCGCCGCAGCCTTGCTGAAAGTGCTGTGACCGCTGGTGTACTCGGGAAACGGCGGCGAGACGAGGTAGTGGTCCCAGTTGGGATCGGCCTCCGTGGCCGGATTGCCATCCTCAGCCGCGCGCTGAATAGCGGTCACCGGGCGCCACAGGTTGTAGCGATACTTGGCCTCCCAGCAAACGATGCCGCCGTCGGCCTGGGCGAGACTGACCAGCGCCATCAGCCGGGCGCTGTCGGCCAGGGTCAGCCGCCGGTCGCGGGCAATATTGGCGGCGATTTCGTTCCAGTGGCCGGGCGGCATGGCCGTGTAGCTGAAGTCCGACCAGAAGACCGCGATCTGCGATTGCTCCGCCGAGCGGACCGCACTGTTCCACGCACCCAGCCTCTTCACCTCGTCGAAGTCCCGCGCATACTCCTCACTGTCGAGCGGCGGCGGCGGCGGTGGCACAAACGGTTCGAGTTCGGGCAGGGTGAACAGCCTGACGTAACGCCAGTGCGGATCGAGCGGTGGCCGAAAAAACGGCGGTGTTCGCCGCCAGGCTCCGGGCGCACTGCTGGGGATGTAAGGCACCTGGGTGTTGGCCCCGTCGTTGGCTCGCGCGAACAGCATGGCGTCGGCCACTGCCGTTCCCCAGGCCAGTCCGTTGGTGGTGGCCTCGGTGTTCGGCAACGCGGCGCGCTGCCAACGGAACAGCTCCTCCACCGCCGCGCGGAACGAGGGATACAAGGTGACGCAGATTCGATAACCTGCGGCGCTGGCAGCCGCCTCCGGCAAGGTTTCCGGCGGGGCGGGCGCGGTCACCTGATACGGCTGGTGGGTTCGGAGAATGCCGTTCACCGCGTCGTAAATCGCGCCGTGCAGCATGGCGAGGTTCCGGGAAGAAAGCGTGGGCGCCGAATCGTCGCCGCGGATGCAGCGCATCATCATGCCGTCCCAATCGAGGCATGGATTTCCTCGCGCCGCCGACACCACCCACGCCGCCAGTACGACCGCCAGCGCACGACAACACCTCGAAAGCCCGATCATAGGTACAGATTATGAGCCAGCCACCAGCGGGGCAATGGCAAAGCTCGCTCGCGGGCTCTCGCGAGACAGGCGTTTGAGAGGAAGCCTCCCGAACCCACGGCAGCCCGTGGGAAACTTACCGAGTGGCTTTCAGCACCCGCCGCTCCCGAATTCCTCGGCGTGGTAGGAACTGCGAACCAGCGGACCGGAAGCGACATGGACGAAGCCCATCCCCCGTGCGGTGGCGCCCAGCTCCTCGAAACGCGCCGGCGGCACAAACTCCACCACCGGTAAATGACTTAGGGTAGGTTGAAGATACTGACCCAGCGTCAGAATCTGGCAGCCGACCGACCGCAAATCGCGCATCGCCTCGATGACTTCGCCGGGGTGTTCGCCGAGACCGAGCATCAGACCGGACTTGGTGAAGATCTCCGGGGCGCGCTCCTTCACCTTGCGCAGCACAGACAAGGAGCGGTCATAGGTGGCCCGATGTCGCACCGAGGGGGCCAGACGACGCACGGTCTCGAGGTTGTGGTTGAAGACCTGGGGCCGGGCGGCAATGACCTCCGCCAACGCCTCATCCCGATCGTTGAAGTCGGGCGTCAGCACTTCGATGACGATGGACGGGTTGAGTCCTCGGACCGCCTCGATGGTCGCTCGAAAATGCGCGGCGCCGCCGTCGGGGAGATCGTCGCGGGCGACGGCCGTGATGACAACGTGCTTGAGTCTCATCCGGCGGGCTGCTTCGGCCACGCGGCGCGGCTCGTCCGCCTCGAGTGGCAGCGGCTTGGCAGTATCCACGGCGCAAAATCCGCAGGCGCGCGTGCAGCGGTCGCCGGCGATCATGAACGTCGCCGTGCCCCGGCTCCAGCACTCCCAATGATTCGGACACTTCGCGCTCTCGCAGACGGTGTGGAGCCGCAGTTCTTCCAGCAGTCCCCGGGTGACCGCGAAGC
>CALJWR010000241.1 GCA_937976685.1 uncultured Verrucomicrobiae bacterium
GTGGTGCGTTGGAAACAGATGTCTGAAGCCGATGGTGCGCCGATACCCGGGCCATTGCGCTCGACACCCGCCCGCCTGGCTCGAATACTGTCACTTCGGGACTCGCATGAAACCCAAAGCATACGCCGCCGCCGGTGTGGACATTGACCTTGGCAATCGCGTCAAGAGCACGCTGCCGCAACTGCTCGCCTCGACCCATCGGGCCGAGGTTCTGAGCCAGGTGGGCGGTTTTGGCGGTTTGTTCGCGCTGGACCGCAAGCGGTACCGCCACCCGGTGCTGGTCTCCAGCATGGACGGAGTGGGCACCAAGCTGAAGATCGCCTTCGCGATGGACCGGCATGACACGATCGGTCAGGACCTCGTCAATCATTGCGTCAACGACATCGCCGTGCTGGGCGCCGAACCGCTGTTCTTCCTCGACTACATCGGCACCGGCAAGCTCGAGCCCCGGGTGTTCACCGACATCATTCGCGGCTTCGCCAAGGCCTGTGCCGAGAACGGCTGCGCACTGATCGGCGGCGAGACTGCCCAAATGCCCGATTTCTACCAGCTCGGCGAATACGACGTGTGCGGAACCATCGTTGGCGTCGTGGAACAAACTCGCATCCTGAACGGCCGCGACACCGTTCGCATCGGGGACGCCGTGATTGGCATCGCCTCCAATGGCCTCCACACGAACGGCTACTCGCTGGCCCGTCGAATCTTCTTCGAAAAACTCAAGCTCAAGCCCACCAGCCGCGTGACGGGTCTGGCCGGGACGCTCGGCGAGGAACTGCTACGGGTGCATCGCAGCTATGGGCCGCTGATTCAAACGCTGCTGAAGCGGTTCAACCGCGCCGGCAACCTGGCCGGGCCGATCTGCGCCTTCGCCCACATTACGGGCGGCGGTTTCGTGGACAACCTTCCGCGCGTGCTCCCGCCCAACTGCGATGCGGTGATCCGCCGGGGTTCCTGGGAGATGCCCGCCATCTTTCGCATCGTCGCCGAGAAGGGCGGCGTGCCCGAAGACGAGCTGTACCAGGTCTTCAACATGGGCATCGGAATGGTGGCCATCGTGGCCGAGTCCAAGGCGGACGCGATCCTGCGGTTCATCGAAGCTCAAGACCATCGGGCGTGGATCATTGGCGAAATCGTGAAGGGCGACGGCCGGACGCGGGCGGCGTGACGCGGGTGGCGGGTCACCAGCTCGCCCCGCTGCGCCCCGCTGCGGCTGCGCCAAAGCCCTCCTTTCAAGCTGCCTGACGTCGCCGGGGTTTGCCGGCCGCCCGCAGTGGGGCATCGTTGCCCGGTGCGGATGTTGCCCAGACAAGGACGGTCGAACGGGAGATTCTGGGTCAGTGCCGTCGCCGCGTTGCTGACCATGGCTCTGCCGGCCAAGAGTGTTGTTTTCCTTTCGACCGACGACCCCGATTTCAACACCACTCCGCCGACGGGTGACCTTCGTGATTCGGGCTGGCAGTGGCAGGGCAACTGGCGCGGCTTCGGCGGCACCGTGATCGCGCCCAATCTCTTCCTGACCGCGCAACACGTCGGGGGAGCGGTCGGGGACGTGTTTGTCTTGGAAGGGCGGCCGTATCCGACGCTGGCCAGCTTTGCCGATCCCCAAAGTGACCTGATGATCTGGAAGGTCTGCGGCTAGTTCTCCACCAGCGCCCCCCTGTACGAAGGCAGCGCGGAGGTCGGGGCGGGCTGCGTCGTATTCGGCCACGGTCTGCGGCGCGGTGAGGCCGTAACAGTCGCCGGCGGCGTCAATCCGGGGCTGCGCGGCTGGCGATGGGGTACCAGCGACGGACGATTGCGTTGGGGCGAGAATGTCATCGCGGGCGTCGAAACCGCCTTGGGGGCAGGCGAACGACTGAAAGCGCTTTTCGATCAGAACGCCGGGCCGAACGAAGCGATGCTGGCAGGCGGGGATTCAGGCAGCGGACTCTTCCTTCGCGAGGCGGGGCAGTGGAAGCTGGCAGGAGTGAATTTTGCGGTGGACGGCCCTTTCCGCCAGGTTGGCTCCAGCGAGGCGTTTTCCGCCGCGCTGTTCGACAAGCGACGGTTGTTGGAACTCGGTTCCAACTCCCGTTGGACCCTCGTGCCCGATGACGACGTGCCGGTGCCCGCGGCATTCTACGCCACGCGGGTGTCGGCGCGGCTGGCATGGATTCGCGGGGTGATCGCGGCCGAATCGGCGCGCGAAGCGGCGCCGGTGGTCGAGGCGGCCGCCCTTCCCGACGGCCCGTTCAGCGAGCTGGCACCCGTGGTCGCCCATGGTGCGGAGCGGATCCTGATCATCCCGCTGCCCTCCGGCAACCAGTACTACCGTCTGCGCCACTGCCGGGCGGTGGAGATCATCAGCATTGATGTGCGACCCGGCGCGATCGAACTCCAGTGGCAATAGAGCCCCGGTTCGGCCCCGCGCGGGATCATTGCCCACCGTCGGGGGAAGGCGTTTCTCCGGAAGCCGAGGCCGCCCGCGCCTGCCGGTTGGCCGCCCGCTGTTCGAGAAAGAAATCGCGCAACAGGGCGCGGCACTCTTCAAGGCGCACGCCGGGCGTGATGGCGCACCGGTGGTTGAAGGTCGGGAACTGGAGCAGGTTCAGGACACCGCCTGCCGCCCCCGCCTTGGGATCGGGCGCGCCAAACACCACTCGTTGCAGACGGGCGTGGACAATGGCTCCGGCGCACATGGGACACGGCTCCTTCGTGACGTAGAGCGTGCAATCGGTGAGCCGCCAGTCGCCGACGGCCGCCTGCGCCTGCGTCAGCGCGAGCATTTCGGCATGGGCGGTCGCGTCCTTGAGCAGTTCCACCTGGTTCCAAGCCCGGGCGACGATGCGATCGGCCCGCACGATGACCGCGCCCACGGGGACTTCCCCCGCGGCATAGGCACGCTGCGCCTGGCGCAACGCCTCGCCCATGAAGTAGTCGTCGCTGCGCCGATCAATGACGTCGTCACTCATGCGCGGGCGCGGGGAGTGGCTGGGCACGATTCCTCGATGGACCAGTGGTTGGTGCCGTCCGGATCGGTCCGGCAATGCGCGGCGAAGAATCCACCCCGATGCCGCCAGAAGAGAGGCCAGATCATCTCGCGGTCGGTGGCGGGCACGTTCAAACGGGCGAGTTCCTCGCGGGAGAAAAACGCAAAACGACCCTCACGGATGGGCGGAGGCGGTGCTGCCAGGCGGGGCTTCAATTCGAACAGGAACATCAGCCAGTGCGCCTGACCCTGATAGCCATGCTCGCTGACCAGGCCGGTGAGATGCAGGTCCGAAGGATGGACGCACTGCTCCAGCTCCTCCTCGGCCTCGCGGCAGGCACAGGCGAAGGGCGATTCGCCGGTCTCGGCTTGGAGTTTGCCGCCTGGCGGACTCCAGAGGCCGAGATTCGGCTCCTGGGCGCGCTCCAGCAACAGCACCTCGTCGAGGTGATTGAAGCAGTAGAGGAGGGTTGAAATCTTATACGGCAGCGTCATCGAAGGAACAGCGAGCCTGGTAAAAGGCGTGGCCAGATTGCCGAGTGGTCACGGCGGCAACGGCCGCACCCACAGCGAATCGAGGTCAAAATGAACTTCGCCTGTGTCCGCGCGGAGTTCACAGACCAGCGTCACCTCGGGGGCTTCGGCGGTGACGTGAAAGGTCTGACTCAGGGTCACCCACGACGAGTTCCCGGAGAGCTGATTATCCCGGCCACCGGGCCAACCCGAAATGCGCAGCCCGGCTCCTTCTCCCCGCTCGTCACGAACGGCGCGCACCCCCAGCGCACGGGTGCGGCCCTCAAAGCGATACCGGCCGGGCGTGAGGCGAACCTTGCTGCGCCACGACGCCGTGGTGTGGCCGTAGGCCAGAATTTTCAGCACCCGCAGGCCGTCGCTTTCCACCGGACCTTCTAGGTTCGCCTCCCCGCCGGGCTGGGACCACCAACCTTCCGGCCGGATGCCATCCGCCGGTGGGGCGGCGGCGGGCGGCGGCGGGACCGCGACCGCGACCGCCGGCTTGAGCAAAAGATCGCGGCGCAACACGCGCAGCCGGGACTGGATCCGGTAAACCAGTTCGTCCGCGCGCTGGTCCAGGTCCGGCTGCACGGGCCGCAACACCTCGACCGCGCCGGCGATCAGATTGGTCATGCGCTCCCAGCGGAAGATGTTCGTGTACACCTGCCGGCACCGTTCCTCGTAAAGCTGACGGCCAGCGGTGGTTTCCAGCAGGCCCCACGCGACGAGCCCGGTCCAGCCGGTGTCGAGTTCCATGTACGAGCGCTGAAATAATTGGTCCATGCCGTGCGGCAGGAACACGGCCCGCCCGTCGTCGGGTCGGAAATAGATGCGATAGTTGTTCCGGTTCAGCGGGTAGCCGTCCCAATCCACGAGCATTACGGAGAGGGCGGCGTAGGTGGCGAACTTGTCCACGTCCACCAGTTCCCCGAGGCGCGCCCAGCGTTTGGCCTCATCCTCTTCGCGAGCCGCCTCGGCCAGGGCGCGCAGGTCGGTGCGGTCCTTCGGGCCGAAGCCGGATTCGAGTTCCAGTGCCTGGTCTATGTCCCGCACAAACCCGCCGTCGTACAGGTTGCCGTCCGCGTTGCCGAAAAACGTCCGGAGAAACTCCTCCTCGAACGCTTCCTTGAGCACGTACAGTCCCAGATCGCGGTCGGCCAGCCGCACCTTGGCCCATGCCGATCGCGGCGTGGGCACGCCCGCATCGCGAAACAGCGTGCCGCCGACGTACTCGTTAAGATAACTCGGGTCCTGGACGGAGTTGTTCAAGTGCAGACGGCGGAGGCCGAAGACGCGCCGGCCCTTCACCCACTTGCTGAAGTGCAGTGTCATCGCGGGCTGGTCGTCCACGCTACGGAAACTGCCGGCCGCGCCTTTCAGCTTCACGCCCACGTTTGTGTAGGTCTGCCCATTCACCACCACCGTGGTCTCCGTGTATTCGCGGGGTTCGCGGCGCAGGGCACGCAGGTTCTGGCGGGTAAGCTGAATATGAAAGTCGAGCACGGTCGGCTGGTCGAAGATTTCGCCACCCGGCGTGGTTCCCGGCCGCAGGAGAAACCCCGCCGGCAGGGGAGCGTTGGTGGACGCCAGCGCCGCGCCCGCGATGAGCCAGCAGACCAGGCTTGCCCAGGCCGTCCGCATCGTGGTGCTCAGGAATCGCGGATGACCGCCGCCAACCGCTGCTTCAACTGCGCGACTACCTGATCGTGAGCGGCGTTGGCCTCGGCGTCGGTCAGCGTGCGATCCGCCGCGCGGTAGGTGAACGCATAGGCAACGCTCTTCTGACCCGGCGGCACGTTCCGTCCCCGGAACACATCGAACAACTCGACACTTTCGAGGTCCCGCGGCCGCGTCTGGCGCACGACCTCCAGGACCGCGCCATGCGTCGTCACCTCGGGCACCAACATCGCGACATCCCGCCGGATGCTCGGAAAGGCCGGCAACGGCTTGAAGGACTTGGTCGGGTTCCGTCGTGCCAGCAGTTGATCGAGGTCCAGTTCGGCGAGGAACACCGGCTGGCGCAGGTCAAACCGCTTGGCGAGGGTGGGACACAATTGACCCATTTCACCGAGCGGCACCTTGCCGCCCAGACTGAGGGCCGCTGACTCGATGAAGAACGGCGGATTTTCCGCGCGTCGCGCATACGCCACCCCGCGCAACCCGAGATGGTCGAACAACTCCTCGAGCACGCCTTTCAGATCGTAGGCGTCCACCAGCGCCTCCCGGTCGTCGCCGGTCCAGAAGCGCGGAGACCGCCGTCCCGTGAGCGCAAGCGCCAGCCGCCGCGACTCCCGGGGCGACGCAGCCCCTCGCGCGTGGAACACGCGGCCCACCTCGAACAGCGCGAGGTCGGCATTCTGGCGGCTGAGGTTGTGGCGCAAGGAATCGAGCAACCCCGGCAACAGGCTGGGCCGGAGCACGTTCATGTCCGCGCTGAGCGGGTTGGCGAGCCGCACCAGGTCATTCGCTCTGGCCACGAGGGCCGCCACGTCTTCGGCCACCAGCGTCTGTCCCTGCGCCTCGTCCAGTCCCAGGCCCGTCAGCAGGTGCCGCACTCCGGCATACTCGTCATGAACGGCATCGAAAGCGTTGCTGCCCGTTGCGCCCCGCGGCGGCGTGGCGGGAATCCTGTCCACGCCGTACAGGCGGCAGACTTCCTCGATCAGATCCACCTCGCGCTTGAGGTCCACGCGCCAGGACGGGATGCGGAAAGTGACCGGCTCAACCGAGTCGGCGGGTGAATCCACCGGCCGAGCCTTTCGACTGGTGATTTTGAGACCGAGCTGGCCGAGCAAGAACTCGATCTCCGCCGGCGGAATCGGCACGCCCAACAACTCGTTCACCTTGTGATGCCGGAGCGAGATCTGGCGGGGTTCAAACGGCTGCGGACAGGCGTCCACGACCCCGGGGACGATTGCACCGCCCGCCACTTGGAGGATGAGTTGCGCGCAACGCCGGCTGGCCCATTCGGTAATGCCCCAATCCGCGCCCCGCTCAAACCGATAGCTGGCGTCGGTGCGGAGTCCCAGCGCCTTCGCGGTCCGGCGGACATTGGTGGGCTGAAAGTACGCGCTCTCAATCAGGACATCGGTGGTGGCGACGTTGATTTCGGAATTCTGGCCGCCCATCACTCCCGCCAGCGCGATGCCCTTTTGCGCGTCGGCGATCAGAAGCATCTCGCCCGTCAGCCCACGCTTCTGGCCATCGAGCGTGACAAACTCCTCCCCGTCGCGGGCGCGGCGCACAACGATCGTCGGCTGGCTGCCCGCCCCCGCGGCCACGAGGTGGTAATCGAAGGCGTGCAAGGGCTGCCCACACTCAAACATTACGAAGTTGGTCACATCCACGACGTTGTTGATGGAGCGCAGGCCCACCTTCTCCAGCGCCGTGCGCAACCAGTCAGGGCTGGGGCCGATCTTGACCCCACGCACCACCCGGGCGGTGTAGCGGGGACACAGCGCGGGGTCTTCAATCCGCACCGCCACCAAGTCCCCGGCCGCCGGCTGGCCCGGTACGCGCGGGAAATCATCCACCGGCGGCAGCCGCAGCGGATGGCCGGTCACGGCCGCAATCTCGCGCGCAATGCCGATCACGCTGTTCAGGTCGGGTCGGTTCGGGGTGACTTCGAGGTCGTACACGACATCGCCGCCGGCCCGGCCGAGGTGCTCGGCGAAGGGCTGCCCCACCCTGGCATCGGGGGACAGGATCAGCAAGCCGTCCGCCTCAGGTGTCAGCCCCAGTTCCTGGGGCGAGCACATCATGCCGTGCGACTCCACCCCGCGGATTTTGCCCACCTTGATCGTGAACGGCGGCTCACCCGGCTTCGCCGGCAGGGAGGCTCCGGGCAGGATCAGGGGCACCTTGTCGCCCGGCTTGAAGTTCTGCGCGCCGCAGACGATTTGCCGTTCGCCCTTTCCGTCGTTCACCCGGCACACAGACAACTTGTCGGCGTTCGGGTGCTTCTCGCGGGTGATGACTTCCGCCACCACAATCCCGTCAAACTCTCCGCCCAGCCGCTCGATGCCTTCGACCTCGAGGCCCAACATGGTCAGCCGCCCGGCCAGGTCGGCGGGCGAACCGTCGAAGTCCACGTACTGCTTGAGCCAGTTGAGAGTGACTTTCATTGCTCAGGGCCGCCGAGCGTAGGGGAAGGCCGGCGCGGCACCCAAGCACTTTTGCGTCAGCGGCCGGGGGACGCGCACAAAAAAGGCCGCCCGAAGGCGGCCTGCGGTCACAAGCGATCCAGCGGCGCTCCGCTACTTTTTCTCACCTTGTGCCTTGGCCTTCTCCTGCTCCTTCAGCTTCTCGAGATCGGATGCCTTGATCACTTCAATCTTCGCGCCCTTTTCCAGTTCCTCCTTCGACGGCACCTTGATGATGTCGCTGGTGATGGGCTGGCTGCTGACGCTGGGCGGGGCCGGCGGGGTCGCGGGCGTCTGCGTGGAGAGCAGTTCGACCTCGAAGATCAGGGTTGAGTTAGGGCCGATCTTCGGGCCCGTGCCTTGGGCGCCGTAAGCGAGTTCGGGCGGAATGTACAGCATGGCCTTGCCGCCCGGCTTAAGGAGCTGCAGCCCCTCGGTCCAGCCGCGGATGACGCGGTTGAGCGGGAACGTGGTCGGCTCGTTCCGGCTGTAGGAACTGTCGAACTCCGTGCCATCAATCAGCGTGCCGCGATAGTTGACCGTCACGGTGTCGTTCGTTCCCGGAGGCTGGCCAGACCCCTCGGCAAGAATCTTGTATTGCAGCTCGGCGGTCTTGTCGCCCGGCAGCTTGACCTCCAGCGTTTTGACACCCGCTGCCGACCGGTTCTTGGCCAGGAACTCCTCCCCGGCCTTCTTGTTGCGCTCGGCCAGGCGGGTCTGGGATTCCCGCTGGAAGGTCTGCAAGGTGGTCATCATCTCCTGGTCGGTCAGGAGCGTTGGCGCGCCGCCCTGGGCGTCCCGAATGCCCCGGATGATCAGGGCCGGATCCACCTCATCCACGCCCACGCCAAGGCGGCGCAGCGTATTGCCCATGTTCATGCCCATGCTGTAGCTCACCTTGGCCTTTTCGTCGGGCAAAGCAGCGGAATCGGCGCCGCTCACCGAGAGCGCTGCCACAGCGGAAGTGAAAAATATCAGGGTTCGTTTCATGTTCGTTCGCAGTGATTCGCGTTGGCGGAGCTTCGGAAACGGGCTCCCGCTTTTCAACGCAATTCTGGGTGGCGCAAACATCCGGACCGTTTTTGTCAAACGAGGGTTCGCGTTGGGCCGGGCGATCAAGGCCGATGGAGTTGGAGGCGGAACGGGGACCACCCGGCGTTTCGAGCCGCCGGCTGGCCCCGGAGTTGGTGGGAGGCCAAGAGCCGGGCGATCCGCACCGACGGCCAACGGCGACCCCGGTGCTGGAGGCGGGCTGTTGATGACGACTTCGATGCCCTGCGACGGACCCTGAGTCAGGCCCGGCCGGGCACGGACCTCCCCGGGCGCCGGCGCAGATCCCCGGCGCCGGGCAATCCCTCATTTACGACGCGGAGCCTCCACCGGTCTCGGCTCAGGGGGGGTATCGAGGAACGGGCTTCCCGCTGCGCAGCACGGGCGCTAGCGTCGGCGGGTGACGTTTCTTCCGGTGGCTGTACGGGAACTGACCATGGCTTCGCGCCAGGGAAGAACGTACTTCACCCGGCTGCAGGCCGGAATTGGCGCCCTTCTCCTGGCCGGCTATTTCCTGCTGATCAGCAACGTCGCCGGCCTGGTCGGCACCGGGGGCGCGGCGGCATTCGCGGCGTTCGCCGCAATCGCGTTCTGGATCTGCCTGTTCGCGGGTGCCACGGCGACGGCGGACGCGATCAGCTCGGAAAAACGGGACGGAACGCTGGGACTTCTTTTCCTGACCGACCTGCGCGGGTATGACGTGCTGGCCGGGAAGCTGGCGTCGCACGGACTCCATCTCCTGTACCTGCTGGTCGCCACCATCCCGGCCCTGATAATCCCGCTGCTGGCCGGCGGCGTGTCTGCCCGCAACGCGGCCCTAACCGCAGTCGGGCTTTTGAACGCGGTCCTGTTCTCCTGCGCGGTGGGGCTCTTCATCTCCACCTGCTCCCGCCACGCGCGACGCGCCCGCACAACGGCGTTCCTGACCGTGCTGGCCTTTGTCGTCGTGCCCTTCTTGATGGCTGGGTGGGGTGGGGCGCGGGGCTGGTCGCCCACGCTGGTCGCCGCGATCGCCCAACTGAGCCCGGCCAGCGGCGTGGAGGCGGTTGCGGGAGGGATGGGCCTCGGACGTTCCTTCTGGACCAGCTTCCTGATCACGCACGGCTATGCCGGGCTGTTTCTCGGACTGGCGGCCTGGCGCCTGCCACACTCCTGGCAGGAACGACCGGCGCGGGCGACGCGCCAACGCTGGCGGGACTGGTGGCGGTCGGTGACGATCGGAAGCGGAACCCGCGGAAAAAAGCGCCGGGAAGGGTTGTTGGGGCGCGGCCCATTCCACTACCTCGTGGCGCGCCATCGGCTGCGGCACGCGGGAGTCTGGACGGTCCTCGCGCTGGTGCTGGCCGTCTTCATCGTTCTGCCAGCCCACTTCGGAGACTCCTCGGCCGGCAATTTGATCTTCGCCTTGGTCATCTGTCATCTGCTGGCCAAAGGGGCTCTGACTTCCGATGCCGCGGCGGCGCTGATTGACCACCGCAAGAGCGGCGCCTTCGAACTCCTGCTGTCCACGCCGCTCTCGATTCGTGAAATCATCGGCGGTCTCTGGTGGGGACTGCGAACCAAGTACGCCGGCCCGGTGGCGGTGGTCCTGCTGGGGCACGGCTGGCTGGCCCTCCGCGTGATGAGCGACGACTCGAGCTCCTGGGACGGCGAGGACCGTTGGCTGGCAGCGGTGGTCCTGGGCGGAGCAACAGCGATGCTGCTCTGCGACCTGATCGCGTTGGGCTGGACCGCGATGTGGCTGGCGATGGCGGCCCCCAACCCGAATCGCGCGACGGGTGACGCAGTGGCGCGAATTCTCGTGCTGCCCTGGCTGGTGATTGGGCTGGGATCGGCGGTCGTGGGAATTCTGGTGCTCGCCGGCGTGGTCATGCCGGGCCAACTCGAGCCCTGGACGTATTTCTGGGTCTGGCTTGTTCTGGGACTCGTGACCGACGCGTTTTTCGGGTGGCGCAGCCGCGCGCGGCTGTACGGACAATTCCGTCTCTGTGCCGAGCGGCAGTTCCTGGGCACGATCCCGGGGCCGTTCGACCGGGTGTTTCGCACGCTGGGGCTAAAGTGGGGTCGCACCCGGGCAGCCGCGCGCGGCTGAGTCTGCTCGCCGGGCGCGAACTTTTTGCCCT
>CALJWR010000242.1 GCA_937976685.1 uncultured Verrucomicrobiae bacterium
ACCTTACCCCCGGACCGCATACGCTACAGTGGGTGTACCGCAAGGATGCACGGAACCGCGCCGGCTTGGACGCAGCCTTCGTGGACGCGATAGACCTGCCAATCGAGGTGCCGGTGGATCCGCTGGTGAGCGCGGCTCAACTGCGAATGAACGTCCTGCCCTCGGGCACTCTGGAGCTGGTGCTTGCCGGGCAAACCAACCAGATCTACGTCCTGCAGAGTTCGACCGATCTCCTGCGCTGGCAGTCGTTCTCCACCAACGAGGCGCGCCAGGGGCAGATTCGCCTGCCGATTCAGCAGGACTCTTCCACCAAGTACTTCCGGGCCCGCACCGCGGAGTAAGCGGCCCGCAAGCCTGGTTTCGATTTGGCCGCCGGGGGCGGACGCCTGCCGGCGGTTTGTTGTTTTGCTGGGCCCGGCCGGGAGACGAATTGCCATTCAGTGAGGTTGGGCACCCGGTTCAGCGGCGATTGGTCAGGAGCAGGATGATCGCCAGCGTTGCCGAGACTACGAGACCGAAGGCGATGGCTGAATACAAGATCCGCTGGTGATGACGACGATTGCTGCGTCCCATGCCCGGGAGACAGTAGTAACGACCTCGTTCACGATCACGGCGCCGACCGAACATAGCTTGAACTCAAGGGGTAGTGTGCGCGCCGAGACCTGACGGCGCGAGTCAAAACCTTCGGGCCCGCGAGCGCCGGTGGTCATTACGATGCAAATGGAGGTGCAAGCCGGAGCCGCGAACGTGGGCACGTGGACGATCACACCCGGGCAATCGTTGGCGCTTTCGTTCGGCGGCGTCCGGTTTGGCGGGACGGGAGGATGCCCTTGGGCGTGGGCGCAACCCGAGCCTTCCCGCACACGCCCAGGGCCCAAGCTTGGGCGTTGGCAGCCACGCCCGCGCCGGAGGGGGGCCTTGGAGCGTTGGCGGCATGGCCAAAGCCACCGGCCTTAGCCAAACGACCGTCCAGAGCCTCCAGCGCGTCCCTGGCCTCAAGCCCACCACCAACGTGCCTTCGCGCTCACGCTGGATGGGCAGTTCGAGGAGAACTACTGGGATGTTGTCGGCCTGTACTTGGACCCACTTCAGAATGCCGTCGTACTTTGCTGCGGCGAGAAGAGCCAATGCCATCCCTTGGAGCATCTGCGATCAATATTGCCCTTGGGACAGAGACCTCTTCGCACTCAAACCCTCGATCACTTCCGCCTCGGGACAATCATCCTCTTTGCCGCCCACAACTACCTCTCCAGAAGGTCATGGCCCGTGCCGCCAGCGCCACCGCGAGTGGTTGGCCCTCTTGCGGCGAATTGACACCGCGGTATTGCCCGATCAGGACAGTCACCCCATCGGCAGCAACTACGTCGCGCACAAAGTGCCCAAGTGCCGGCTTGGCTGACGCGACTCCCGCACTTTCACGTCCAGTTCACACCCACATCCACCTCTTGGCTCAAGAGGTTCGAACGCGTCGCCTGGACCGCGGACCCCGCGGTGGTCCTCGACCAGATCCAACGTGCTTCAGCGGCCGTACTTGAGTCCATTTGTAATCCTATTTCCGGGACCATTCGGTAGAACGGCTGCCGCGTTGTGTTGGCCGACGCCCGCTTGTCAACATGTTTTCGGATTCCCAACCAAACCAGCGAATGAGGGATTCCTAAAACGGCCCGCGGCCAAGCGCACGTTGCGTTGGAGCGTTTCGAGAGTCAGCCAACCCGTAGGTAAGCATGCGACCTGAGGTTTTCGGACAATGATAGCTGGTGGTGAGTTCATTGGATCTGACCCGCCGTTCTTTTGGCCACGGCGTTACTCCGCCCGATTACAGAACTGTAATCCTGCCCAAGGCAGTACGTTCATGTTGGTCGCGTCTGCTGTTTCTGAAGCGGCGCGATGGACCGCGCCACGAACGACAAACTGGAACGAAACAAAACGAAGAGCCATACGATATGAAGACAAACCAAATCACGACAACACTGCTGGCCACGGCGCTGCTCGTCGGCACCGGGAACCTCCTCCTCCTGGGTGAGGACACCATCCCCTGTCCGCTGGGATACCAGGGGCAAGGCCGAGACGCCGGCGCAGGCCGGGGCCACGGTCCCAAGGCCGGTCATGGACCGGGTCAGTGTCAACGCTCGGGTCGGTGTGACGGCAGCGGCCCGCAGAACCGGGGGTGCGCCTGTCCCCTTGGTCGAACCGGCCAAAGCGTCGGGGAAATCACCACCACCGACGCCAACAACATCCTGTTCATGAAACAGGAGGAAAAGCTGGCCCGCGACGTGTACCAAGCGCTGGCCCAGAAGTGGGACCACCCCACGTTTGTACACATCGCTACCGCGGAGCAGCAGCAAATGGATGCCATGGACCGTCTGGTCGAAGCGTTTAGCCTGACGGACACCACTCCCGACGAACGCGGGAAGTTCAGTATTCCGGAATTGCAGGCACTGCACGACAAGCTCGTGGCGCAAGGCAGCGAGTCGCTGGCCGCAGCCCTCGCCGTGGGCGTGCTCATTGAGGAGGCCGACATCGCCGACCTCGATGAGGCGCTGGCCGGGACGCAGAACGCGACCGTATTACGGGTCTTCGCGAACCTCCGCCGGGGTTCCGCCAATCACTTGACCGCATTCAATCGGGCGATCACGGCCCTCGAAGCCCCCGGCACCGCGACCGCCGGCCCGGCCGGCAAGGGCCCTGGCGGGCAGCAAGGGAACAAGGCTCAGCCCGGCAATGGCACTCGGACGCGCGCAGGGCGGTGAGACTGACTCATCGCCTTCGCGCGGAAGTTCCGGCCGTGCAGACCCAGCGCACGCGGTTGGAATTCCTGCCGATCGCGCTGCGTGTTTGAGGTGGACAGCTCGGCCCGTCATCTCAACCCTCTCCCATCCGATGGGAGAGGGTTGCCGATTTTGGCCAACAGTCGGCCGACCTACAGCGAAAAGACCTTTGAAGGTTAATTTATCGGGAATTCGGGGAGCCCCGGCGCAAACCTTTGTGAAAGTCCTGGTCGTCGAAGATGAAAAGAAGATCGCATCCTTCATCCGGAAAGGGCTGGAGGCGCGAGGGTTCACCGTGGAAGTGGCCCACGACGGCGACGACGGATACGCGCGGGCGCTGACCCGGCCCTACGACGCGTTGGTACTCGACATCATGCTGCCTGGCCGCGACGGGCTGAGCATCCTGCGCAACCTGCGCGAGCGGAAGCGGTCGGTCCCGGTGATCCTGCTCACGGCCCGGAGCGAACTGAACGAGCGCGTGGAGGGGTTGAATCTGGGGGCGGACGATTACCTGACCAAGCCGTTCTTTGTTGAAGAACTGATTGCCCGCCTCCACGCGGTTGCCCGGCGGGCAGCCGGCACACCGGAGAGCCTGCTCGGCGTCGAGGACCTGACGGTGAATCTCCTAACGCGCGAGGTGCGGCGGGGGGAGCGGAAGATCGAACTGACAGCCCGCGAGTTTGCGCTGCTCGAACAGTTGCTGCGCGCGCCCGGTCGGGTTTTCACGCGAGTCCAAATTTTGGAGCAGGTTTGGGGCTGCGATTTCGATCCCGGCACGAATGTAGTGGACGTATATGTGCAGCGATTGCGCAAGAAGATCGACGAGGGAGAGGCCGTCAAGCTCATCGAGACCATCCGTGGCGTGGGCTACCGGCTGAAGGCATGAAGCCTATCCCGTTTCGACTCCGCATCGCTCTCCTATCGGCCGCGATTTCTGGCGGCGTGCTCCTCACGTTCGGTGCGACCGGCTGGTTCCTCCTCCACCGCGAACGGGTGGCAGCCCTCGACCGCGAACTGCGGGCCCTGGCGTATCGTCATCCGGGCTGGATGGGTGGCCGGGCCAACTTCGAACGGCTGGCCAGCGCGATCGAGTTCGTCTTCGGCGAGGATCGCAAAGACCAACTCATCCTGCTCATGGCGAACGCCGCGGGCGAGGTGCGCTACCGTTCGCCGAACTGGCCGGGAGAACTGGCCATCGGCCCGGCGGAGCTGCGATTGGCCGACGATCCCTCAACCGCGGGCAGCCGCCGCATCGCCGGGCGCGGGCCACCGTGGGCGGGCGGGGTTTCCCGTGGGCCCGGCCCCGGAGCCAGCGCCCCAGTGGCCGTGTTCTCGAAGGTACCACGTTTCCGGACCTTTCGAACCGCAGCCACCCATTGGCGGGTGGGAGTTTTCGGAGAGGGCAGCGACCGGTTGGTAATCGGGCTCAATGGCGCGGAACTCGACCGCGAGTTGAGGCGGATGCGCAACGCGTTTCTGATCGCGTTCCCGTTCGCCCTGTTGGCCATTGGCGGGGGCGGATGGTGGGTGGCGGGCCGTGCGCTGCGTCCGTTGCGTCGAATCTCGCAGGTGGCCGAGGGGATGACAGCCCGCGGTCTGGACCAACGCATCACCTGGTCAGCAGAGGATCCGGAGATCGCGCGGCTGATCCGGGTGCTGAACGGCATGATGGACCGGCTGCAAACCAGCTTCCAGCAAGCGACGCGATTCAGCGCCGATGCCTCGCATGAATTGAAGACACCGCTGGCGGTGATGCAGGGGGAGATCGAGGCCGCGTTGCAGGCGGCGGCGCCGGGCTCGCGGGAGCAGCAGGCGTTCGTCGAGTTGCTCGAACAGACTCAGCGGCTCAAGACCATCACCCGGAGCCTGCTGCTGTTGGCCCAGGCCGATGCTGGTCCGCTGCCGCTCACTCGGAGCCGTCTTGATCTGAGCTCCGCGTTGAACGAACTCATCGAAGACATTGAGATCCTGGCAGCCGACCAGCACCTCCGAATTGAGCGGCGACTCCCGCCCGCGTTGTCGCTCGACGCGGACTGGCCGCTCTTGCGGCAGGCCATCGGCAACGTCTTGCAGAACGCCGTCCGCTACAATGAACCCGGCGGTTGGATCCGCGTGGCGCTCGAGGGCAGCGACGGCGAAGTGGTGCTGGAAGTCTGCAACGGCGGCCCGGGCATTCCGGAGGCGGACCAAACACGATTGTTCGACCGTTTTTTCCGGGGGGCCACCGCCCGCAGCGGGACCATCGAAGGGGCCGGTTTGGGGCTGAGTCTCGCCCGGGAGATCGTCCGCGCCCACGGGGGCACGCTCGACCTAAAGGAGAGTCGCCCGGGGCATACCTGCTTTCGCCTCGTACTCCCCGCACGCCCTCTGGCGCATGTCCACTCCATCGCAGGTCGGTATTCCGACGCCCCAACCATCACGCCTGAGGTGAAAAGCGGCCACCGGTGATGAATTCCGCGGGCCCGGTTCCGTCCCGGTCAGCACCCCTCCATCACCAAGCATGACGGTGGGCTCCAACTCCAGTTGGTCGGCAACACCGACCACTCGATCCACGCCGGCCTCGTCGCCGGCGAGGCCCCGGTCCGCCGCTTCGACCTCTGGCACCCTCCGATCGCGTGCCTCGCTCCGCGCCGGGCTCAGGGGCGCGACTACGGCCCCGAGTTCAGGGTCAGCCAGCTCATCTACGCGCTCTGCACGGTTGGCGGCGGCCGCTCCGACCGCGAGGCGCTCACGGCAACGCGCGGGGCCACGACCCTGTGGGGCGCGGGTCAGTTCGCTGCTCAGTCGGAAGTCGGAGGGTGGCGGCGCGAACAACCCGGGAACGCGGGGCGTCGCCAGCGCCTCGGGGGCGACCAACCGAGGGCTTCCTCGGAGGGATGGGAGCCAGGGAGATGAGCGTAATCGCTGCTCGAATTCCGCCCCTCGCCGTGGAGCGGAACGCAAGGAGGCTCAGCGGATCAGCAAGCAGCCGGTCAGCAGAACCTCGCCGTTCTTGAAGCCTTTGCACTTCCCCGAGACCGTCACGATCTGACCCGCGCGGGCCAGCGGGATCTCGCTGCCGCTTTTGGTACGAGCCACCAGTTCACCGCCGTGACCCTTGGGGTAAACCGCGGCGTAGCCGTCGGCAT
The DNA here is from genome assembly GCA_937976685.1 of uncultured Verrucomicrobiae bacterium. Classification (GTDB taxonomy): domain Bacteria; phylum Verrucomicrobiota; class Verrucomicrobiia; order Limisphaerales; family J093; genus JADJWF01. The sequence continues at coordinate 5,897 of CALJWR010000242.1, forward strand.
AGGTGAAATTGCAGACGACGACGTTCGCCGGATCGCCGGTGCCCAGGATGAGGGTGTAATCGCGCGTCACCATGCCTCGGGCGAACCGCAGAACCTCGCCCCGCACCCGGAGTTGCCTGCCGACATACCGTTGAGCCGCTGCCGGCCCTTCTTGCGCGAAATGGCCGGCCAGTTCGCTCGCCTCAACGACGCTTCCCTCGACGAGCGGTGGCAACGCAGCAATGGGAGTGACAGGCTTGGGGGCGGTTGCTGCAGCGGGCCCCACCATGGCCGGCAGCGTTTTCTGCCGGTGCAGGCGTTCGTTCTCCTGCCGCAGCCGCTTGAGCTCGGTCTCCTGTTGGACGAGTTCTCTCCGCAGCCGATCCACCTCGTCAGCCTTGCGCTTCAGCTCGGCGTCTTTGGCATCGTCGCCCGGCATCGCCCGAACCTCCAGGGGGCTGCCCAAGGCCAGGGCGGCGACCGTCAGACACAAAGTGATGCACCGTTTCATGATGACGGCAGTTCAATGACGGTTCTCCGCAGCGTCAAGTGGGAACCGGGCGTCCGGTTCCGCGGAGATTGCTTTTCCACACAAGGCCCCGTTTCCTTGACGCGCCATGCGGGACCAACGTCGCGAACTCGGTCAGCGGATCGGCGTGTGGTTGACACTCGCCCGCGTGACGAACCTTCCAACCGTGTGGTCGAACTGCCTTGCGGCCATCCTCATCGGCGGCGGCACGGACTTTGTGTCGCTGCTCGGGACGATCATCGGTGGCAGCTTCGTTTACGCCGGCGGCGTGATGCTGAACGACTACTTCGACCGCGACTTCGATGCGCGCTTCCGGCCGGCGAGGGCGATCCCGTCCGGGCGCATCTCCCCGACCTCGGTCTTCCTTGGAGGCGTGGCGGGCCTGGCGGCAGGGGTTCTCGTGCTCGACATGCTGGCCCATGCCAGTCTCTGGCTGTCACTGACGCTGGTCGTGCTGGTCTTCACCTACGACCTGGTCCACAAGGCGACCGCGCTCGCGCCGGTGCTGATGGCGGCGTGCCGGCTAAACCTGTACCTCGTGGCGGCCTCGGCGAGCTTCCATGGCGTCACCGGCCTGGCCGTGTGGTGTGGCCTCGCGCTCGCCTGTTACGTGGCCGGGCTGAGCTATGTGTCGCGGCAGGAAGTCTCACGCGCGCCGCTGGCGTGGCGGCCTATCCTGCTGATGGTGGTTCCGATTGCGCTCGCTCTGGTGGTCAACACCGGACCCTACCGCGAGACCGCCATCGCATTGAGCCTGCTGCTCGCCATCTGGCTGTGGGCCTCGCTGAAGGATGTGTTCAATGACTCCAGCGTCCAGTACGGCCCGGCCGTCTCGAGGCTTCTCGCCGGAATCGTCCTGGTGGATCTTCTCAACGTCGTCGCCGAACCGGCGCGCGTGTCGCCGGTGTTTGTCGCCCTGTTCGGGCTCACCCTCCTGGGCCAGCGCTATTCGCCGGGCACCTAATCAGGGGTTGCCAACAAACCCGCTAAATCGCCTCCGGCGGCTTCGACTGGGGGAGCCGGCTATTTCGGGAACGCTTCGAGTTCACCACACGAGGCGAACGCTTGGGCCGGGTTGTCGCCGCCGGCCGGTCTGCCGATCACGCGCACCGCCACGGCTTCAACCGGCGTGGTCAGGCGCAACTGGAACGGTTGACCCGCTTTGAGGCCCCCGTTGTCCCTCGAGGACGTCGCGGGGTAATCGGTGATTTCCCCAACCGTCTCCCAGGACCCGTCGTTGGTCCGGCGGACCTCGACACGCGGTTTCCCGCCGGAGGTGTCAAACCAGCCGCCATCGTGGAAGTTCTGTCCGTGGGTGAACACCACCCGGCCGAGCGTCACCGGCTGCGGGACCCGAACTTCAAACCACGCCTCCGCCTGGGGCCGGCCGTTGAAGGTGACTACAAACGAAGCGGGATCGCCGTCCGTGATCGAGCCGCTGACATTGCCGGTCTGGCTCCGGGCTTCGTCGGCGAACGCGAAAAGAGAGTCGCTGACCGGAAGCGCCGCGTCCGGCGCCCGGAGCCACACGGCATAGCGGCCGCCACGGGCCCCGGCATCGGCAAAGGGGACGAGCGTCGCCACCTCCGGCGCCGGGGAACGGGGGATTCGCACGCGCGAGGTCAGGCGCAATGGCGCGGCACTGGCCAAGGTTGCCGGGGCTTGGTCGGCGGCGTCCCCGAGCGCCACGAGCGAGAGGACGGGCAGGCCAGGATTCTCGGAGGTATCGTAGGCAAGGACGAACGGTCCCCAAGCCAGGGCGGCTTTACTGGCGTTCGTGTGGTCGCCCGGGATGAGGCGGGAATCGCAGGTGAAGGTGAGCCGGAGCGAAGTGCCGGGTGCCCAGGCGCGCGGAGCAATTTCGAGCCAGCCGTCACGTGAGACGGCACCGAGCGGTTCGGTTGCGGTCGCTTTCAGCGTCCCCGCCCACGCGGGTTGACGGATTCGCAGTGCGAAGGACACCGGACGGAGTGCGTTCACGGTCACCGTCATTCGCCCTTCTTTCGGGAATTCCGTGCGGACCCGCAGCCCAACCGGCTCGCCGTCCACGGTCGTCCTGAACTCGGCGAGTTCGAAGAGATTGATTGCGATACCGGGCGCGCCCTGCGCCCGATAGGTGAACGCCGCCGCGGGCGGCACAAGGGCCACGCCGCGCGGGCCGCTGGAGACGCAGCAGTTGATGCCCGGGCCATACGGTTTGCGTCCCTCCAGCGGGGTGAAGTAGCACCATTGCGCGCCATCGGGACGCTGGGCCGCGGTGAGGTGGTTGTAGAACGTTCGTTCGAGCTCGTGGCCGAAGCGCGCCTCGGCGGTGAGGCGGAGGAGTTGTTCGTTGAACTGGATCCATGTGGTCGTCACACAGGTCTCAGCCACGTGGGCGCTTTCACCATTGGGCAGGTAGTGGTCGTCGCGGAAATGCTCGCCCTGGCTGGCGCTGCCGGTGATGTAGAGGCGTTTACTCACCACGTCCTCCCAGGCATTCAACGCCGCCCGGAGATACCGCGGCTCGCCACTGACGCGATACAGTTCACAAAGGCCCACCAAGTTGGAGAGCATTTCGTAAGCCTTGCCGTTGGCCGTCCGGTTGACCTGCTTTTCGGTCAGCAGGGTCGCCAGGATGCGCGGTCCGTTCGGCTCGTCCCACGACTTCACCAAGTACTCGCAAAACTCATGATACCGCGGCTCGGCCGTGAGGCGGTACAGCAGGACCATCGGTTCGAGCACGCTGGTTGCCGCCATGCCCACGTGCGTGCCGGCGGCGAGAATGCTTTTCCTGGTGGGGAAGGTCGCGAGCAGCAGGTCGGCCGCCTTGCGGCTGGCTTCGAGCGCCGCTGCGTCGCCCGTGTATTGGTGGTAGGTCAGCAGACCCATCAGGCAATACTTGTGCGACCACACATCCCAATCCGCCCCCTCGTACAGCCCGAAGCGCTGGTTGGGCGTGTAAGTGCCGAGATACCCATCGGGCTCCTGCGCTTTGATCAGTTCGGCGACGGCATAATCGAGCCGCGCTTTCAGGGCGTCGTCGGCCGTTTGCGCCCACGCGAGCGTCGCGGCGTGCAGCCATTTGCCAAGGTGCTCGCCCATCCACGGATGCGATCCGGGCTTCTGACGGAACCCCGCCAGCAGCGGCTCGAGGTCCACCTTCGCCAGCCGTTCAGAGGCGTTGACCGCGACGCGCCGACCCAGGAAGCCTTGAAGGGTCACGTCTCCCGGCAGGGCGAGCACCGCCGCATCCGGAGCCTTGGCGGGAACTTTCCACGCGACGGTTTTGATGGCGGAGGCGGCTTCCGGCACGGCAACCGACAAGCAACCAAGCGCGACCATCCATCCAGTGGTGAGCGGGAGGGTGGAACCAGATCGCATAGGGGGCACCCTCGCTGCTCCCAACGACGGACGCAAGCCCGGCCGACTTCCTGCCCACGGCCGTCCGTTTCGCGTTTCCCACGGAAGCTCGCCTTGTTTCAATGGTGGCCGCTCAAATGAACAGTCCTGCCAGCGTGCCAATTGCCCTTGCCCTCCTGCTGCTGGGCCGGGCGCTCGCGGCCGCCGAGCCCGAGGTGGATTTGCGGGAATTGCCCCGCTTCCCTCCGGTCGAGCCGGGTGAAGCACTGGCCACCTTCGTCGTAAAGCCCGGCTTCCGGGTCGAGTTGGTCGCCGCCGAACCCCTGGTTCGCGATCCGATCGAAATCTGCTTCGATGAGAACGGAAGACTGTTCGTGGTCGAGATGATTGACTATTCGGAGCTGCGCGATGCCAAGCCGCACCTCGGCCGGATCCGACTGTTGGAGGACACGGACGGCGATGGCCGCATGGACCGCAGCCGGATCTTTGTTGACGACCTGCCATGGCCGACCGGCGTCTTCTGGGCCAACGGCGGATTGTTCGTGGCCGCGACCCCGGACGTTTTCTTCGGTCGGGACACCGACGGCGACGGCAAGGCCGACAGCCGGGAGCTCGCCTTCACGGGCTTCGCAATTGATTACGCGCCCTACGCCACCAACCAGCTCAACATGCAGGCCATGTTGAACAGCTTCCGCTGGGGATTGGACAACCGCATCCACGGCTGCACGGCGCCAAACGGTGGCGAGATCGCTTCCCCGCGCTGGCCTGCCGGGCGATCGGTGAATGTGCGCACACGCGACTTCGCCTTCGACCCGCGCACGTGGGAAATGGTTGCCGAGGCCGGGGGTGGACAGTACGGGCTGGCGTTTGACGATCGCGGCCGCCGCTTCACCTGCAACAACAGCGACCACCTTCGGGTGTTCCAATACGATGCTCACTACGCGGCGCGGAATCCCTACTTCGACATGCCGCCAGCGCTGCAGAGCATCGCCGTGGACGGCCCGGCAGCGGAGGTCTTTCGCACCAGTCCGGAAGAACCGTGGCGGGTCATTCGCACGCGCTGGCGCGTGAGCGGCGCCGTGCCCGGGCTCATCGAAGGCGGTGGCCGGGCGAGCGGCTACTTCACGAGCGCCACCGGCATCACCATTTATCGTGGCGATGCGTGGCCGGAGGAATTCGCGGGTGATGCGTTCACCGCCGACTGCGGGAGCAATCTGATTCATCGCAAGAAGCTGCGGC
>CALJWR010000243.1 GCA_937976685.1 uncultured Verrucomicrobiae bacterium
GAGCACAGGGCGTAGATCAACTGGCCGACGATGACCTCCGGGCCGTAACCCCGCCGCGTGTCCTTGCGGGGGGGCGAGGCAGGAGAGAGGGCGCAGCTTGTTGTTGGAGGTCGAAGCGTCGGGTCATGGCCTCGACGGCGAGCAGGCCGGCGTGGAGGGAATGATCGGAGTTGGCGACCAACTGGAGCTTGAGCCGGGTGTGTTTCTTGGTGAAGGCAGGCATCCGTTTTCAGACAATCCACGCCGAAATCAATTCACCACCCATCGCAAGCTCTTATCTCACTCGTGACGATTGAGGCTTGAGGATCTGCCTGTGTCCGGCAAAGCACACCTTGACGGCGCGGAGGCCTGAGACTTAGCGTGGCTGCGTAACTTCCAGACGCGAATTCAGTATGCGAACGACCTCTCTTGAAATCGAAACGCCAGCGGTTCGACGCGGCGGTTTCACCCTGATCGAACTGCTCGTGGTGATCGCGATCATCGCGATCCTTGCCGGGATGCTGCTGCCAGCACTTTCCAAGGCCAAGGCCAAGGCGCAGTCCATCTCGTGCATGAGCAACTACAAGCAGCTCCAACTGGCCTGGGCGCTGTACGCCAACGACTACAACGACTTCATCGTTCCGAACGCCATTGGCTCGCGCAATGCCTGGATTGACGGCACCGGCAACAACCTCGCGTACTCGATGCCTGGCGCAACGAACATCATGACCATCACCAACGGCATGCTGTTCAAGTACAACTCCTCGGCGGCCATTTACGTGTGCCCGGGGCAGCGAGGCGTGCTGATCAGCGGCAAGGAAAACATCCGTTTCAAGCCGGTGCGAAGCTGCTCGATCAGCGGTCAGATGAACGGTGGTACCGACGCCAGCGGCGGCGTGCCGGGTGGGCGCATTGATCCGATTGTCCTAGCGGGCAATCCTCCGGATGCGTTGGCGCACAAGAAGGTCTCGGACATCAACCGGCCGGGTCCCTCCCAGGCGTTCGTTTTCATAGACGAGGGCATCACGATTGATGACGGGTATTTCGCCGTGAAGGTCAATCAGGCGGAATGGCAGAACTACCCGGCGACCCGGCACGGTGGCTCGGCGTCGCTGTCGTTCGCGGACGGCCACAGCGAAATCTACAAGTGGCTCGAGCCGTCCACACTGCAACTGAACGTCAACAAGCCCTACACGGGTTTCGCGGGCACGCGGGCAGGCGACCGTGACCTCGCCAAGCTGGCGCGCGCCTACATTGACCCGCCGCGGTAGATCCGCCGGCCATCGCTCAAGCAACCGCGCCCCGCTGGCGCGTTTTTTTTTGGGTGATCATCGAGCAGGTTCAGATCGGACGGGCGGGGGAAGACTACGCCGAGTGCGGATCACGCGGCGCCAGATGCAATCTAGGTTCGCGCTGGCCCTCGGCGGCCCAACCTCATTCAGGAACAGGCGGTCACTGGCTTGCGAACCGTCCGCCACACCTTGATCGCGCAGGTCGGTCGCAGAAGCGCCAGGAGCTGCAGACAGGGTGGTCCATCGCCGTCCGCAACGATCGTTGCCGCGAGCCGGCAGGCGGCAAGGCAGGGAGAAAAGGTTCTTGGCCGATCGAACGGTTGGTTGGTTCGAAAGGCGATCAATTGGGAACCGTGGGCCGGTAGTCGGTGGATTGCGGGTATTCTTGGGAGGTCGGGTTGGAGTTGGTGCCCGACCGGACCGTTGGCCGCGCGGCGCCATGGCGCCCCTTGCGGCTGGCTTTCGGGGACGGCGTCGTCCAGCATCTTCCCCGCCGCCGACAAACAAGAATCTCCGATCATGAAGAGCAAGGGACGAGTCAAAGTGGGGATCATCGGATCCCAGTTCGAGGCAGATATTCACGCCGAGTCGTTTCGAATCATGCCCGACGAAGCCGAGATGGTGGCCGTCGCCTCCCCAACCCCGGGCAACGCCGAGCGATTTGCCCGCAGGCATGGCATTCCCCGTTTCTTCAGGGACTACCGCACCATGCTGGCCGAGTCGGACATTGAGATGGTGACCATCGCCGCGCCGAACGCGCTGCACGCGCAGATGACGTTGGATGCTGCCAATGCCGGCAAGCATGTCGTGTGTGAGAAGCCCCTCTGCATGACTTTGGAGGAGGCCGACCTGATGATCGAAACGTGCCGCCAGCGGGGCGTCTTGTTGCTGTACGCCGAGGAGTTGTTCTTTACGCCAAAGTACGTCAAGGCGAAGCAAATGGCGGACGAGGGGGCGTTTGGCCGGGTGTACTTGGTCAAGCAGGCCGAGAAGCATTTCGGGCCGCATGCTCCGTGGTTTTGGGATGTCAACCGGTCCGGCGGCGGGGTGTTCATGGACATGGGTTGTCACGGCATCGCGTTTTGCTGGTGGTTCCTCGGCCGGCCCAAGATCAAGAACGTGCTGGCGCACATGGGTACGTACGTGCATGGCGACAAGACCGAGGGCGAGGATGATGCGGTGTGCATCCTTGATTTTGAGGGGGGAGCCAAAGGGATGGTGGAAAACAGTTGGGCCCGGCGGGGTGGAATGGAGGACCGCGTCGAGGTGTACGGCGAAGGAGGCGTGACGTATGCCGACTTGCACATGGGCAACGCGCTTCCCACTTACAGCGAATACGGCTACGGGTACGCAGTGGAAAAAGCGCCGACGACCAAGGGCTGGACCTACCCGGTCTTCGAGGAGTTATGGAACTACGGTTTTCCTCAGGAAATGCGCCACTTTGCCCGGTGCGTGCGGGGCAAAGACACGCCGGCGGTGACGGGAGAAGACGGGCGCGTTGTCCAGGAGGTTCTCCTCGCGGGGTATCGGTCTGCCGGGCTGGGGGCACGAGTGAACCTGCCCTTCCGGCCCGCGGGTGTGAAACGACCGATTGATCTTTGGCGGCAGGGTGGGGCCACCGGCTGAGACTCCTGTTCGGCCTACCCGCGGGGATCGGATCACAAGTCCGCCACGATGTACGGCGCGAATTCGCCCCGAAGGTGGGGGGGAATTCGGGCCTTGAACCGTGCCGCTTCGCCGAGGTAGCGACGACTCACGATCTGCGCGACTTCGTGGAGCCGCGATATGACCGTGGCGTCCTCATGGGGGATTGCGAGCTCCACGAAGTCCCGGACGGGACGGAGCCGGCTGCCCAGTTCCGCCAACAGAGCCGGAAATCCCTCGCCCGTCCGGGCGGACACAAACACGCTGTGCGGAAACCGTTCGCTCCAGCGCTCGAGTTCGCCGCGTTCCCCGAACCGGTCAATCTTGTTGAACACCATCAGCACCGCCTTTCCACCCGCCGCGAGTTCCCTGAGGACCGTGTCCACCGCGAGAATCTGTTCTCCGGCGTGCGGGTGGCTGATGTCCACGACATGCAGCAGCAGGTCGGCGTTCACGACCTCTTCGAGAGTGGCCTTGAAGGCCTCGACCAGCCCGTGCGGCAGCTTGCGGATGAACCCCACCGTGTCGGAAACCAGGACATTCTGGTTGGTCGGCAGCCGTAATCGCCGTGTCGTGGGGTCAAGCGTGGCGAAGAGCTTGTCCTCCTCCAGTACGCTGGCGCCGGTCAGCGCGTTGAACAGTGTGGATTTGCCCGCGTTGGTGTAACCGACAATCGAAGCCAGCGGCCATTGGTTGCGCTGTCGTCCTTGACGTTGGGTGGTCCGCTGCCGCCGCACTTCTTCCAGTTCCCGCTTCAGCTTGTCTATGCGTTCCTGCACCTTGCGGCGGTCCGCCTCGAGCTGACTCTCGCCCTCGCCGCCGCGCATGCCGATGCCGCCCCGCTGGCGGGAAAGGTGGGTCCAAAATCGCGTAAGGCGGGGCAGGAGATGTTCGAGTTGCGCCAGCTCCACCTGCAGCTTGCCCTCCCGCGTTCGGGCCCGCTGGGCGAAGATGTCGAGAATCAGGTCCGTCCGGTCCAGGACCTTGCACCCGAAGATGCGCTCGAGGTTGCGGGACTGCGCCGGCGACAGCTCGTCATCGAAGATGACGGTATCCGCCGCCAGTTCCTCGCAACGCGCCGCCAATTCGGCGGCCTTGCCCGTGCCGATGTACGTGGCCGCGACCGGACGTTCCAGTCGTTGCGTGCCCTCGCCGACGATCAAGCCACCGGCGGTCCGGGCGAGTTCGGCCAGCTCGGCGAGCGACTCGCCCACCTCCAGGGCGCCCCGCGTTTTGCAATCCGCGGCGATCAGGAACACGCGCTCGGTTTGCTTCTCGCGAGCGGTCGAAACAAGTGCTTTCACGCGGCGGGTTCAGGCGTGGCACTGGAGCGGTCGGCTGTGATTCGCTGCACCACTCGGGTCAACACGCGGTTTCCCAGATTTTGCCCCATGCGCCAAACCTACGGACCGAGGCTGTTGGCGTCAAACGCCCCACGGAATGGACTTCTGGCAGCCGGCGCTTGCCTCGGCTTCTTCCACGCCGCTACCATCCAAGACGCAGTCAGGACATTGACTCGGCTAGGAAACGCCAGACCATGGTTCGCTCATTTGCCTTCACGACGCAGGGGCGCCTTCACACGAAGGACATTCCGCCCTTCCTGATGCCGACGTTGCTGGCGGATACGAATCTGTTCCTCTGGGTGGACCTGGAGGATCCCACCCCCGAGGAAGCCAAGTTTTATCTTGAGACCGTCTTCCACTTTCATCCGCTTTCGATCGAGGACTGCATCACGGAGAGCCAGTCGCCGAAGGTGGAGGAGTACTCCCCCAAGGAGGGCGACCAGTTCACACCCTATCTGTTCATGGTCATCCACGCGGTGGACTACAGCCGGAAGGACGGGGTGTTTGCGACCAGCGAACTGAATTTCTTCCTCGGGAGAAACTTCCTCGTAACCTACCATCTCAAGCCGCTGAAAGCCGTTGCGATAGCGGCCGAGCGTTCCCTCAAGAGCAACGTCCACATTGCGCGCGCCCCCGACCGGGTGGCGCACACGTTGCTGGATCTGATCGTGGACAACTACAAACCGGCGTTGGAGGAACTGGCGCTGGAAATCGCGGAGTTGGAGGACGAAGTCTTGGCCCACCCGGATAAGTCCGCGTTGAACCGGTTGCTCCAGGTCAAGAAGGAGGTGCTGCACTTGCGCCAGATTATCGGCCCGCAGCGCGAGGTGCTGGCACGATTCGCCTCGGGCGATTTCAAACTCATCCGCGCTCATCTGGTGCCGTACTACCGGGACGTCTATGACGGGTTGTTCCGCATTTACGAGTTGTCACAGAACTACGCCGACTCCCTGACGGGCATCCTCCAGGTGTACCTGAGCATGTCATCCAACCAGACCGGCGAGGTCATCAAGCTCCTGACGCTCATCACGGTGATCACCACGCCGGTGATGGTGGTGGGAACCTGGTACGGGATGAACTTCCACAACATGCCCGAACTGGAGAAGGGTTACTGGGTCATCATCGGCATCACGTCCATCGCCACTTTCGCCACCTACTGGTACTTCAAACATCGGAAGTGGTTCTGACTGGAGCTGGTCGTTCGCCCATGCCCACACGCAAGTCCACGTTTGCAGACAAGGTGCTCAGCCGCGTCGGCTTGCTGGACGCCGAGAGCGTGCAGACGGTGGTCAAACGGCTGGCGCGCGAGCGGGATTTCCTCGACACACTGTTCAACACGATTGAGGATGGCGTACTCGTCTTGGATGCGCAGGGGCGGATTGACTACTTCAATCTGGCCGTCACCCGCCTGTTGGGGTTGCAGCCGGAGAGCGCCCCCGGCGAGCCGCTCTCCCGTTACCTGCCGGAACTGGACCTCGACAAACTGCGCGACTTGGATCGTCACGGTGGTACGACCGGTGTCCGGTACGAGATCGAAATCGAGTATCCGCGACCGCGATTTCTGCGCGTGTTCGCCGCCCCGCTCGACGGCGAGGCGGCGGGCAGTTCGGGCCTCGCGCTGATCCTCCACGACGCGACGGATCTTCGTCAAAAAACCGCCGAAGCCATCGAAAGCGAACGCGTCCAAGCGCTGACCTTGCTCGCGGGCAGTGTGGCACACGAAATCGGCAATCCCCTGAATGCGCTGCACATCCACCTGCAGTTGATGGAGCGCGAGTTGCGGAAGCTGCGGGCTCTCGGGGCGTCAGGGGACGGGCGAACAACGCCCAACCGCGCGGTGCCGGCCGTTGACGTGTTGGACGAGATTCGCGGAGTGGCGGACAAGCTGGACCGGTTCCTTGGAGTCGCCAAGGGCGAGATCACCAGGCTCGACTACATCGTCACGCAATTCCTCCAGGCGCTGCGCCCCAGCCCGCCCAAAATCAAGCCAGGGTCTCTGAACGCCGTGGCTGCGGAGACCCTCGAGCTGCTCCGGCCGGAGTTCGAGAATCGCGGTCTCGAGATCGAGGAGCGTTTCGCCCGGCAACTGCCCGAGGCGCCCTTCGACGCCGCGCAAATCAAGCAGGCGCTCGTCAATCTGGCCAAGAACGCCATGCAGGCCATGACCCGTGGCGGCCGGCTGGTGGTCGAAACCGGTGTCATCGCGGACGGCGTCTGGGTCAGTCTGGCGGACACGGGCACCGGCATTCCGCGCGAGCAACTCACCCAGCTTTTCCAGCCCTTTTTTACCACCAAACAGAAGGGCACCGGCTTGGGACTCATGATCGTTTATCGGATCGTGCGCGACCACGGCGGGCGGATTGACGTGGAGAGCCAGCCGGGCCGGGGCACGACATTCCGGATCTGGCTTCCCCTTCAGGAACGCGGTCCGCGCCTGCTCTCCGCCTCGCCGGAAACCTCTTCGCCGCCGCGACCCGGCTGAATTCCGGGACCATCCATCCCTTTCAACCGACCGCCAGCGGGTTCGGCTCAGGCTCGGACGGGCACCAGGCCGGCGGCGTCCAGCCCATCCACTCAACCAGGGCGGCGAGGCTGGCACGGATTTCCGAATCGCGCGTCGCTTTTTCTCGCGTCAGCGACCGGCGCAACGACAAGACGAGCGCGTCCGGTTTCATTGGTTCGAGGGCCTGTCGGGTGACTTCGCCGTTTTGCCGTTCCCCGATGGCCTCCTGGACGGCGACCAACCGGGCGAGCAGTTTGTCGGAAGCTTGACGGCGCCGGCCGAGAGTCAGCTCCCGGAGATACCGCCACCGACGGATGTGGCGGCGGAACTCGTGTTGCTCTGCGGCGGACATCTCCTCGTAGGTGAAAATCTGACTGCGGACGGCTTCCCGCAATCGCTTTTCCATCTTCTTACAACGCGTCTGCAGGCGTCGGGCGGCGGATTTGCCGGTCGCCACCAGTTGCAGCCCGGCGATCCAGTCCCGAGGCAGCGACCGCAGGCGGGCGCGGGTGGCGCGCCAGCGGCACTCGCGACGGGCCATCAGCGACTCGGCCACATCGCGGGCGTCCGCTTTGGGAGCCACCCACTCGATTGCGACATCGGAATCCCGTATTCGGCCGGTCAGGCGGGCGGTGACACGTGCCCAAACGCGAAATTGTTCGAGGTTTTCACCGTTAAGCAGCGGGCGGCCCGCGCGCAGCAACAGGCGGACCCGCCGGAGAGTGACCCGCAGACGGTGGATTTCCTCCGCATTGCCGCCGGCGCGGCAGGCCCGGGTCAGTTCGTCCAACTCACCCAGCAGCCGCCGGCATTGCTGCAGCCAGCGACGATGGAGTTTGGCGGGCTTCATGGCTGAGCACGTCGTTTCGGCGGTGAACGTCCCGTTCGTCCGTGCGGAATTCAATCCGCAATCTGCTACAATCCGGTGACAGCCCCGCCCGGCCCGGATGGGCTATTTCTTCAGCAGGGCGAACTCGATGGAATCCACGAGCGCCTGAAGGGAAGCCGTGATGATGTTCTCACTCACGCCCACGGTGCCCCACTCGCGGCGGCCGTCGCTGGACGTGATGAGCACGCGCGTCTTGGCCGCTGTGCCGGCCACGCCGTCCAGGATCCGCACCTTGTAATCGGTCAGCTCAACGCGACGCAGTTCCGGGAAAGACCGGGCGAGCGCAGAGCGGAGCGCGCCATCGAGGGCGTTCACCGGGCCATCGCCCTCCGCCACGGTGTGATGAACCTTGGCGCCGACACGAACCTTGACCGTGGCTTCGCACACCGAGGAGGAGCCGTTGCTGCGCATTGAAACGTGGTAGGAATCCACCGTGAACAGCAGCTCCGGGTTGTGTTCCAGGATGCCCCGAATCAGGAGTGCGAGGGAAGCTTCGGCGGCCTCGAATTCGTAACCTTCGCTCTCCAGTTGCTTCACTTTGGCCGTGATGGCGCGCGTTTCGGGCGCATCCGGGGCGAGTTTGAAGCCCAGTTCTGCCGCCTTCATGAGGATGTTCGTGCGGCCCGCCATGTCGCTCACCAGGATCCGCCGCGCGTTGCCCACCGCCTGCGGGTCAATGTGCTCGTAACTACGTGCCACCCGATCAATCGCGTGAACGTGCATGCCGCCCTTGTGGGCGAACGCGGTCTGCCCCACCCACGGCTGGCGCGGGTCGTGGCGCAGGTTGGCGATTTCGTCCACGAACTCGGAAAGCTCCTTGAGTTTGGGCAGCGACCGCGCCGGCACACCGCTCCAGCCCAGTTTGAAATGGATCAACGGGATGATGCTGGTCAGGTTGCAGTTGCCGGTCCGCTCGCCGTAGCCGTTGATCGTGCCTTGGATGTGAGTCGCGCCGGCCTCGAGTCCGGCCAGACCGTTGGCCACGCCGAGGCCGCAGTCGTTGTGGGTGTGAACCCCCACGCGGGTGCTGAGGCTGTCTGTTGCGGCTTTCACGATGCGCGCGATGTCGCTGGGCAGGCAGCCGCCGTTGGTGTCACAGAGAGCCACGCATTCCGCGCCGGCCTTTTCGGCGGCCAGCCAGGTATCGCGGGCGTAATCGGGATTCTCTTTGTAGCCGTCGAAGGCGTGCTCGGCGTCGTAGAGGACCGTCTTTCCGTGGTCTTTGAGAAACCGAATGGTGTCGCCGATCATGCCAAGGTTTTCGTCCGGTTTCGCCCGCAGCACCTCGGTCACGTGCAGCAGCCAGGTCTTGCCGACGATGGTGACCACGGGGGTTTCCGCCTCCAGAATCTGCCGCATCAGCTCGTCCTTCTCCACAGCCACGCCCTTGCGCCGGGTCATGCTGAACGCGGTGATCCGCGCGTGCCGCCACTTGCGGCGCGCCGCCTGACGGAAGAATTCGAGGTCTTTCGGATTCGCGCCGGGCCAGCCGCCTTCGATGTAGTGAACGCCAAATTGGTCAAGCCGCTCGGCAATGCGCACCTTGTCCGCCACGGAAAAGTTGATGCCCTCACCCTGGCTGCCGTCGCGGAGGGTGGTGTCGTAGATTTCGATCTGCCTTCGTTTCATGCCTGCCGGTGAATGCCGGCGCCGACCCTTCTAGGTGAAGCGGCCGGAACTGCAAAGTTCAAAAGCCCGCCACCCCGGAGAACCGTCGCGCTTCCGCGTGGGAGCTTACGCGGAGATCGGCTCGCCGGAGGTCCCGGGGTTGATCAGCGGCTGCACGTCGGGAACCGCGTCGCCGCGGGCCTGGCGAAAGCTGACTTTCGATCGGGGCAGGAGCGTGCCGAGAAGCAGGTCCGCCAGCGGCAGCACCACGTTGAAGTTCTTGCGCATGTAGCGGTGGTGCAGGAGATGGTGGCCGTTCAAGCGGAAGAAGATTCCGGATCGTTCCACGACGCGCCGGCGGGGCAGATGCATGCACCAGTGGAGGTACTCGTAAGCACCGTAGTACAGGGCGAACGCCAGGAGGGCACCCACCGCCAGCCCCCAAATTCCGAACGCATAAGCGATCGCCAGCACGGGCAGTTCACAGAGGGCGATCATGGCCGGGCCGTTCCACCAGGCCATCGGGATGGTTGCCTTGTCGCGTTCATTCAGCAGGTGGTACGACTCATCAGCCCGAAAGATCCGGTGGTGAATCAGGGCGTGCCGTTCGTACGGGTAACGAAACCCGCGCACTGGCCGGTGCATCACGTAGCGGTGGAGTGTCCACTCGAAGAAAGAGGCGAAGATCGTTCCTCCCACGATCCCAACGGCGGTCCAAAAAAAGAAGGTTAACATGAATGATTTCCCCGGCAGCCGACAAAGTAGCGCGGGAACCGGCCGGGAGCGAAAACAAAATTACCGGCCAAAGACGCTGGGTTCCGGGTTTCGTCAAAGGGTCCCTTTGCAGGGCGATTTCTTCCTCGTACGCTGTCAGCCCGTGAACGAGACTCTGAATTCGTGGGAGCAGCGCTATCGCAGCGGCGGCGCGCACTGGGACCACGGCGCTCCCGCTCCCGGACTGGTGGACTTTCTCGCCGCCCATACCGGGCCCCAACGTGGATCGGTACTGGTTCCGGGTTGTGGCTTCGGCCATGACGTTCGGGCCTGGGCCGGAGCGGGTTACCGGGCCGTGGGCTATGACATCGCGCCGAGCGCCATTCGCGGGTGCCATGCCCGGGAACTGCCCGGCGCGACGGCTGCAGAGTATCGGGTGGGCGATTTCTTGCGCGACGCGCCTTTCGCGCAATTCGACTGGATCTTCGAGCACACGCTGTTCTGCGCCATCGCGCCGGAGGACCGGGATGCTTATACCCGCGCGGTGGAGCGGTGGTTGCGCCCGAGGGGTGAGTTCTTGGCGGTTCACTACATCAATCCCGAGCACCCGGACGGCCCGCCGTTTCCCGTGAGCCGCGCGGAATTGCTGGACCGGTTCTCTCCGGCTTTCGATCTGCTCGCCGAATGGGTTCCCCGTTCTTATTCCCACCGCAGCGGGCGCGAATTGATGCTGTGGTGGAAAAAGAAGGCCTGAGCTTCCGCGGGGACCTTCGACCGGTCACTCGGGGATGGGATCTTCGCGCCTGACCGGCTTGCCTTCCCAGACTGCTTCGTCGGTGGCCGGGTTGTAGATCAGAATGCGACTGGCGCTCCCCGCGGCCGGTGGCCGATCTGGTTGCGGCAACCAGCGACGATGCCGGGCGATGACTTCCGCCAACTCCGCCCGGCCGGCAAGGTTGGTCCACTCATGCGGATCGTTTTCCAGATCGTAGAGTTCCTGGGTGCCGTCCGCATAACGGATGTACCGCCAGCGTTCGCTCCGAATGCTGTGGTTGCCCTGATTGTGGCTGGTAATTGCGGGCCGGTCCCGTTTGGTGCCGGCGTCGCGAAGTTGAGGGACCAGACTCAGCCCTTCGAGGTCGTTCCGGGCGGGCAGACCGGCGAGTTCGACCAGCGTTGGATACAGGTCGAGCAGTTCTGCTGGTTGCGCGCAACGCTGCCCCGGCTTCACGCCGGGGCCTGCGATGATGAGTGGCACGCGGGTGCTCCGTTCCCAAAGCGTGTTCTTACCGGAGATTCCCTTCTCGCCCAGATGCCAGCCATGGTCGCCCCAGACCACCACGATCGTGTTGTCCGTCAGCCCGGCATCATCGAGCGCGCGGAGCAGACGGCCCACCTGTGCGTCCACAAAGCTCGTGCAGGCGAGGTAGCTGCGCACCAGGTTTCGCCACTGACCACTTTCTTTCAGCCACTTCAGGCGTGGTTCCGGTAGATACCAGTGGAGGTACCAGGAGAAACGCGGCGTGTCGGCCCGGTCGTCTTCCCGGACCGCTGGTAACACGCTGTCGTCGTCGGGATACAGATCGAACCATTTCTGCGTGGCGTAACACGGAACGTGCGGCAGGAAAAAGCCGGCAGCGATGAAGAACGGCTGGTCGCGCGGAGCGGACTTGATTTGCTCGCTGATCCAAGTGGCCACCTGGTAATCACCTTTGGTGGTGTCATCGTTATCCAGCGGCCAGACGCCCCAATCCATCAACGGGTTGTTGCCCATCGGCGTGTCGCCGACCAGTTTCTTCGGCGGGCGGGTGCCCACGCCGCCCAATGGCGCCGTGATTTGGAATTCCCGGCCCAGCGGTGCGGGAGATTGTCCCTCCGCGGCTGCCAGGGCTGGGCCGCCGGTGCCCTGGTGATACACCTTGCCGGTGGCGACGGTGCGGTAGCCGTGGTGCGCGAAATACTGCGGCAGCGAGACGCGGTCACGCCACTCGGGCAGGTTGCGAAACCACGGTTCCAACCCGTAGATCCCGGTGGTCGTGGGGCGGAGGCTGAGCATCAGGCTGGCGCGCGAGGGATTGCAGAGCGGCGACTGGCAATGCGCGTTCAGAAAGGTGGTGCCGCGCGCTGCCAACCGGTCCAGGTGCGGGGTCTGCGCCAGCGGATGCCCGCGGAGGTGGCCGATCCAGTCGTTCTGGTCGTCAATCGCAATGAAGAGCACGTTCGGCCGCGACGCGGCACTGGCGGTGACAGCCAGCCCGAGCAACAAGGCAAACAGCGTCAAGCATCGTCTCATGCCCGGAGGAAAGACCGAAAATGACCGGCACACAAGTCGCAGGTCGGCAGCGGCCAATCCTTTCTGGCCTGAGCCCGCCGCAGCCGGGACCCGCGACGTGGCTCAACGACCGCCCGCCGGCCGCACAGCGGCCCGGCCACTTGGGGCGGCCGGATTGTAGGCGGGATTGGGCGACGGGAACTTGGCGCCCACTTCTCGCTGCCAGGCGTGGAGCGCTTCGCGGAGGTGGGCAACGCGCCAGGGTTCCTTCGCCGCGAGGTCGGTTTGCTCGCCCGGGTCCGTCGCGAGGTTGAAGAGCTCCGCCCGGCCGTCCTCCAGCCACTCGATCAACTTCCACTCACCGCGCCGAATGGCCGCGCTGGGCGCGCCTCCTTGATTGCCGTAATGGGGATCGTGCCAAAAGAGCGCGCGCTCGGGTGGGATCTCACCGCGAAGCAGCGGCAGGAGACTCTGGCCATCGAGGCGTTGACCGGTCTGGGGCTGCGAACCGGCGGCGTCCAGCAGCGTCGGGTAGAAGTCCGGGCTGCTGGCCGGAACACCGATCTCCAGCCCCGGTCGAATCACGCCGGGCCAGCGCATCAACAAGGGAACCCGGATGCCGCCCTCATAGAGCCAACCTTTGCCGGCGCGGAGAGGGTGGTTCGATGTCGGCCAGCCTTCGCTGGTTGAGAGTCCGCCGTTGTCGCTGGTGAAGATGACCAGCGTGTTTCGGGCGAGGCCGAGTTCGTCCAGTTTGGCGAGGACTTTGCCGACGGCGAGGTCGAGTGCTTCGACCATCCCGGCATAGACCGGGTGATTCTGCGTCAAGCGGACATCCCGCTCGTGTTCGCGGCCCCACAGCTCCTCGAGGCCCAGGCGGGCTCGTTTGGCCTCGTATTTCCGCCGCAGGTCTTCGCGGGCCATCAGCGGGGTGTGAACCGAGTAGAACGCGAAGTACGCGAAGAACGGCCGCTCGCGGTTCGCCTCGATGAATCGCACCGTCTCCGTGGCGAGGCGATCGGGCAGATGCTCGCCGGGCGGGCCGTCCGTGAGACGAGGATTGCCGTAGGGGGAGAAGTACTGACCGCCGCCGTAGGGGCCACCCCGGTCATTGCCGCCCTGGTTGATGTCGAAACCCTGATCTTCCGGCCAGAAGCCTTCGGGACCGAGATGCCATTTCCCGGCGAAGAAGGTGGCGTAGCCGGCTGCTTTCAGGCTTTTGGCGAGCGTGGGTGCCTCTCGGGAAAGGCGGTCGGTGAACGGGGCGGGCAGAAGCTTGGTGTTTCGTTTCCACTGCTCCGGCCGCGTTGGCGCGCCGATGTAGTCAGTGATGCCCCACCGTTGCGGCCACTGGCCGGTCAGCAGACTTGCTCGCGTCGGCGAGCAGACAGGGCACGCGGCGTAGGCGTCCGTGAACCGCGCCCCCTCCCGGGCCAGCCGATCCAAATGGGGCGTCTCGTAAAACGTGCTGCCGTAGCAGCCAAGGTCGCGCTGGCCCAAATCATCGGCCAGAAAGAACACGATGTTCGGTCTGGCGACCGCAGCCGCGCCCAGGGGCAGGCCAAGCAGGCAAACGAGGGAAAATCGCAGCATTGGTTTCATGAGTGACGGCCGCCAGTCTAGCCTTTCCGGTCGGTGACGCACTCATTCGTTTTGGTGACCTCGCCGGCCCCGGAGCGAACCGCCCGTCTCCGACACCTTTTTTCGTGCCCGGAGCAGGTGGTTTCTCTTCTCTTGCTGTGGCCATGCTTCAGGCAATTCACCCATTGCTGGCGGTTGGCGGCATCGTGTTGGCCCAGATCCTTCCGGCTCCCGCCGCTTCTGCGTCCAGCCTCCGTCTTCGATCCCGCCGCCGTCTATCAAGAGGCGTGCGCACCGTGTCATGGTGTTTCGGGTCGGGTGCCGGAGGGCGACCCGATGTTGCAGCACTTCAAGAATGGGCCGGCCGATTTTACCGATCCGCTCTTCAACAGCCGTGAACCGGCGTCGGACTGGTTTTTGGTGACCAAACACGGCGGGCCATCGTTGGCGTTGTCGAGTCAGATGCCCCGTTTCGCCGACGCGTTCAGCGACGAGGAAATCTCCGCCCTGGTCGCCTACGTCAAGCAGTTCCCGGAGGACCGGGGCTATCCACCGGGCGACCTTAACTTCTTCTTGCCGATCCGCACGATCAAGGCGTTCCCGGAGGACGAGGTCGTTCTTAAGATGCGTTACCAGGATACGGGCGCGTCGGAAGTTGGCGGAACATCGCGGAGCTGGAAAAGCGCATCGGTCGCCGGCATCAGGTGACCTTGGAGTTGATCCATGAGATCGAGGATGACGATGGTTCGCTGGCCGGGATGGAGGCGGGTTGGAAAACGGCGCTGACCCCGCAACTGCATTTCGGTCCGAGCCTCGGTGGTCATGTACGGCTCAACACCGGCGTCGAAATCCCGGTCAGCCGGCGGGATTACGACTTCCGTGTCCACGCCATGTTGACTTGGGATTTCGCGGATGGTTGGTTTTGGAAGGGTGGTGAGGGAACGGGTCACTCGGGCAGGCGCGTGGAAGCCCGGGCCTTGAGCCACTCAAGATCGCGGTTGCCCGGCAGGTACAGGGTGAGGTGGTTGGGAATCCACTTGGCCCGGGCCTGTTCCACCGTGGCCGGGTCGGCCCATTTGCGCGTCTCCACGTGACCGTCCGCGAAGGAGGTTACCCCCGACTTCTCGTGCTCGGCGGAAGGCAGATGGAAAAACAATCCTTCGAGACTGCCGAGGTGAATCACGAAACCCGAATAGCAGATATTGCCGGGCGCCACGTCGAGGAAAAGCAGCGTCTGCGCCGGAGAACCGCTGGCCAGTTCGGCACCCTTGCGGAACGTCCAGTACCGCGCGCTGTTGAAACCGGGGATCCACTCGGCCCAGCCGATGTAGGAGTTCAGCGAGTAGCTCCGCAGACGCGGATATTCGCGCCCGGCAATCTCCACTTTGCTGCGGTCGGCCGGGCATTTGTAAATCGCCGGATCGGCCAAATAGGGCGCAAAGCTGGCGAAGCGCGGATTGACCAGATAATCGCGGTTCGTCATGGCTCCGGGGTTTTGGTGCGCGTCGCCAACGACCCAAAGCCGGTGCCCCGCCAGCGTCTGTTCCGAGCCGGCGCCGTTTTCGGGCAAGAGGTCGTTGTGATCCGTCGCGTAAAGTGACCACGTGAGGGCAAGCTGCTTGACGTTGCTGACGCAGGCAATTTTCCGCGCCTTGGCCTTCACGCCGGCCAAAGCCGGCAGGAGCAGCCCCGCCAGGATCGCAATGATGGCGATGACCACCAGCAACTCAATCAGGGTAAATCCGGCCAGCGGAGGAGAAACCAAACCCGGCGCGGCGACGCGTCCGCCAAACCGCGCTCGCGGTTTGAGGGTGGACACGGCAACGGGGATGGCCAACGGGCACCGCATTGTCGCCGTCAACGTAGCATTCCCTCTGCCGGCCCAAAAGGCCGGACGGAAGCGCCATTCATTTGTGCCCCAGGCTTGGGCTGAAGAAAGACGCGCCGACTCAGACGAAGCCCGACTCGTTCGGGGGCGGCACCCCTTTGAACAGCGGCGTGCCGTCGGTGGCCTCCGGGTACTCAAAGATGCGACCTTCGAAGTTGCGGATCACCACGCGGTCTTTGTTGCGGCTGAGCACGTACTCAGGACTGACCGGCACCTTGCCGCCGCCGCCAGGCGCATCAATCACGTAGGTGGGCACGGCATAGCCGGTCGTGTGGCCGCGCAGCCCTTCCATGATTTGCAGACCGCGCCGGACGCTGGCCCGCAAGTGGGCCGAGCCGGCGATCAGGTCGCACTGGTAGATGTAGTAGGGCCGCACCCGGCACATCAGGAGCTTCTGCACGTGCGCCCGCATGACGGCCACGTCGTCGTTCACGTGGCGAAGCAGGACGGATTGGTTGCCGAGCGGGATGCCCGCGTCCGCCAGCCGCGCCAGGGCAGCCCGAACTTCGGTGGTCAGCTCCCTCGGATGGTTCGAGTGGATGCTGACGAACAGGGGGTGAAACTGCCGTAGCATCGCGCACAGTTCGGGCGTGATGCGCTGGGGCAGGAAAATCGGAATTCGGGAGCCGATCCGGAGAAACTCGACGTGCGGAATGGCCCGCAGCCGGCTGAGCAGATACTCCAGCTTTTCGTCGCTGAACAGGAGCGGATCCCCGCCGCTGAGCAGGACGTCTCGCACCTCGGGATGCCGCGCAATGTAGTCAATCTGGCGATCGAACTCGGGGTGAAAGTCGTAGCCGGTCGCGTTGCTTACGAGGCGCGAGCGCGTGCAGTAGCGGCAGTACGCTGCGCACCGGTCCGTGACCAGGAAGAGAACCCGATCCGGATAGCGATGCACCAGACCGGGCACCGGGGAATGCGAATCCTCGCCGCAGGGGTCGGTCATTTCCCAGGGCGCGGTGTCCGTTTCTTCCAGCCGGGGAATGACTTGCCGCCGGATGGGACAGTTTTCGTCGGACGGATCAATCAGGTTGAAGAAGTACGGCGTGATCGCCATGGCCAGCCGGGTGTCCGCCAGCACCGCCCCGGCGCGCTCCTCGGGCGTGAGCGTGGGAAGGAACCGCTCCAACTGCTCCAGACGCGTGATGCGGTGCTTGAGCTGCCAGCGCCAATCGTTCCAATCGGCGTCGGTCACGTTGGCCCAAAATCCTCGACCGGCGGACTGGAAAGCCTTCAGGGCGGAGAGTCGTGCGGGGTCGGGTGGTTCCCCGCCACCCTGAGATGCCTCTTCGGTCAACATCGCGGCGAACCATAGGAGGGGGAGGGGGCTTGTCAAGGGAACCGCCCGGCTTGCCAGATACCGCGCTGCTCTCGACCGTGCCGGGTCTTTGCTACCTTCGATGCTTGCCCGCCGATGCCTTGCGCCAAGCGCCGTCGGCGGCGGCGAAGATCAGCCGAGACCGCCCGCAGGCCCGGCCGAGCTTGCCTCCTCTTCTTCGCCCGCCTCGCCCCCCTCCCACGGCGGGTAAAGCTCCGCAGGCAGTTCGCCGCGTCGAATCAACTCGTGCAGATCGCGGATGATGGTGCGGCGTGCCACGCGAAACCGGCGGGCCAGAGCGGAGATGTTCGGACGCTCGGTGGTCCCCTGAAGCTGGCGGCGGATTTCCGTCTGCCGGGCCAGCCGGTCGGTCGAGCGGCTGAGCAACTCCTCCACATCCACCCGGCGGGATCGCTCCAGCGCCTCGAACTGACGGATGATCTCGGCCTCACCGCAGTCGCGCAACGCCGTGGCGATGGTGCGCTTGAGTTCTTCCAAGTCCACGGGCTTGGTCAGGCAGTAGTGCGCCCGACGGGGCCCCTGGAGCGCCCCCATCTGCTGCGCCACCTCAAGCGCGCCCGACACGATGATGATCGGCACGTAGGGCAGCAGGTCCTTCATCTCGGGCAGGTAGTCCAGACCCAACTCGCCGCGGGCGAGCACGTGGTCCAGAATGATGACGTGCGGGCGCTCCTTCGGCAGCGACTGCAGGGCACGCGACGCGGTCTTCGCCCGAATCAACTCGTAGTCCTTCAAGGCCTCCTCGTACAACTCGTATTGGAGGTCATCATCCTCAACGACCAGAATGCGCGGCCGGTTCATTTTGTTGAGAAAGTTGGTGCGGCCGGAAGCCGAGATCAAGATGTGCCGCCGGAGACACGGTGGCGCAAAACGGGTCGTCGCCGATCGCTTGGGCCGACTTCGGAGCTCCGTTGCCGGGCCTTCAGCCTCGCAAGCTCCGGTTGGCCGGGCTGGGACAGCGCAATTAACCAGCGAGCGGGCGGCGAGGGCTGAAGGGGGGCGCGGCGGCCCGCGTTCCAAGTCGCCCGGCGGCAAAGGTTCGTGGAGTTGGCGGCGGCCATCATGAGCGTATGACAGCCCGCCAGATGCTCACGCCCGGCGGGCTGCCCCTTGCCTATCCGTCGCCCGATGAAACTGCTGTCGGTTCCAGACCGAGCCGCCGGTCCGCCCACAGGTTCGGGCCGCGACTCGGAGCAGGACCACTCCCTTCGCTGCTGACTGCCCGGCCTACGGACCACGGGTCCGCTAGATCGCGGTGGATCCGGGCCGGAATGTTACTGGCCCATCTGACGGACGTGGAGGACCCGGTTGGTCATGGGAGTGGGCACAAAGACTTCGGTTTCGGGGAACCGGCCAGCGAGGTTGGTCAGCACGAGGGCGGGCAGGGACAAGTTGCCCGTCGAGAGCACCTCGTAGCGGAATGCCGGACTGGAGGGGAAGCTGAGTCGCGAGAGGCGGTTGTTCCAGCGCACGAGGTCCACTTCGAGCGCCTCGTCGGTTCTGGTTGGATCGCGCCCAAGCACCTGCTCGCAGGCGTTGTTCCAGCCGTCACGGTCCGGGTCCTCGGCCGCTTTCGCTGCCAGCGAGCCAAACCAACGCGCCTCCCACAGGTCATCCAGGCCGTCACCGTCGCTGTCCGTGATGGGGACGCCGGTGAGCTCCAACTCGACGCGATTCACCCGCCCCGCAACGCCCTGCCGTTCGTCACTGAACTCGACACGCCAGGTTCCCACTGTGGGTTCGAAGAAGTGCTGGACCGAATAGAAGTCCCACTCGTTGAGTGGCCAGAAGGTGTCATTGTTGTGGTGATGCAGCACGCTGCGGGTGCCGCTGGGCGAAACCAGCGTGATCCGGACATCGCCGCGCCTCTGGTGGTTCATGCGCACTCGGAGGCGGACGTGTTCGCAGACAAGCGCGGTTGTTACGTTTAAGGTCAGCGCCAGCGTGCTGAGTTGCAGTCGCGCCCGGGTCCCGACGGCTTGCCCCAGGAAATCGCGCAGTGCCTGGCCTTCGTTCTGACTGATGAAGACGGCCGGAATGGGTGAGAACTGGATGTCGGCGCCGTTCATGTACACGCGCTCGGCCCCGCCGGTGTTGTTCCAGATCACCGCGAAACTCGCTCCGGCCTCGGCGGCGAATCGAATCTTTTCCACGAAGAAGTTCCCCCCCCGCTGAATGAATGCCGCTCGGCCGCTGAGATCGCGTGAGATCGGCTCGAGGGCCTGCCCCACGTCAACCAGTTCAAGGGGACCGATCGGATCATCGGGGTGCGGGGCATCGCTGGGGTTGGCGGGGATGGACTCAAGACCCACCGGGACGCGGCCGCCGGAAATCAACACCCGCAGACCGTCATCCGGGATGCTTCCGCCCAGCGAGTTGGTCACGGTGACCCGAATCGGCGCGGGGCGATTGGACCATTGTCGCGCCAACCGCACGGCCAGCCCGGCGTCCGGGACCCCGTAGCCCGTGTTGTGGCTGACGCGCAGACCAGCGCCATTGGTACGAACGGCGGGATCTGCGGAGTCGGTCTGCCGGGCCGAGAGCAACAACGCTTGTTGGACGTCGCGCAGGGCTAATTCGGGGTTGGCCGCCAACATCAGGGCCACCACGCCTGACACCTGCGGCGTGGAACCCGAGGTCCCGGAGAATCCGGTCGCCCCGGAGCCATAGTCGCCGCCGCCGGCAGTGGATGCCCGGTTGTACCCGAGGGTGGCGCGTCGGTCCGTGGTGAACAGGGATGGGAAGTTGGTCAACCCACCGGGCAGTTCGACCGAGTCATCGCCACTCGGGGCCGCCACCAGCACACACGCGCCCGGCGTGGAGTAGGACGTTGCTCGTCCGTTGTTGCGAACGGCGCCAACGGTGATGACGCGCGGGTCGTTGGCGTAACCGTCGTCGTTGGCGTTGTTGAGCGAGGTTCGCTCGTTGCCGGCCGCGCGCACCATCACGACGCCCTTCCCACCGCGCCCCCGGGTGACGGCGGTCTCGATGGCGGCGGATTCCACGGCGCTCAAGGGTAGTTGTTCCTCACCGGCGTTGCCCCAGCTATGGTTTTGCACGCTCACTTGGTCCAGCGCGTACTCGAACATCCGGGCCACCTGATCTTCGTCCGCGAGGCTTCCGCCCGCACCGAAGATCACCCAGCTCGCCAGCGAGGCTTCCGGAGCCACGCCCAAGGCCCCCTGCCGATTGTCGCCAGTGGCAGCGAGCAACCCGGCCACGGCCGTGCCGTGTTCCAGCGAGTTGGCGGGGTGATTGCCGTTGGTGGAGCCGGCGAGAAAGTTGAAATGCGGTGCCCCGATGACTCGTTCCAGAAGGTCCGGATGCGGCAAGTCCACGCCGTCGTCGCCAACGGCGACCAACACGCCCGACCCGAGCGAGAACGGCCAGGCCGCACGCGCGTTGAGGTCGGTGCCCACGGGATGGCCGGTCAAGGGAGCGCGCTGTTCCAAATGCCATGCCTGCCCAAAGGAAGGATCGTTCGGCTGGGGTGCGTAGCGACCGTGAAGTTTGATGGGCCGTCGGCGAACCGGATGGCTCACCTCGACCCCCGGAGCCGCCGCCAGACGGGCGGCTTCATGAACCGCGAGCCGCGCGTCTGGCGCGCGAAGCGTGAAGCCCGCCCGACCCCACGTTCGCTCCAGGGTCAACGGGCTTCCTTCTAGCAGCGGCCCAAGGTCCGTGCCGGTCGCGAGGTGGAGCAGTACTTGGGGGCCGAACTCGACCGACGCAGTGGTGCCGGCACGGCGGAGGGAGACCCATTCCTCGGAGCCGGTGAGGCGGGCTGCCGGTGCCGTGACCGTCGCCTCGTAGGCGCGAATCACCGGCTCGCGGAAGTGAATCAGCGCGGTCTCAGCAGCAAGGGACAGGACGGCGACCGTCAGCGGGAAGAGGAGGCAGCCCAGCCGTGAACGGGCGCGCGCAGTGCTCCGTGTGGCGGACCGGCGGGTCCCAGCGGGGGGCGGTTCAGATGGATGCGACGGCGATGTGGTCATTTTCGGTCAGACCAAAGTGCGGAAAGCTAGCGTCACCCGGCCGGGTGGAAAGCCCAACGTACGCGGTCTTCCGGTCGGGGCGAACACCGTTGAGCAACCCGATGTTGGCCCGCGCAAGTAACCGTCGGCCACAAATCCCATTTGCCATGGCGCGGGCTTCGGAACAGTTTCCGCCGCCGCGTCGCTTCGAAAAACGCGGTTTCACTCTGCCATGCGTCCATTGAACCGTCGTGTCAGGACTGCCCTTTTGGGTATCGCTGTTGTGATCACCTCCTTCAAGCCGCTCGCCGACGAAGGCATGTGGCTCTTCAACAATCCTCCCCGCCAGCAACTCAAGGAGCGCTATGGCTTCGAGATCGCCGACGCGTGGCTGGAACATCTGATGAAAGCCAGCGTCCGGTTCAATTCGGGTGGGTCCGGCTCGTTCGTCAGCCCGGACGGGCTGTTGATATCGAACCATCACGTGGCAGCCGACGCGCTGCAAAAACTCAGCACAGCCGAACGCAACCTCCTGCAGGATGGCTTCATGGCGCGCTCGCGCGCCGAGGAGATTCCGTGCGTGGATCTCGAACTGAACGTGCTGCAGAGCATCGAAGATGTGACCGCGCGGGTGAACGCAGCCGTGCCGCCGGACGCCGGACCGGCGGAGGCGTTGCTGGCCCGCCGGGCCGTGATCGCCGAAATCGAAAAGGAATCACGGGAGCGGACCGGCTTGCGCAGTGATGTCGTCACGCTGTACCAGGGCGGGGCCTACCATTTGTACCGCTTCAAGCGCTATACCGACGTGCGGCTGGTGTTTGCGCCGGAGCAACAAATCGCCTTCTTCGGCGGCGACCCGGACAATTTCGAGTATCCGCGCTACGTCCTCGACGTGGCCTTCTTCCGCGCTTACGAGAACGGCCAGCCCGCGCGAATCGAGCATTTCCTGAAGTGGTCTGCCAAAGGGGCCGCGGACGGCGAACTGACCTTTGTGTCGGGCCATCCGGGGCGAACCAGCCGACTTCTGACCGTGGCCGAACTGGAGTATCTGCGGGATGTGGCATATCCCTATCAACTCGACCTGCTGAAGCGGCGGGAAGTGCTCCTCTCGGTCTGGAGCGCGCGGAGCGAGGAAAACGCGCGGCGCGCCAAAGATGACCTGTTTGGCGTGCAGAACAGCCGCAAGGCACGGGACGGTGGAATTGCCGGGCTGTACGACCCGGTGCTGATGGGGCGCCTGGCCGCCAATGAGGCCGCCCTGCGCCAGGCCATGAATGGCCGTTCAGAGTTTGCGGAGGCGCTCGCGGCGTATGACCGCATTGCCGCGGCGCAAAAGGAGATCGCCCGGCACGCACTGCGCTACCGGTTGCTCGAGGGGGCGCACGCCTTCAACGGCAGCCTGTTCGGCATTGCCCGGACTCTGCTCCGAGCCGGCGAGGAGCGGCCCAAGCCCAACGGCGACCGGTTGCCAGAGTTCCGCGATTCGGGTCGCGAATCGCTCGAGCTGGACCTCTTCTCCACCAAGCCGATCCACGACGAGTATGAGCAGTTGCTGTTGGCAGACTCGCTGTTGTTTCTGGCGGAGAAGCTCGGTTGGAACGACCCGACCGTGGGCGCCGTGCTGGCCGGCAAGGCCCCGCGGGTCCGCGCGGCGGAGCTGGTCCAGGGCACGCGGGTGAAAAACGTCGCCGTGCGAAAACAGCTTTACGAAGGTGGTGCCACTGCCGTTTCGGCGGCCGGAGATCCGATGATCGAACTGGCCCGTCTGGTGGATGCCGAGGCGCGCGAGTTGCGCAAGGCCGTCGAAGCCCAGGATGAGGTGAAACGGCAGGCTCAGGCGGCAATTTCCAGCGCCCGCTTCGCGCTGCAAGGGGCCAGCGTTTATCCGGATGCCACGTTCACGCTGCGGCTGGCCTTCGGCCTCGTGAAGGGCTACGAGGAGGGCGGCAAGACAATCCCGGCCATGACCACCCTCGCCGGATTGTACGAACGGGCGGCGGAGATGAAGTCACGGCCCCCCTTCGACCTGCCGGAGCGCTGGCTGAAAAAGAAGCGCGCCCTCGATCTGCGGACCCCCTTCAACTTCGTTGGCACACACGACATTATCGGGGGCAACTCGGGCAGCCCGGTGGTGAACCGGAACGGCGAGTTCGTCGGGATCATCTTCGATGGGAACATCCACAGCCTCGTGTGGGATTTTGCCTTCGACGACACGGTGGCCCGCAGTCTGAGCGTCCACAGCGCGGGAATCGTGGAATCCCTCCGCAAGGTGTATCGGGCCAACGACCTCGTCGCGGAGCTCACGGGGAACCGGGCAAGACGCTAACTCGGATACGTCACAGTTCGCATTCAACGCCAACCGATTGTCGCCGCCGGCGTGAGCCGGCGGAGGCGCGACCACGCTGCCCGGACCGCCACCTCACGGCTGGCGGCTGCCATGGGGATGAAATGTCTGGGTCAAAGGGATCGCCCGGCGCACAACGGGGCGTTGGGTTCAGCCGAGTGCGGCCCACACCTGGCAAATGCTGTCAACGAGGTGCTGATCCACCCGTTCGGTGAACTTCGGACCGACGCGGATCTGGACGAAGCGATCGAAGATTTCGAGCGTCTGGGGACAGGCTGCCGGCCCGTACTGAATCGTCCGGCCTTCGGCAGTCTGGAATGACGGCCAGGCTGGGTGTCGGGCACGCTTGGCCATCACCGCTTCTTCGACTGGCAAAAGGACGGACCCGACCAGCGTCGAGGCCGGCACGCTCCGCCGCCGCAACTCCGTCAGACACCGGTCGCGCGTGGTCTTATCCCGCACCTCGAAAAAGGCCGAATGGCCGATGTCGCCCGCCGGGTCGGGCTGCTGGCGCAAGCGAATGCCGGGCAGGTCGCGGATGCCGGCGTAGATGGCGCCGGCGTGACGTCGCAGGTCGGCAACCATGCGTTCCAGCTTGGGCAACTGCGCACCGAGCACCGCACCGGTCAGTTCGCTCATGCGGAAATTCTCCCCGGCAAAAACCGGTTCGCGGGCGCCGCCCGTCCGTTGCTCGAACAGGGGCCGATAGCCGCCCATGTCGTGGAAACGGACCGCGCGCTCGTAGAGGCGAGGGTCATTCGTCACCAGCGCGCCGCCTTCGCCCGAGGTAATGGTCTTGTTGATCTGGAAGCTGTAAATGCCGATGTCCCCCAGCGAGCCAAGCTTGCGTCCTTTGTAACTGCCGCCCACGCATTGGGCGCAGTCCTCGACCACCGCGAGGTTTCGCCCGCGGGCGATCGCAAGAATCGGGTCCATGTCGCAGGGGCCGCCAAGCAAATGCACCGCGATCACAGCCTTGGTGCGGGGCGTGATCTTGCGAGCGAGGTCTTCGGGATCGAGCGTGAGCGAGCGGTCTATCTCCGCGAACACCGGCAGCGCGGCGCTGTGGACGACGCAGGTGTAATCCGACCACCACGTGTAGGCCGGCACGATCACGTCGTCACCGGGACCAATTCCCAAGGCGGCCATCGCGCAGTCGAGCGCCGCCGTGCCGGAGGTGACGCCCAGCGCGAACTTCGTCCCCATATACTGCGCGAAGGCCTCTTCGAACCCTTGCACCTTCCGGGGTTGGCCCGGTCCCCAGTAACGGAATGGCGAGGCTGTTTCGCACACCTCCAGCAGGGCGCGGCGTTCAGCGTCGTCGAAGTACGCCGGGCCGACGAACCCGGGGTCGGTGTTCAGCGGCGATTCCGCCGCGGTCGCGCGAAGCCCCCCGCCAACGAGCGACGAGGACACCAGCGCGCCGGCAACGAACTCCCGGCGGGTCAATCTGGCCGGAGAATCTGGACGAGGAGAATTCATGGTCACGAATGCGATTGGAAACGTGACGACCGTCGCACGAGCCGGCTCCGCGCACAACGCGAAAGCCCGCGCGGGTGTTTCGCGCGCGCGAGAGAGTTCAACTTGTCGGCGCGGTGCGACCGGGGCAGGCTTGGGTCATGAAGCAACTCTCTCGTCGTCGTTTTCTGGAAGCGTCCGCGCTGGGCGCTGCAATGGTCACGTCGTTCCCGTCCGTGGGGCGCGCGGCGGAGCCGGACCGGAAGTTGAAGCTGGGGCTCATTGGCTGCGGTTGGTACGGGATGGTGAACGTCGAGGCGGCATTCAAGGTGGGCAGCGTTGAAGTGGTCGCGCTGTGCGACGTGGACACCGAGCACTTGGAGCAGAGCGCCCGCAAAGTGGAGTCGCTGCAAGGCAGCCGGCCGAAGACGTTCAAGCGGCACGCCGATCTCCTCGCGGTGGACGGACTGGACGCGGTGATCATCGCGTCGCCGCCCCAGTGGCACGCGCTGCAACTGATTGACTCGCTGAATCGCGGTCTGGATGTGTATTGCGAGAAGCCGCTGGCGTATGACATCCGCGAGTGCCGGGCCATGGCGGATGCCGTGAAGCGCAGCGGGCGGATCGTGCAGATTGGTTTTCAGCGGCGGCAAAGCCCGGCGTTTCAGGCCGTCCGGGAGCATGTCAAGGCCGGCCACGCGGGGCGCATTGTTTGCGCCGAGGCGACGATCAACTACACGGCGGGCACCAAGGATCCCACGCCCCAACCGCCGCCGGCATCCCTGGACTGGGACCTCTGGTGCGGGCCGGCCCCGCAGATTCCGTACAGTCCCCAAGTGGGGCATTTCAACTGGCGGCTGGAAAAGACCACCGGCCACGGCCACCTCGTGGACTGGGGCATCCACCTGATTGATGCCGCCCGGATGATTCTGGGCGAGACGGCGCCGCAGACGGTGTCGGCCAGCGGGGGACTGTACCATCTGCGGGGCAGGATCACGACGCCCGATGTGCTCACGGCGCACTTCGAGTTTGCCTCGTGCCCGTTGACCTGGCGGCACCGCCTGTGGGGCGCCGAGGAATACAGTCCGGAGGTTTCCAACGGCATCTTCCTCTACGGCGAAACGCAGACCCTCTTCGTCACGGACGACCGGTGGGTGGTGATTCCCAAGGGCAAGAACGCGGAGCGGCAGGTCAACCGGCAGGGGGCAGACACGGGCAAATTGCACGTGGCCGAATTCCTCAACGCGGTGCGTACCCGTCAGGCGCCCGGCTGCCCGGTGGAGCAGGGGGTGCATTCGACCACCGCCGTCAAGCTGGCCATGATCGCCTACGAGACCGGGGCGAAAATCGCGTGGGATGCCGGACGCGAGGACATTGTTGGCAATCCGGCGGCAAGCGCGCTGCTCAAGCGCGAGTATCGTCAACCGTGGCAGCATCCTTACCGGGCCTGAATCTGAAGCCGGCTCGGTGAGGTCGGACGGATTCGCGCCAATGGCGTGAATTCCCGGTCATTCGAGGACACAACCGCCCGGGCTCGGGACACTTTTGCGATGAGGCCGTGAAAACAACGATCGCAACGGGATATCTGGTGGTGGCGCTGGGGATTGCCGCGGGTGAGAGGGCGTCGGCGGCTAACGCGGCGGAGTTCTACCTGCCGGAGAACCCGAACTACACCATCGTGGCCTCAACCCTCGATTCGCTGCGGTTCACGGTGGACAAAACGCTGAAGCTCGATCGCTGCGGGCACCTCGTCTCCATCTCGAGCTTCGTGAATCCCGAAGGCGAAATCATGGGCTGGCACGACTTTGGGAATCTCGAAGGCCCCGGCTGGGCCGCCAACGCGGTCGGGGGTGCGTGGGAAATCTGGTCGTGGGGCCGATTCACGGGCGACGCTTCCCGGCAGCGCCAGGCACTGCGGATCCTGGACCACGTCCTCGACTGCGGTTTCCTCAACGAACGCACGGGCTTTATCCGCGGCTATCGCGAGACCACCACCGGGCGCTTCGTGCTCAACTACAAGCAGAACTCCGAGTGGTGCTGCCCGGGCTCGCTGGCGAAAGTCGCCTTTCAGTTGCTCCGCTTTGCTGACGATCTGCCGGCGACCGACATCCGTCGCGACCGGATGCGTCGGATGGCGGTCCGGACGGCTGAGTGGATTGTGGCGAATGTTGAACCAGTGACCAATGGCTGGTTTCCGCGGCGCACGACCGTGGATGGGAAGATCGTCCGGCGTTCGCCCGACGGCGGCGACGATCCCTTCTGGCAGACCAGCGCGGACGGTCTCTTCATCCTGCAACTGCAGGCGGCGTTGACCCAGCGGCGCCTGGCGGATTACCGGCGCCCGTTGCGCGAAAAGGTGGCGGTGTTCATGGGGGCCGGCGGCATCTTCGGGAGCATCAACCACGACACCTACGATCCGCACGAAAACGTGGCGTACTCGGTGGCGTTCCGGACGCTGCTGCTGGCGTCACGGGTCTTGAACGATCGCGCGATTCGACAGTTTGCCTACGACCGCTGTCTGGCCGGGCTGGATCAGTTCAAGATGACCGAGGATCGCAACACCGTCGCTACGAAGGGCCTCCTGTACATGGAGAAATCTTGGGACACAGCCTATCTGTGGGAGAATGCCGAGGCGGCGCTGGCGTATTTTGAAGCGGCGCAGGACTCCCGACGCGAACGAACGAGGGCGCGGAGCTACGAACTCGACGGGCTGACCATCCTGCGGGCCGCGGCGAAACACCATTACGGCCCGCACGGCTTCCTCACCGAAGGTGTGGATTGGAACGACCACGTCGGGCAGCAGCATCACATCGGGCAGGCGAAGTACGGCGCGATCCAGTACACCGAGCCGTTCCTGAACAACCAGCACATCGCGGAACCCACGCTCTTCTACCTCGAGCACCTCGCCACCAAACGACGTCGCGGTAACCTGACCGAGTGGGTTGATTTGGAGGGCAACGTGCTCTGGTGCCGCGAGCGGCGGGAACCAACCCGGCCTTAGATTGTTGTTGTTCAGGAGCCGGAATTCCGGCTTGTCGCTTCGGGGCACTTCGATCATCTCTGCCCGGCCATGACTGAGAAGATTTACCTCGCCATTGACTTGGGAGCGGAAAGCGGCCGCGTGATTGCCGGGCGCTGGAACGGGCGCCGGATCCGGATCGACGAGATCCACCGTTTCCCCAACGGACCGGTTTATCTGGGCGAAACGATGCGCTGGGACATCCTCCGGCTTTGGGGCGAGATTCAGGCGGGGCTCGCCATGGCCGCGAAGCGCTTTGGACGCCGTATCGTTTCCGTCGGTGCCGACACCTGGGGGGTGGACTTCGTGCTGCTCAGCCGGCGGGACGAGTTGCTGGGGCTGCCTTACCACTACCGCGACGCGCGCACCAACGGGGCAATGCGACGGGCATTCCGCGTGGTGCCCCGGCAGGAAATCTTCGCGCAGACCGGTCTGCAATTCATGCAGCTCAACACGCTCTACCAGTTGCTGGAGTTCAAACGCGGGAATCCGGAGCTGCTCGAACAGGCGGACTGCCTCTTGATGATGGCCGACTTTTTCCACTGGGCGTTGTCCGGCGCGCGCGTGGTCGAGTTCACCAACGGCTCCACCACGCAATGCCTCAACCCGGTGACCCGCTGCTGGGCGGGCGAACTGCTCGACCGCTTCGAGCTTCCCAGGCGAATCTTTCCGAAGATCGTTCCGCCCGGATCGGCGTTGGGCACGCTGCGCGAATCCGTCGCTGCCCGGACGGGACTGGGGCGCATCAAAGTGGTCGCGCCGCCGACCCACGATACCGCCTCCGCCGTGGCAGCGGTGCCAACCGCGTCCACCGGCAGGCCGAATTGGGCTTATCTGAGTTCCGGAACGTGGTCCCTGATGGGCGCCGAGATCCAGCAGGCTTCCTTGTCGCCGCGCACGCTGGCGTTGAATCTGACCAACGAAGGCGGCGTGGACGGAACGTATCGGTTGCTCAAGAACATCATGGGGCTGTGGCTCATTCAGCAGTGCAAGCGGTCGTTCGACCGCGCTGGCAAAGCCCACAGCTATGCCGAGCTGGAGCAACTGGCGGCGGCCGCCCGGCCCCTTCGCTCGTTCGTGAACCCGGATGATCCCCGCTTCCTGAATCCGCCCGACATGCCGAAAGCGATTCAGTCGTTTTGCCGGGAGTCCGGCCAGCCGGTGCCTCGCTCAATCGGCGAACTCGTCCGGTGCGCCCGCGAGAGCCTGGCGCTTCGCTACCGCCACGTCCTTGCTTCTCTGGAGGAAATCACCGGCGAGACGGCGGAGGCCATTCACATCGTGGGTGGCGGCTCCAAAGATCGCCTGCTCAACCAGATGACCGCCGACGCCTGCCGACGCCCCGTCATCGCCGGGCCGGTAGAGGCCACCGCGCTGGGCAACCTGCTGATGCAGGCACGAGCCGATGGCGAACTCGGCTCGCTGGCGGAACTTCGCGCCACCGTACGCGCGTCTGTCGAAGTCACGAGGTTCGAGCCTGTCGCACCCGAGGCGTGGGACGCAGCGGCGGAGCGAGCGCCCTTCGCGTAGGCCCCACAGCTTCTCCGGTTGCCGTCCGCCACGCCGGCGATCAGACGGGATTTCCCCGGGAGCCTTTCGACCGGAATGGTCCATCCTTCCGTGGCAAATTAGCGGGCCGATTTCAAGCCCCGCCTCCCTCCGACTGCGCCACGCCATGTCAAATCGCTGTAACCGGACGTTTGCCAGACCTTAACTGGTCATCGCGGAAACTCATCGTAGGCTCCTGAGGTCTGCATGAGGGCCAAACCCCGCGGATTGGACGACAACCGGACGAGGCACACGGCGTCACCACAGCCCGCCGGCAGACGCCATCGCCCGTTCTCCGCCGGGCTTGCCGCGTTACTGCTGGTCGGTTGCGTTCAAATTCCCGTCCGGCAGGCGTGGATTCGCCCGACACCGGAGGAAGGCACATCGCGGGATCGCGCTGAGCGCGGGTCAAATTTGGCCGACGCCAACCGCCCGGGGACTTTAGTCCGCCGATTGGGCGAACTCGGGTTTTCAGACCGCGACCAGCCACCGATCATGCCCCACCGCACCGACCTCCCGGTCTTTGCCGAGCTCGCCAGCCACGTTTGGGTCACTCCTCGGTTCGTCGGCGAGGTCACAGAGAATCTCGAATTGGAGGTGCTGACTTTCAATGTCCACGGTTTGCCCCGTTGGTTGGGAGGACCGCCGGCGGACCAGTTCGACCGGATCGCGGCGGCGATTCAGGAAGAGGCGGCCGACATCGTGCTGCTGCAAGAGGCATGGACGCGGGCCGCCCGGCGATCCTCGCCTCGTGGCCAAGGTTGGAACATCGCCACCGGTATTCGCGACGGCTCCTTTTTTGAACAGAGCGGATTGGTTACCGCATCCCGGTTTCGGATCATCGGCGGAGAGTTTCGTCGTTTCAGTCGGGCGTCGTTTCCGGATTCCTTGGTCGAAAAGGGCGCGCTGAAAGTGACCTTGGAATTGCCCGGCGGCCAGCGGGTGAACGTGTGGAACGTCCATCTGCAGGCGGGCCGTGCGGCCCATGTCAGGACGCACCAGGTGGCGGAGTTGATCCGGTGGGTGCTTGGAGCAGCAGACGGTCAGGCGATGGACCTGGTCGGCGGCGATTTCAACTGCACGCCGGACAGCCCCGAGTACGGCGTACTGGCAGGCAGCTTGGGCGACGACATCCGCTGCCTTGACGGCCGGCCACACGAACCGACCTTCCCGGAGCACGCCAGAAATGGAAGGAGGAGCCGCACACTCGACTACGTGTTTTGGTCGCCGCGTGCCCCGTTGCGCGTGACGGCGGCTCGCAGCGAAGTGGTCTTTAACTCCGAACGAGCAGAGGAGCGGTTGTCGGATCATCTCGGCGTGAGGGCCTCGCTCGCGGTGGCGGCTTTGCCGGCGCCCGGACCCGTGATTTCTCCGTCGCTCGTTGGCCTCCAGCCCGAGGGCGTGAAGATCCGCCGGCTCCTGAAGCCCTTCCGCGAGACCGACTGACGCTCGGAGCGCTGAGGGCGTGCTAGCAACGGCGCTTCGCCACGGCCACCAAGTTGGCCACGCCCAGCCCTGTCACGATGGTCCCCAAACCCATCTGCACGCGGACCACGACGACTTTCCCGGCCCGGTCACCAAGCCGGGCACAGATCGTGGTAAGAAGGATCCAAGTCAGAGCGCCGCCGGCGAACACCGAAAGCGCCACGCCCAAACCCGCCCACCAGCCTACACCATGAAGATTCAGCCCGACCATCCAGACAGCCGCAAGCACGGTCATGAGCGTCGCGGGATTGATTCCGACGAGGGCGAAAGTCGGGGCAAAGCCGCGGGCAGCGGAGCCGGCCGCGCTAGCAGTCGGAACGCCGCGGCGGGCAAACCAGCACGCCCGCGCGCCCAGGGCGAGCAGCAGAACGCTCAATCCCAACTGAATCGGATTCTTCCACGCTGACAGACCGGCCCCAAGCATGTCCGGTTGACCGATCGCCGCGAAGCTCCAAAGGGCATGAGCGATCACGATGCCCATGGCGGAGGCGATTCCCGCCCGCTGGCCCGCGCTTAGAGTCCGGTGGACGCAAAGCATCCCGGCCGGTCCGAGGGGCAGCCTGCAAAGAGCCCCGGCGGCCATTCCTTTCAGAGCGATGATCAACATCAAAAACGCGAGACGAGTTCGGCGGCTCCCCGGCTTGGTTGCAGAGCCGGGCGCCGGCGGCGCGAGTAATCGGCCTTCCCGTCCGGGTGACAAGCTTTGCTTTGTGACATCTCGGTGACAGGCCCGCAGGTCACCGCGTTTACGGTTTCCGCGGCCGCGGTTTCGTATCGGATCGGTGTCGCTCGGGTTACTGTTTGGTGTCCCGGCAAGGTTGAGCTTGCCGAAGAGGGCGGCAGTCCGGAATGACTTCCGACCTGATGATGGTCATGGACGAAACGACTTCTCTTTGTGCGGCCAGCTCCGGCCGCTCACTGGTTTGCCCATGAAACTTCTGCGCTTCGCCAGCCTGCTCTCCCAAACTGCCGCCCGGCGGCGCTACGAGCTCGGGCTGCCGCGCTACCTCACCTACCTGGTGACGTTCACCTGCAACGCGCGCTGCATCATGTGCGACAGTTG
Source organism: uncultured Verrucomicrobiae bacterium (assembly GCA_937976685.1). Taxonomy (GTDB): domain Bacteria; phylum Verrucomicrobiota; class Verrucomicrobiia; order Limisphaerales; family J093; genus JADJWF01. Next base: position 31,944 of record CALJWR010000243.1, read on the forward strand.
GAAGAAACCGTCGCCCGATGATCTCACCGTGCCGGAGATCGAGCGCATCTTCCGTCAGTTGCCGCGACTGGACATGGTGCGGCTCAGTGGTGGCGAACCGTTCGCGCGCACCGACCTGCTCGACATCGTTCATCTGGCGCAGACGCATTTGCGCCCCATGCGCCTCCACATCACCACGAACGGATTTTTGACCGATCGCATCGTGAAGCTTTGCGAAGCGCGGCGGCGTGACGTGCCGCTCCAGTTGCTGCTTTCAGTGGACGGCCTCGAAGCGAAACACAACGAGGTTCGGGGGCGCAGCAACGCCTGGACCACTGCCACCGCCACCCTCAAGGCCCTTGCCCCGCGGCGCCGGGAACTCAACCTGACGCTCGGAGTCAACCAGACGATCGTGGATGCCGAGGGCGCTGAGCAGTATCGCGGCTTAAACGATTTCCTAAAACCCCTGGGCATCCGCCACCACGTAGTCATGGCCTACGACGCCAGCGCCACGTACAGCTTGCAGCAGGAGGTGGACCTCGCGCCGAAGGCCATCGGCGACTTCACGACCTTCGGCAGTTTCCAGCGCGAAGCCGTGGCCAAACTGTGGGACGAGGTGGAGCGGGACGTGTCGGAGTGGCCCTGGCTGGAGCGTCTGGCCAAGCGGTACTACATCCGGGGCATCCGCAACCGCGTGCTGCGGGGGGAAGGGGAGCCCAACCCCCGTTGTGTGGCGCTGAATGCCCACCTGCGCCTCTTGCCCAATGGGGACGTACCCACCTGCCAGTTCAACACGAAGGTGGTCGGCAACCTGCGACGGCAGAGCTTTGCGGAGGTCTGGGCGAGTCAGGCCGCCGCCGCGCAGCGCGCGTGGGTGCGCCAGTGCCCCGGCTGTTGGGCTGAGTGCGAGGTGCTGCCCAACGCCATTTACACCGGGGATCTCTGGCGATTTCCTTGGCGGCGACCCGCCCGGCCGGCAATTCAACCGCATGGCTCCGGCGATTGAGGATCAAGGCGCCGACCCGGTCCTGCTGCAGGAGCCATGGATGGGTGCCGCAGATCTTCGGCACCACGGCTTCCTAGACCCGCGGCCTCGCGTGGTGGCGCTTTGTCTGCCGAGCCGCAAGCATCCGCCACAACGCTTTCCCGCAGCCGACAACGGCGCCTGTCGCTCCAGCAAAAGCACAATTTCCCCGGCCACCGATTCCATTCGTTCCTGTCGTCCCCGCAAACCGTGAACACGATTCGCCCGGTGATGATTGAACCGTCACCGCGGACGAACGTAACAAACAGTTTGCTTGACGAAGCGCTGTGCTGGAAAAATCGTTATTCTCAGTATGAAGGGCGCTTGTACTTTAGGATCTTCTACGGCATGGATGGCCGTTAAGCTTGCCGGAGTTCCTCGTGGCAGGCATTTCGTGCCGTGGCTCTATCTGGCCTGGTCGGTGCTGGCCCAAGCGGCGACGGTCTCCTGGGACGGCGGCGGGGACGGCGTGTCGTGGCAGGACGCGAGCAACTGGTCCGGCGACGCGCTGCCCGGCGCGGATGACGAGGTCAGCATCACCGCACCCGGCGCAAACGTCACCTTCAGCACCGGGCAGGTCACCGTTCGCAGCCTGAACTGTCCGCGCACGCTGCGGCTCACGGGCGGGACGCTCGCGGTCAGGGGCGACGCGTTCTTCGGCGGCGGCGCCCTTCGGCTGGCCGGAGGCGAGTTCTCCGGCACGGCGCTCCTGCGCTTTGGGACGCTGGAGCTGGCCGGCCATGAGGCGGCGGCCGCCACGTTCATCCTCCAAGGTGCCTGCGATTTGCACGGCAGCATCGCCGCCGCGCACACGGTCTGGGTCCAGGGCTCGAATCCCGGCGGCCACGGCGTGGCCACGTGGCGCAGCGGCTGGCGGAACAAGGGCACGCTGCGGCTCGAGTCGGTCAGCAACACCTGGGCGTCGCGGCTCCTCCTGCCCGCCGACGCGCCGGCGGACGCCTTTCTCCTCAACGAGCCCGGCGCCACGCTGCAGGCCGTCCAGGGGGCCGGCGGCCCGCGTGAACTGGGCGCGCGGCTCGACAACCGCGGCCGGGTGCTCGTCACCGGCGGCGCCAGCCTTTCCCAATTCCTGGCCGGCGGCCCCGTGCTGCGCCTGCGCGAGGGCGGGCGCATCGAGGCCGACGCCACCAGCGAGTACGTCACGCGCGACGGCGAATTCCACTTGGACGGCGGCGGCCTCGTGGGGCGGGTGGTGGCGTTCAATTCCCGGTTGCGGCTGGACCGCAGCGCGGCCGGCTCCGGGCCGCTGGTGGCCGCCGGCAGATGCCTGCTGGAGGCCCACACCGCTTCGGCGGAGCTCTGGGTCCAGGGCAGCAACCCCTTCGCTCACGCCACCCTCATCGCGATGACCGACGCGCCCATCGCCGGCCCGGTGCGGTTCGAGTCCATCCACAACACTTGGGCCAGCCATTTCCTGGCGTCGGAGGGCGCGCGCCTGCTGCCCGGCGGCGTGCTGCGCGCGGGGCGCGGATCGGGCGGCCCGCGCGAGTTCTCCGGCACCCTGAGCAACGCCGGTCGCATCGAGGTGGCCGAGGACACCGGCATCCTGTTCCGCGGGCGGTACATCGGCGCGGGCGGCGGCGTGAGCGGGCCGTTCCTGATCTTCAACTCCACCCTCGAGTTTGCCGCGCCTCCGGCCATGCCGCCGGACCGCCTGACCGTGGCCGGCAACGACAACCTCCTGCTCACCGGCATCCCCGCCGGCCAGACCCTGTTGCTGCAGGGCCGCAACGGCTTGGGCCACGCCGGACTGCGCATCACCAACGACGTGGCCGTGGCCGGCACGCTGGAACTGAACACCATCGAAAACACTTGGATCTCCGCCGTCACCCTGGCAGACGGCGCCACGCTCACCTTGCCAGCCGGCGGCGAGCTGCGGGTCGGACGCGGTGCGGGCGGCCCGCGCACGGTCTCCGGCCGCGTCGTCAACCACGGCGCGGTCACGGTGGAGGACGGCATCTGGCTGCGCCTGGACGGGCAGCCGGCGGCGTTTGTGCAGGCGGGCGGCAGCATCACGGTGGGCGAGGGCGGACGTTTCGAGCAGTTCGGCGGTCGGTTTGACTGGCAGGCCGGGCCTTTGAGCGGCGAGGTGTTGGCGATCAACGCCACGGTGAACGTGGCCGCAACGGTGACCTCGCCCTCCACCCTGATCCTCGCGGGGACCACCGGCGTGCTTGAGGGCAACCATTCCCCGGCCGCCATCCTCTGGATCCGCGGCGAGAATCGCCACGGACACGCCCACCTGCGCGTGCCGGCCACCGCGGTCAATCGCGGCGTGCTGCGGCTCGAATCCCGCGACAATACCTGGGCCTCCACGCTCGCAGCTGACGAGGGAGCTTCACTCATCAACGAGGGTGGCATCGAGGTCCGGCCGGGCAGCGGCGGCGCGCGCGAGTTCTTCGGCGACCTGGTCCACCGCGGAAGGGTGGAGGTGGCCGAAGGCACGCACTTGATGCTCAAGGGCAGCCTTGAGGCGGCGGGAGGACGCATCCTCGGCTCGCACGAACTGTGGCGCACCCGGCTGCGCGTCACGGCCGAGCCGGCCGAACCGGCGCTTTATCACCTGACCGGCCATGCCTGCGAGCTGCTGACCGACAACCTCCCGCGCACCACGCTGCGGGTGGAAGGCAACAACCCCCGCGGCCATGCCGCGCTGCGCGTGCCGGACCATTTCGTCAACCGCGGCACGATCGAGCTCACCACCGCCAACAGCACCTGGAACTCCACCCTCCTCGTGCCCGAGGCCGGCAGCATTTCTAATGCGCCCGGCGGCCGGCTGCTGATAACTGTGGGTGCCGGCGGTCCCCGCACCATCACCGGCCCGGTGCGCAACGCCGGCGAGCTGGAGGTCCGGATCCCCACGGCCTTCCAAGGCGATCTGGTGAACGCCGCCGGCGGCACGGTGCACGGCCACGGTATTCTGGACCTGGGAGGCCGAACGTTCCACAACGACGGCACGCTGCACGTGGGCGAACCTTACGGTGTCCTGCGCGTGATCGGAGCCTATGCCCAATCCGCCACCGGCCGCCTCGAGCTGGGTCTCGGCGGCTCGCCCGAGGAAGGGGGGCTCCAAGATCAACTGCTGGTGGACGGGGCGGCCCGGCTGGGCGGCCGCCTGGACGTGGTCGCTCCCGCCGGCTTCAGCCCGGCGGAGAACGAGGAATTCCTGCTCGTCCGGGCCGGCACACGCCTCGGGCAGTTCAATCCGCTGCACCGGCCCGCCGCACCGGCCGGCCTCGCCTTCAGCCCGCGCTATGACGCGACCGCGCTCCGGCTGTCCGTCGTCTCCGGCGACCCCTCGATCGAGCCGCCGCTGATCACGCGGCAGCCGGCCGGCCGGTTCGCGTTGGACGGCGCGGAGGTCACGTTCGAGGTCGCCGCCACCGGCGGCGCCCCGCTGGCCTACCAATGGCTGCGCA